>JBEAPR010000096.1:0-63202 GCA_041164265.1 Bacteroidota bacterium | reverse complement strand
ACATTTGCTTATCTATGTTAAAAAATAATGATAATGCCGCTTCCAAGGTATTGAATCAATTTGATGTTGACTACGACATTTACAAAGCAGAATTGGAGTACGTCAAACAAGAACAAGATTTTTCTACAAAAACAGATCCTTCTTTTCAAGGCCCATCTGAACCAGAAGATGCATTTGAAGAGGAGGAATCAACTTCCAGTAGATTTCAACAGCGAAAAGCAGGAAGCAAGTCTAGAACTCCAGTATTAGATAATTTTGGAAGAGACATTACTAAGCTAGCTGAAGAAGATAAATTAGACCCTATTATAGGAAGGGAAAACGAAATAGAAAGAGTTTCTCAAATTCTAAGTAGGAGAAAAAAGAACAATCCAATTCTTATTGGAGAGCCTGGTGTTGGAAAAACCGCAATTATTGAAGGATTGGCCTTAAGGATCATGCAGCGTAAAGTTTCCAGAACGCTCTTCAATAAGAGAATTGTTATGCTCGATTTGGCAGCTCTTGTAGCAGGAACAAAATATCGAGGGCAATTTGAAGAAAGGATGAAAGCCATCATGAATGAGCTTGAAAAATCAAGGGATGTTATTTTGTTTATTGACGAAATTCATACTATTGTTGGGGCTGGAGGAGCTACAGGTTCTTTAGATGCGTCAAATATTTTTAAACCCGCTTTAGCCAGAGGTGAATTACAGTGCATTGGCGCTTCTACACTAGACGAATACCGCCAACATATTGAAAAAGATGGAGCTTTGGATAGAAGATTCCAAAAAGTTATGGTGGAACCACCATCTGCAGAAGAAGCGATTAATATCCTTCATAACATCAAATCCAAATACGAAGATTTCCACAACGTTACCTACACAGATGAGGCTATAGCAGCATGCGTCAAACTTAGTGACAGATATATTACTGATAGATTTTTACCAGACAAAGCTATTGACGTCCTTGACGAAGTTGGTGCAAGGGTACATTTAAAAAACATCCATGTTCCCAAACATATAGAAGAATTAGAAAAAGGTATCGAGGAGGTAAAGGAAAGTAAGAATCAAGCAGTTAAAAATCAACAGTATGAGAAAGCTGCAGATTTGCGCGATAAAGAATCTAAATTGATTCGTCAATTGGACTATGCAAAAGTTCAATGGGAAGAAGACGCAAAGTCTAAAAAATATCCTGTAGATGAGGAAAATATAGCTGAGGTGGTCTCTATGATGACCAGTATCCCTGTCAAGAGAGTGGCACAAAGTGAAGGAAAAAAATTAGTGGGGATGCAAAAAGATTTACAATCTGTAATTATTGGGCAAAATGAGGCTATCGCCAAAATCACCAAAGCCATTCAACGTAATAGAGTAGGATTAAAAGATCCCAACAAACCAGTTGGTTCGTTTATTTTCCTCGGTCCTACTGGCGTAGGTAAAACAGAATTAGCTAAAGCACTTGCAAGATACATGTTTGATTCTGATGACGTATTAATCAGAATAGACATGAGTGAATACATGGAAAAATTTTCTGTAAGCAGATTAATCGGAGCACCTCCAGGATATGTAGGGTATGAAGAAGGAGGGCAACTGACAGAAAAGGTAAGGAGGAAGCCCTATTCCGTCATTCTTTTAGATGAAATAGAAAAAGCTCATCCAGATGTATTTAACATCTTACTACAAGTACTTGACGATGGACAATTGACAGATGGTCTAGGGCGAAAAATAGATTTTAAAAATACTTTAATTATTATGACCTCCAATATTGGAGTTCGTCAATTGAAAGATTTCGGTCAAGGGGTTGGTTTTGCAACTAAAGCGCGACAAGATAATATAGAAGAACACTCGAGAAGTGTTATTCAAAATGCTTTAAAACGCACTTTTTCTCCTGAGTTTCTCAATAGAATTGATGATGTGGTTATTTTCAATAGTTTAGGGCAAGATGAAATTTTCAAAATTATTGATATTGCCCTAAAAGATTTGAAAGATAGATTGAGCGGAATGGAGTTCACCCTATCCCTAAACAAAGAGGCTAAAAAATTTGTCGCGGATAAAGGATTCGATCCTCAATTTGGCGCCAGACCTTTACACCGAGCTATTCAGAAATACATTGAAGATCCTTTAGCTGAGTTTTTGCTCGAACAGAACCCCAAACCAGGCTCAGAATTATCCGCAACCTTGAATAAAGAAAAAGATGGATTAAAGATTGCGCTTAAAAAGCAAGTAAAATCAGATTCTGACGTCGAACAATAAATAATTAAGAAAAAATCCATTTTTAATTATTTTTGCGTGAATAATACATCTAGAAATTTAAACGCACTTTAATATTGGCAAAAAAAAATAAGGAACAAGCAAAGGGAGTAGAATTCAGAATCAATGATCGAATTAAGGTTCCCGAAATACGAATTGTAGGTGAAAATTTAGATCTAATAAGTGAAGCAGCTGGAAAGCCTGTGGAAGCTGGATCAGTTTACAATACTAGAGATGTATTAATCTGGGCAGAAAAAGTTGAACTCGATTTGGTCGAAATTTCACCAAATGCCTCCCCTCCTGTTGTAAGAATTGTAGATTTTAATAAATTTCTTTACGAGAGGAAAAAGAAAGATAAGGAATTAAAGGCCAAAACTGTAAAAACCGTAATTAAGGAAATTCGTTTTGGACCCAATACCGATGAGCATGATTTTGACTTCAAACTAAAACATGCGAAAAATTTCTTGGAAGACGGTGCTAAAGTAAAAGCTTATGTTCACTTTAGAGGAAGAACTATTGTCTTTAAAGATAGAGGAGAACTTTTACTACTTAGATTCTTAAAAGAATTAGAAGAATACGGTTCCGCTGAATCACTTCCTAAGATGGAGGGCAGAAGAATGATGGTAATTGTTTCACCTAAAAAGAAGAAATAATACCATTTATCTTAAGTATTTTCTATCTTTGCAGTCCATTTAAAAATTACAGCTATGCCTAAGATGAAAACCCACTCTAGTGCCAAGAAGAGATTCAAGGTTACGGGATCGGGAAAAGTAAAAAGGTTTCAAGCCAACACTTCTCACTTGATGAGAAAAAAAAGTAAAAAAGCTAAGTTACGGTTATCTGGTTCTACTCTAGTAAGTGAAGCGGACCAGAAAAGAGTACTTAGGATGTTAAATCTTTAATTTTTTAACGAGGATACAGGTGAAGCGAAAATTTATTTTCCCCTGTATTGAACTAAAAACAATTGTATGCCACGGTCAGTTAATGCAGTAGCTTCTCGTAAGAGAAGAAAAAAGATTCTAAAGTTAGCCAAAGGTTATTTTGGTGCCCGTTCTAATGTCTATACAGTAGCAAAAAATGCAGTTGAAAAAGGTCTTCAATATGCATATAGAGATAGAAAGCAAAAGAAAAGAATGTTTAGACGACTTTGGATCGCGAGAATTAACGCTGCTGCTAGAACAAATGGAACCACTTATTCCAAGTTAATTCATGCGCTTTCCAATAGCGATATAGACTTAAACAGAAAAGTTCTGGCCGATTTAGCCATGAATCATCCTCAAACTTTCAAGGCTGTTGTAGATTCCGTTAAATAACTTTTTCTATTAGCTGTGACTTTCGTCACTTGAATTTAATGGTTGTTTGTAGTATATTAAGGTTTCAAGCATTTAGTAATTAAAAGCCTATATATTATGACAGTAAACATTCAAGCACCATTCCCCGTTGACGGGTATTTCAAAAAGTTGATCGATGAAAAAGTAGAAAAACTTTCTACGTTCTATGACGGAACCACTACTATTTCATTTTTCATCAAAGAGGATGAGCATCGTCACTTAAATAGTGACGGGAAGACAGTCGAAATTCAATGTAATGTTCCTGGGACAGAACTTTTTTCTTCTGGAAGCGCGGAGACTTTTGAAATTGCTTTAGCTGACGCTTATGAAAAGATGAGACGCCAGATTAAAAAATATAAGGAGAAAAAATAAAAAAAGGGCCTCTCGGCCCTTTTTTTATTATCTAACAAACATCATTTCTCTGTATTTCACTAAAGGCCACTCTCTGTCATCAACCAAATATTCCAGTCGATCGGCATGCATCCGAATAGTTTCCATTAAAGGCTTGACCTCATTACAGTAACTCTTTGCTACTTCAATAGCTTCCTCTTTTGAATTGGAATCTTTTCTAGCTTGAGTCATTTTATCAACAGTATCTTTAATTACTGCAATATTCTCACTAATTCTCTTAATTAAATCAATTTGAGCCTCATATAGATTTGCAGCCAGTCCTAATTCCTTTAATTGAAGGGCATTATCTGCTAATTGACTTTGGTAACTTATTGCAGCTGGCAGTACATGATTAATGACCATTTCTCCTAAAGTTCTGGATTCAATTTGAAGTTTGAGGACATAATTCTCGCACATAACTTCGAAATGAGCATCTAATTCTCTTTCTGTAAACACGCCACTAGAAGTAAATAGATCAACAGCCTGATCTGTTACATAAGCCATTAAGGCATCCGGAGTGTTAGGAGTATTTCCTAAACCTCTTTTAGCTGCCTCATTTTTCCATTCTTCGCTATAGCCATCTCCTTCAAATCTAATAGACTTGGATTCAGTAATATACCTTTTCAGAATAGCAAGAATAGCGGAATCTTGATCCATCCCTTTGCTTAACATTTGATCCAACTCCACTTTAAAGTCTCTTAACTGCTGACCAACAATTGTATTCATTACAGTCATTGGTGCTGCACAGTTCATAGAAGAACCCACCATTCTAATTTCAAACTTATTACCTGTGAAGGCAAATGGAGAAGTTCTGTTTCTATCGGTATTGTCTAATTCCAAATTTGGAATCTTACTCAACAAATCCAGCACCTCCTTTACTCCAGCCTCGTCAGCGTCAATTCCCTTTTCAATATTATCTAATACTTTGGTTAACGTGTCACCGATGAAAACCGAGATAATTGCAGGAGGTGCTTCATTGGCACCTAATCTATGATCATTGGAAGCAGAAGCTACAGATGCTCTTAAAATATCAGCATAGCGGTAAACTGCCTGAATAGTATTGACAAAGAAAGTTAGGAACAATAAATTTTTACCGGGTTGTTTGCCAGGTGACAACAAATTAACTCCAGTATTGGTAGACATAGACCAGTTGTTGTGTTTCCCAGAGCCATTAACTCCGGCAAATGGCTTTTCGTGAAGTAAAACGCTCAGATGGTGTCTCTTAGCTACCCTATCCATCAAATCCATTAATAGCTGGTTGTGATCCACAGCTAAATTGACCTCTTCAAACATAGGAGCGAGCTCATATTGACCAGGGCCTACTTCGTTGTGTCTAGTTCTTACAGGAATCCCCAATTTATGACATTCTGTTTCCAAATCTCTCATATAGGCGTAAACACGCTCGGGTATAGAACCGAAATAGTGATCATCTAATTGTTGACCTTTTGGTGAGAATTTGCCTAAAAGGGTTCTTCCTGTCATTAGTATATCTGGCCTTGCATTGACAAACGCTTCATCCACTAAGAAGTATTCCTGCTCCCATCCTAGTGTAGCAATGACCTTATTGACTTTGTCATCGAATAATTGACAAACAGGAATAGTAGCTTGAGCTAAATATTCCTGAGATTTCAAAAGAGGAAGTTTATAATCCAAAGAATCTCCCCCATAGGTAACGAAAATGGTTGGAATACAAAGTGTTTTCCCATTCCCTACCTCCAAAATAAAAGCTGGGGATGAGGGATCCCAAGCAGTATATCCCCTTGCTTCAAAGGTAGAACGTAAACCGCCTCCTGGGAAACTAGAGCCATCGGGTTCTTGCTGTACAAGGGTATCTCCAGTAAATTCTTCGAGAATTTTGCCGTCAGGCGTTATAGTAAAAAAGGAATCGTGTTTTTCAGCGGTTCCACCAGTAAGGGGTTGAAACCAGTGAGTGTAATGAGTAGCACCGTTATCCATAGCCCATCTTTTCATGCCCTCAGCCACAATCTTGGCATTCTCTTTAGAGAATTTCTCTCCAGTTGCAATAGCAGAGACAATCGCTTGAAAATCCTTTTCCGTTAAGTATTCTTTCATAGACGCCTCGTTAAACACATGGCTACCGAAGAAAGAAGAAATCTTGGAATTGGGAACATCAACATAATCCAAATCCAACCTATCCCTGGTCATCACTGTGTCCAAGGCTTGGAATCTTGACATACTCATAGTGTATTTGTTTTAAGTTACTTACTAAATTGTTGTAGCCTGATGGCGTCACAATATTAAGACCTGAGATTTGAAAAAAATGTAGTATTTTGCTATTTAATGTGATACTCAGTAGCTAACTTTACCAAATAAAATCTTGTTTTTCAGTACTTTATAAAGCAAGAGTTTGTGATGCCCAATAATCATAAAGAACAAGTTTTCTCCTTAATAAAGTCTCTGTCCAAATCTGAGAAAAGAAATTTCAAACTTTATTCTAATAGGATTCAATCTGAGTCAGGATTAAAGTTTGTCCAATTATTTGAGGCTATGGATAAGATTCCTCGTTACGATGAGAAACTATTGCTTCAAAAACTTCCCAATATTAAGAAAAGTCAGTTAGCCAATCTCAAGAGACATCTTTACGGGCAAATTTTGACTAGTCTTCGATTAATTTATATCGATAAGAATATTGATATTCAAATTCGAGAACAATTGGATTTCGCGAGAATACTTTACGGCAAAGGACTATATATGCAAAGTCTTAAATTGTTGGAAAGAATTAAAAAAATAGCTGAAGATCACCATCAGGATATTTTACATCTGGAGATTCTCGAATTTGAAAAAATGATTGAAGCCAGGCATATTACCAGAAGTAGAATGATTGCTAATAAAATGGAAACCCTTTTGGAATCATCTATCCACAGGAGTACAGTAACTTATCGGAATAACTTTTTATCTAATCTAAATATTCAAATACAGGGATGGTATATTCAATTTGGACATGCTCGAACTACCGAAGAAAACAAGGAATTTGAGTCATTTTATCAATCACTACTTCCGAATTCCTTGGAATTAAACGAAATGACTTTTTTCGAAAAGGTTAATTATTTTCAAGCTAAATTTTGGTATTACTATATTTTATTAGACTTCAAAAAGGCTAAAACTTATACCCATCAATGGTTTGAAATCTTCCAAAAAAATCCTCAAATGCAGCGGAAAGATCCGATGTTATACAGTAGAGGATTGTATTACTTACTCATTTTGCAGTTCATTCTGAAAGAAAAAGATGAATTTCAAAAAAACATTTCAGTGTTTGAGGAATTCGTCCAAAATGAAAATAATACCTGGAATATGAATACCCGGATGACCGGGTTTGTATACCTTTCGCTTTCTCAACTCAACTGGTGCCTACTGGATGAAAGATACAATGAAGTAACTCAGCTTGCTCCTTCTATTATGAAGGACATGAAGGTTTACCTGCCTTTTATGGATTCCCATCGGGTCCATCTGATTTATTATAAAATTGCGGGGTTATATTTTATCCAAAAAAAATTCAACGAGGCTTTAGAATACATCAATAAAGTAGTAATCATTCCCATTGATTATCTAAGAAATGATTTAGAAATTAATGCCAGGCTATTACATATACTTTGTAATTATGAATTGAACAATTTTGATTTAATCAATGATTACCTTTTGCCAGCTTTGGAAAAATCCATTCTTAAAGCTAAGGATTCCGGTAATGTTCAAAAAGCCATGGTTCACTTGCTTAAAAAATTGATTAGGCAAAATACTTTTCTTCAAAAGAAAAGTATTGAAGATTTTTATTTGAATTTCCCTAATATTTCCAATGATCCTTATGCCATTAAGGAAATAGCTTATTTTGATGTTCCCAAATGGTTACAACTTCATCTAAATTTCCCCATAACAAATTAATTGCATTCTGATTTTTTATCCTATATATTTGAACAAAGAGTGTTCAGATGTGGAGAATGTTTTTTATGATGATGTTTCCCAGCCTTCTCCTGGGACAAATTACAGTTGAAGAAGAATTATGGTTGGAGCAAGAGATAGAAAATGATGATGGATTTTTACCTCAACAAATGGATAAAGCTGATCTACCCTTTTCTTCCATCTTACTTAATTCAATTACTGAAGAAGAACTTAGATCACTTACCCTATTAAGCGAGGAACAAATCCATTCTTTTTTTGAATACCGAGAGCATTTTGGTCCGTTTATCGTGGTAGAGGAATTAAGGGCCGTTCCCTTATTTGATCCAACTACTATCCAACAAATAAAATCGAAATTATTAGTAGATAGAACCTTCAATTTATCTCCCTCCAATTGGATGTCTTCCTCGGTGGAGATAAGGCGACAAACCTCCTTTAGGATAGGGCGAACATTTCCCAAAAAATTAGGATTCCTCCAACCAGATGGCTATCAAGGTAATCCTTATCATGTTACTGGAAAATTTACCCTAGATCGACCAGGTAAGTTCAAACTAGGGGTGGCTTTAGACAAGGATGCAGGAGAAGCCTTACCTTTTCACTTCAACAAACATTTGGCTATTGAACAACCAATCAACTCCATAGATTTGTTAGTATTGGGAGATTATCAATTTCAAATGGGGCAAGGGTTAATTGGGGGTCAATCATTTGGCAGCGGCTTGAGCTTGTCTCCTACCCTTTTGGTCAAAGGGCGTTCAGCAATCAGACCAAAGAGAGGCAGTACAGAAGGCAACTATCAAAGCGGTATTGGAATCGAATGGTCCAAGCGAAAATCTATGGGAATAGCCTTCATCTCCTATCGCAATAGAAATGGAAACCTTAAATACGATTCTCTTATAGGTTCTTATGTGACCTCAATCAATCAGTCTGGATTAAGTAGAACGATCAACGAAATAGAAGATCAAAGGACCTTAAAACATTTACTAGGAGGATTTAATTGGACCTTTAATCTAAATAACGGCTTCATAGGATTAAATTCTACCTACCATAGATTTTTTCGACCTATCTTACCAGTAATACGTCCTTATAATCAATTCATCTTTACTGGAAATGAGTTATTCAACCTCAGCTTCAATTTTCAGCTCCAAGTAAAAGGCCATTTATGGTTTGCCGAATCCGCTATCGATCATTACTTTAATCAAGCTCATTTACTAGGTTGGTTATTAAGTCCATCTAGAAATATAGATTTTCTATTAAGTTTAAGAAACTACTCTCCAGAATATCAATCCATAGAGACAAGGACATTTGGAAGATTTGGAAAAGCTCAAAACGAAAATGGTATTTTTTTTCTCTTAAAGGCGCAACCATTTCCGAATTGGGAACTATCTTTTTTCAACGATATTAGGAAATTTCCCTGGATGAGATACAACGTCCATGCGCCATCTATTGGTAATAGTATTAGATGGAGAATTCAATACTCTAAGAAAAATGAAATACAGATTTATGCAGATTTCAGAATGGAAAAAAGTACTATTAACCGTACATCAAATACAAAATTTAAATCCTTAGCTTTTCCGCAAAAAAGCAATTTTAGAATTCAAATGATTCTTTATCCCAGTCCTAATTTGGAATGGCGCATTCGGTTAGAAAACTCCTATTTAAAAGAAAATCAATCTCATCAGAAAGGTCAATTAATATCTCAAGATTTTATATGGAAACCTAAGCGACCATCTTTGGACTTCAAACTAAGATTGACGCTTTTCGATATTCCTAATTACGCTTTAAGAATCTACCAATACGAACACCAAATGGCAGGTTTTTTTGGTATGCCAGCATTCCATGGACGTGGAATCAGTTGGTATTTAATTCCTCGATGGAAAACTTCCCGGGGATTGCTAGAAGCTAGAATATCAAGAATGTATCAACCTGATGTACAGCACATTGGATCTCAAAGAGACGCCACAACTGGAAAACGCAGAATGGATATTGGATTACAATTTACCTATGTGTGGTGATGGTGATTGTTAGAATAAAAATTATTAGGGGTATAACAAATATTTTTGCCGGATTTCCATAAAGTCATTCAATCCATCTTGCCATGAAGCTCGGATCTTCTCTTCTGTCCATCCATTCTGAATTTGCGTTCTCAATTGACTTCCTCCCGCTAATTTGTCAAAAAATCCATTTTTTAAAAAGAATTCTGCCTTGTCTGGAAAATTTTGATACATTTCAATCAGGTGTGACAAATCAATTTTTCCAATAGTTCTAAGCTCGTCTTCGGTTTGATTTGATAATGATTTACCTCTACATTCTTGCCCTTCTAACTTTGGATATTTTGATCCTTCATTAGGCATAGGTATAAAGCTTACCCTATTTGTTCCTTGAATATCTGGATGGCCAAAAATTTGAAAAGGAGTTGAAGTACCCCTTCCCTCGCTTAATACGGTTCCCTCAAATAAGCAGGTATAAGGATAACAATAGATTGATTTCATATCTGGCAAATTAGGTGATGGCTTAATTGGCAGTTGATAAGCCATATTGTGGTTATAATCTTTACAAGGAATGACCTGTAGCGTAGCTTTTAGCCTTTCTCCCAACCAATTCTCTCCATCGATCATTCTAGCATATTCACCAATAGTCATGCCATGTGCAATAGGTATAGGGTGCATTCCGACAAAAGACTGGTATTCCGTATCCAAAATTGGTCCATCAACTATATGACCATTGGGATTAGGTCGATCCAGAATCATCAAGGGTACCGCACTTTTGGCGCAAGCCTCCATCACATAATGAAGAGTTGATATATAGGTATAGAATCTGACACCAACATCTTGAATATCAAATATTAATAGGTCCAACTCCTTTAAATCCTCCATGGAAGGTCCTCTTTTGCTCCCGTATAATGAGACTATTGGGATACCGGTCGCCTGATCCACGCTATCGTCCACTTTTTCCCCTGCATCTGCTTGCCCTCTAAAACCATGTTCTGGAGCAAATATTTTGCTGATATTAATTTGGTTATCCAGCAGAACATCTACCAAGTGCTCCCCCTCGCTGACCGAAGTTTGATTTACTACTAACCCAATCTTCTTACCTTGGAGGATAGGCAAATAAAGATCTGTTTGCTCGGCGCCAGTTCTCAGTTGTTGTGACCATAGGCTACCAAAAATAAATAGCAGACTAACTGTTAAGCATGTTTTCATCATCGAGAAGTTTAGACATTTGGTCTCGCAATTCCGCAGCTTGTTTGCCTGCTTCAATTGCAAAATTTTCATTATTAGAGGCATAAAGAATACTTCTGGAAGCATTAATAAGCAGGCCTACTTTGCGATTTGCTCCATATTTAAAGACTTCTGATAAATCTCCTCCCTGAGCACCAATACCTGGAACCAGCAAGAAGTGTTCGGGTATAATCTTCCGAACTTTTTCAAAATAGGTAGAATGAGTGGCACCTATTACGAACATGACTTTATCAGGATTACCCCACCTACTGGCCGTTTCTAATACTTGTTCAAAAAAATATTTACCATTAGAAGTCTTGGTTAATTGAAAATCTTTGCTACCTGAATTAGAGGTCAATCCTAAAATAATAACCCATTTATTCGGGTATTCTAAAAATGGACTTACAGAATCTATCCCCATATAAGGACTTAAAGTAATAGCATCGAAATTCAAATCTTCGAAAAAGGCTCTAGCATATTGATCTGCGGTATTCCCAATATCGCCTCTTTTGGCGTCTGCTATTTTGAAGTGGGTATTGGGAATCAAACCTATGGTTTCCTTTAATACTTCCCAACCCGGTGCCCCCATGGCTTCGTAAAACGCTAAATTAGGTTTATAAGCTATTGTAAATGGAAGAGTAGCCTCAATAATTTTTTGATTAAAAATCAGCAGTCCTTCTGGTGTTTTGGGAATACAAGCAGGTAATTTGTGTATATCACTGTCTAAACCCACACATAAAAATGACTTTTTGAGTTGTATAGATTGAAATAAGTCGTGCGAGGTCATTACAATATTTTATGAGGTCAGATTACCATTAATGGCTTCAACTGCAACAATCTGAGGCATTTTTGATTTTATGGTTTCTGCAATTCCTGCTCTTAGGGTCATTTCTGACATACTACAACTTTCACAGTTTCCAATCCACTTGATTTTGACTACTTTCCCATCTGTCACATCTATCACCTCTACATCCCCTCCATCCACTGCCAAGTGAGGTCTAATTTCATTTAGAATTTTATCAATTTTTTCAATATAGTCTATTCTTTCCTTCTCTGACATATTGGAATTTTATCAATTGTCTGATACATTAACCATTTTTGTTGGGCTTTGATTGGCATTCCTCTTTTGAACCTGCTCCATTATATTCTTAGCCAGATCCTTAAATAAGGTAGAAGAAGATAAATTTGGGTTCACAACAGCAGGCGTTCCACCATCACCAGATTCTCTTATATTCTGAATGAGCGGAATCTGTCCAATTAACTTTGAATGACTCATCTGGGCTAATTTCTCTCCTCCTCCTTTTCCAAAAAGGTAGTACTTGTTATCTGGAAGTTCTTCGGGTGTAAACCAAGACATATTTTCAACCACACCTAAAATAGGGACGCTAACAGAGGGCATCAAAAACATATTCATAGCTTTAACTGCATCAGCCAAGGCAACTTGCTGGGGTGTGGTTACCAATAAAGCTCCTGTAAGTGGCAGAGATTGTACCAAGGTCAATTGGATATCCCCAGTTCCCGGTGGAAGGTCAATGACTAAATAGTCAAGTTCAGGCCAAATACATTCATGAATAAATTGCTTAATAACTCCTGAAAGTCTTGGACCTCTTAAAACTACTGCTTGTTGAGGTTCTATAATAAAACCTATGGACATTACGGGAATATCGTGTGCATACAAGGGCAACATTTTGGGTTGTCCATGGATATGCTGCACCTTAGGTCGTTCCCCTGTTAATCCCATCATAGTAGGAATAGAAGGACCATACAAATCAGCATCAATCAAACCAACCTTTGCTCCAGTAGCTCTCAAACCGAGGGCTAAGTTGACGGAAACTGTTGATTTACCAACACCTCCCTTACCAGATGCCACTGCAATAATATTCTTGACATGAGGAAGTGGATTAGGTTGCTGAGGAGCAGTGCCTCCCCCTGCAGCTGATAGATGAATATTTACATTGGCTTCTGGATAAACTTTTTGAATGGCCTCCATACAAGCGAAATTTAGCTGCGTCTTGTATTCGTTATTAAGGCTGGGCAATTCTATGGTAAAATTGATATTGGTTCCTTCTACTTCAAGATTGGTTACCATATTTCTGGTAATAATGTCCTGACCTGTTCCAGGATCTTGCACCTGAGCAAGGGCTTTTGCAATTTTAGTTTTATCAAATGCCATATCTAATGATTAACTAATGCTAAATTCAGCAGTATTACAAAGCTAAAATAAATAAAGGATTAGAGTGGAAAAAGAAGCGATCAAATTGGTCATCCTTAAAAATTGAAAATTGAATTACTTTTGTGGCATCATGAAAATTCACTATTACACCGAACAATTTGATGATTTAAAAGATACTGTCTTAACTGTGGGTTCATTCGATGGTTTACACTTGGGCCATGTTGAAATTTTAGAAAAAATGGTTTCAGTCGCCAAAAAAAATGGTCTTCAAACTTGCCTTATAACCTTTAATCCACACCCTCGTGAAATTTTGAAAAAATCAGGTTCTATAGATCTCCTAACCTCCAGAAAACAAAAAAATGATCTCCTCGAAAAAGCGGGTTTAGAGCACTTGGTAGTAGTACCCTTCAACCTAGAATTTGCTAATATTTCGGCTTCAGAATACGTAGAGCAATTTTTAGTTCCTCGATTTCAACCTCGAGTTATTATAATCGGTCATGACCACCGGTTTGGAAAGGACCAAAAAGGCGATGTAAAGCTACTTCGAAACTTAGGCATAAAGTGGGGTTTTGAAGTGGAGGAAATGAAACCCAAATGTATTGAAGATGAAATAATTAGCTCTACTAAAATTAGAAAATTGTTAAAAGCTGGTGATGTCCATAAGGCACAATCTATGCTGGGTCGCCCATTTGAAATATCCGGGAAAGTTATACATGGACAAAAATTGGGAAGAAACTTGGGATTTCCTACTGCCAACCTCCTTCTGGAGGATGATAAACAAATTATACCCAAACTAGGGATATATGCAGTTAAAGCTAAGATTCATGGTTCTACCTTTAAAGGCATGTTGTATATCGGTTATCGACCAACAGTCACTGATAATAAAGCATTGAGTATAGAAGTACATATATTCAATTTTAACCAAAATATTTATGATAGCATAGTTTCACTATTGTTCATCGGTTTTATAAGAGAAGATGAACACTTTGAAAAATTAGATGATTTAAAAACCAAAATGGCGTTCGACCGTGAAATTGCTTTAAAAATGCTGTCCAATTAAATTGATGGAGATGAATTTACCTGCTAAAGCTGCAATTGTAATTTTGAATTACAACACCCAACATCAACTGGAACAGTTTTTACCTAATATTATAGAGACGGCTAAAAAATCAAAACTACCTGTTTACGTAGCAGATAATTTTAGTACTGATAATTCGATATCCTTCCTAGAAATAAACTATCCAGAAGTCCATTGTATTGCACTAGATAAAAATTACGGTTTTGCCGAAGGCTATAATCAAGCTCTACAGCAGGTAGCAGCAGAATACTTTATTTTAATGAATTCTGATATAAAAGCAGACGTCCAATCCTTTTATGAAATTATTGAGTTCATGGACCAAAATCAAGAAGTTGCTGCTTGTCAACCTAAGATTTTGAGCCACAGCAAACCTGAATATTTTGAATATGCCGGTGGCGCTGGAGGTTTTATTGATTGGTTGGGATACCCTTTTTGTAAAGGAAGGATATTCGATATTACGGAAAAAGATCATGGCCAATACAATCAAACTGGATCGGTATTTTGGGCAAGTGGCGCTGCATTTTTTGTACGAAGTAAATTGTTTAATGAATTTGGAGGATTCGATGGATCCTATTTTGCCCATGCTGAAGAGATTGATTTGTGTTGGCGACTAAAAAGGGCAGGCTATCATATATATACTTATCCTGAGGTGTCTGTATATCATGTTGGTGGAGGTACATTAAATTATAACTCCCCTTTCAAAACCTACTTGAATTTCAGAAATACCCTATCCACTATTTTCAAGAACGAATCCAGTTCTTTGGTATTTCTTAAGGTATTAATTCGACTGGTTTTAGATGGAGCGGCAGCTGGATTATTTCTCATACAAGGTAACTTCAAAGGAATATTAGCTATCATTCACGCACATTGGCATTTTTTTGTGCACTTGCCTCACCACTATAGAACTAGGAAAAATACCTCAGAGAATATTGAAAAAAATCGAATAGGACCATCCACCGTAGGGGAAGGATTATTCGACAAAAGTATAGTCTGGCACTTTTATTTTTTAAGAAAGAAATATTTTAGCCAACTCATATGATTTCAACAAAAATAGATATCATTTACCAAGACGAAGACCTAGTAGTAATTAACAAACCTGCAGGATTACTCTCTATTCCTGACCGGTTCCATCCAGATAAACCCAATGCTTGGCAGGAAATGGCTAAAATATTGGAAACTGAACTTTGGGTTGTTCACCGCTTGGATAAAGACACCAGCGGTATTCTATGTCTCGCCAAAAATGAAAAAGCCCATCAAAATCTAAACGAGCAATTTCAAAAGAGAACGGTCAAAAAAACTTATTTAGCTCTTATATCCGGGCATTTAACAAAAGGTCAACCCTTAGAGGTATCCCACAGCATTAGGGAGCATCCCACTAAATTGGGAACGATGATTACTGTCTCTAAGGGAAAACCAGCATTAACTCTTTTTGAGGTTTTGGAAAACTTCAAGCGGTATACTCTTGTTAAAGCGATTCCTGTTAGTGGCCGTACCCACCAAATCAGGGTGCATCTGAAAGCTATAGGACATCCGTTAATGATTGATCCCATTTATGGAAACACAGCAGCCTTTTATCTTTCGGCTATAAAGGGCAGAAAATACAGTCAAAAGAAACAAACAGAGGAAAAACCTCTCATGAATCGTTTGACCTTACACGCGTTAACTTTAGATATCATCCACCCAACTTTAGGATTACCTAAATTCTTTGAAGCTCCTTTGCCCAAAGATTTCAAGGCTGTAGTTAACCAACTTCGCAAATGGGATTGCCCGTAAAGTCAAACCGCATGAACAACAGATTACCATCTATCTTCTTACTACTTTCATTAGCAGCATTATTTTACTTTCCCTTTCTTGGCGGGGTTCATTTATTTGATTGGGATGAAATAAATTTTGCAGAAATAAGTAGAGAAATGATAATTCTCGAAGATTATTTAAGGGTTCACATTGATTTCCAACCTTTTTTCCAAAAGCCCCCGTTATTTTTTTGGTTTCAAGTTTTAGCCATGAAAATATTTGGAATTGGAGCGTATGCAGCCAGATTTCCAAATGCTGTTTTCGGAATATTAACTCTATTTATGGTTTACAAAGTAGGCAATAAAATAGTAGATCGTGACTTTGGATGGATTTGGTCATTAACCTATTTTGGCTCTGTTCTACCCTTCCTGTATTTCAAATCAGGTATTATCGATCCAGTATTCAATTTTTTTATTTTCACCTCCCTAGTTTTTTTGTTTTCCGCTGCTCAACATCCAAAAAAATTTCAATCCTTAACGTGGGCAGGAATACTCACCGGCTTGGCAATGCTCACCAAAGGCCCTGTTGCCCTAATTATTATTGGACTGGTCTTGTTCATTTATTGGTTGTATCAAAAATTTAAGTGGTTCATACCCTTTAAAGGCCTACTCTATTATTTATTTATCACCCTACTAGTAACCAGTTTGTGGTTTGGAGCAGAAACCATAAAAAATGGTCCTGCCTTTATGTTGGAATTCACCAAGTATCAGTACAAACTATTCAGCACACCAGATGCTGGTCATAAAGGTTTCACGGGCTATCATTTTGTGGTACTTTTAATCGGATGCTTTCCCGCTTCAATATTTGCACTTCAACAACTGGTCAAATCATCCAAAAACAAAGTCCTCACAGACATTCAAATTTTTGCCAGGTGGAATAAAATTTTGTTTTGGGTGGTTCTGGTTTTATTTTCCATTGTTCAATCTAAAATTGTTCACTATTCCTCCTTAAATTATTTCCCTATCACCTTTTTAGCAAGTTTGTCTATCTACCAATACTGGAAGCGAACATCCAAGCCAACTTGGAGGACCAATCTGCCCTTGATTGCAGTCGGGATGTTATACGTATTTGTAATTATTAGTCTTCCTATTGTGTTAACAGATCCTTCTTGGTTGATTGAACTAATTAAGGATCCATTTGCCCAAGCTAATTTACAAGCCAAAGTAGATTGGACTGGGATAGAGATAATACCTGGATTATGGTTACTCTCCCTGCTTATTTATTATTTGTTCAGCAAGCAATCATCTATAAGGAGAATTACTGTTTTATTGGTCGGAACAGCTGTATTTACTCTTTCCACCATCATATTTTTTATTGGAAAAATTGAGACTTACTCGCAAAGAGCGGCTATAGAATTTTATCAATCTTTAGCTGATGAGGAAGTTTATGTTGCCCCAGTTGGATATAAAACCTATGCCCATTTGTTTTATACGGATAAAAAGCAATTAACTAACCCGACTTATTATGCAATTGATTCCTTACTAAATGGTCATCCTGATCGACCTGTTTATATTTTAACCAAAACATTCAAAGAAAATATACTCCCTGATGATTTTAAAGTTCAGCAAAGAAAAAATGGATTTTCACTTCTTTTAAAGAATCCTTCAAAATCGAGCCATTGATCGCAATGCCTCGATCTCTTCAATACTTTTAGGTATGGGTTGTCCCAACACCATCACCCCTGTTTCGGTCACCAAAACGTTATCTTCAATACGAACTCCCCCAAAACTTAAATAGTGGTGAAGTTCTCCATAATTGATAAAGTCATGAAAAAGGTTTTCTGAAGACCATTTTTCTATAAGTGAGGGAATAAAATATATACCAGGTTCGACAGTTAGGGTAAATCCTTGCTCTAATTTTTTTCCCAATCTTAAAGATTTCAATCCAAATTGAGAACTTCTTTTGGTCTCTTCATCATATCCTACCAAATCTTCTCCAAGATCTTCCATGTCGTGAACATCTAAACCAATCATATGGCCTAATCCATGGGGAAAAAATAAAGCATGAGCTCCTTCGTGAATAGCTTCATCTACATCGCCTTTTGTTATTCCTAGCGCTTTTAAACCTTCAAAAATAATACGCGCTGTCTGCCAATGAATATTGCGATAGGTAACACCAGGACGAATAGCTGCAATAGCACTATTATTGGCAGATAAGACAATTTGGTATATCGCCTTTTGTTGGGCGCTAAATCGTTTGGAAGTGGGGAAAGTTCGGGTAATATCACCCGCATACCAATGAGATGAATTGGCTCCGAAATCGCCTATTAATAATTTTCCTTCTTCCAGTAGGTTACCATGTTCATGATTATGCAAATATTGACCATTAACGGTGATAATCGAAGGATAAGATAATCCATTGCCTTTTTCAATTGCTATTGCTTGAACCAGCCCCTTTAGGTAGCCCTCTGTGCGATCCGGTACTGCGTTTTGCATGGCTCGGACGTGCATCTCTCCTGAGATATTAACCGCAATTTCCATTTCTCGCAATTCAGCAGGTTCTTTGTAGGACCTCAAACTTACGATTGAAGATATTAATTTTCTGGAGGCACTCCTTCTCACTTCTTCCAAACTAATACCTAATAATCCAGCAATTTTTATAGCGTTTTCTACTCTATATGAAGGTGGATAATGAAAATCTTGTGTCTTATAATGGCTAATAGTATCTGGTAATTTTTGTAAGGGTAGAACCTCATCGATTTGATGTTCTGAAGCCAAATCGTAAAGAGAAATTATTTTACCCATCCAAACCTCCTCTTCTACTTTTCTTTCGTTACCAAACAGAATGGTGCGGCCAGTTCCACAGTCAATCACGGCCGCTAAATCCGGGCGATCAATTCCAAGAAAATAAAGAAAATTACTGTCTTGTCTAAATGGATATGGATTGTCCTTGTAATTCATGGGACTTTCTCCATTGCCCAACAAAAGAACAATTCCTGTTCCCATTTTCTCTATCAGTGCATCTCTTCTTTTTTTATAATCAAACATCAGTTATACTTTTTTTAATTGGCCAATGGCATTGACAAAAATATCTAAATCAGCTTTGGTGGTATATACATTAGGAGTCACCCGGACGCCATGAATATTTTCCCAATTGATGGCCACTGTGTGAATCTTATGTTGATTAAACAACTGTCCTGAGATTTCCCCTGGAGTCATCCCTTTCATTGAAAACAAAGCAATGGCACATCCAAACGAAGGATTTAGGGAAGTATGGCACTCAAAACCAGGAATAGATTGAGCTTTTTGAACCCAATAATTTTTAAGGTATTGTAATCGAGCAGTTTTCCGCTCCGATCCAATGAGATGGTGAAAATTAATAGCTTGACCAATGGCCTGTTCAATAGCAAAGGAGCGAGTTCCTAAATGTTCAAACTTCCGAATATCCTCGCTATTAGGATCTGGGGCCGCAAATAATGGATACACTTTTTTTATTTTTTCTTTCCGAACCCAAAGCATTCCACTCCCAAATGGTGCGCAAAGCCATTTATGCAAACTAGTTCCAAAGTAATCGGCATTTAAATCTGGAATTTTATAGTTTAAATGAGCAAAAGTATGGGCTGCATCTACCAATACTTCAATACCTCTTTCTTTTGCCTCATTGGCTATCTCCTTTACTGGAAGTATTTGTCCACACCAATTGATGATATGGGTAATATGTACCAATTTAGTTTGATTAGTAAATGCCTTAACAAAAGTATCGACTATGGAAGTTTTGTCCTCCATAGGAAATTGAAAATCTAGCCATTTTAAGACGATTCCATCCCTCTGTTCCCTTTGCTTCCAGGCATTTATCATATTAGGATAATCTTGTTTGGTTAGCACCACTTCATCTCCAGCCTTAAGGGGAAGTCCAAAAATGATAGTTTCCAAAGCTTCAGAAGAATTCCTATTGATTGCAATTTCTTCTGGATCGCAACCTGCTAATTCAGCCAGATTTCTCCTTAATGGTTCTCTTCCTCTATCTAAAATATGCCACATAAAATGGGAAGGAGCCTCGTTGGACAACCTATTGTATCTTTCTACTGCTTCTTGAACCACTCTAGGTTGGGGACAAACTCCTCCATTATTCAAGTTCATTATAGTTGGAGAAACTGTATAAGATTGCTGAATTTGGTACCAAAAAGTTTCATCAGTTGCCAATTCTTCAGCGGATAAATTTTCTTTAGATTCTAATTCGGTTTGCAGGGTTTGCCCCTTAAGGGTATTCCAAAACCCAGACGTTCCAATTATGGAGGCTAAACCCAAAGATTTATTGATAAAATGTCGTCTGTTGTTCATATCGTTTTATTTTGAATTGAATAGGTCATTCATTTCCTTTTTAATGGCATTTATGGCCACTGGCACAGCTGATTTTTCTAATTGCCCATATAAGCCCTGAATGGTATGGGCTAAAATAATGGCATCTGCCTCTTTATCCACTTTTTCAGCTGCTATGCTTATGATTTCTATAATCTCTTGTTTGGCGAGATTAATAATCTTCCATAGCTCATTAGAAAGATATATTTGTTGAGTTAAGTTATGATCAAATTCTTGTTGGATTCCTAACAATAGTTCTAAATGAAAAATTTTGGCTTTTTTTCCAGTAGGATTTAGTCTTGTCAAAAGGTGATCTGGATAGATTCGCTCACAAAAAAGAACCATTCTTTCGGCTGCAGCAATTTGAGCATTTTCCCATTTTTCTCCTCTTTCCCTTTGAATTTTTAGCCATTTTTCTTCGTAATCTCTCTTCAAAAACTTGTTAAGGATAAAGTAGGTTGCTGTAAGAACCAAAACAGCAGGTATGGTTATCATTAACAATTGTAAAAATGTGGACATAAACCTTAAATTGTAATCTCTATAAATGTAAATAAAAAGGGAAATTACCAACCAAGAGGAAGGAAAAAATGTTATTTTTTTTATTTTAGTGATGCGTTTGCACCGTCAAAAAGGTAAAACAGGATGAAAATAGAAACACCTATAAAACTTACAGAAAGCGCCTTAGTGCAGTTAAGGAAAATAAAGGAGGATCAAAACATAACTGAAGAACACGGTCTTAGAGTTGGTGTGAAAGGAGGAGGCTGTTCCGGTTTTTCTTATATTCTTGGATTTGATTTACCTAAGGAAAGCGATCAGATATTTGAAATAGAGGGAGTCAAGATTTTTTTAGAGAAAGCGCATACCCTATATTTGGTAGGCATGGAAATTGATTGGGTAGACGGATTGAACAACAGAGGATTTTCCTTTAATAATCCCAATGCGAGTGATACCTGTGGGTGTGGAACCTCTTTTTCTGCCTGATTCCAAACTCGAGAAGAATGATTCCATTACTAAATTGTTTTACCAGAATTTAATCTTTAGGTAGCTACTCTCCTATTCAGTCAATTAATCATTCTTAGATTTTTAGTTGTTAAGAAGGCTCTTAATTATTTGATTTGGGAAAGTTGATTTCCTCAAAGATGCATTTGAGTTTCAATTCCATATATCAACAAATAAGGCGTTGTTAAAGCAGGAGACTGCTACTAAGTTTATATAGGGTCGTTAAATCAAATAACAAGTGAGACTCTATTTAGGGGGTAAGAACTAGAAAGAATAAAATAAAAAAAAGCGACTGTGCCATCAAAGAACAGTCGCTTGGTAAAAAACTTTAATGATAAATTATCACTACATATTTTTAATTAATTCATCTCCAAATTCAGAGCATTTTAATAAAGTAGCTCCATCCATTAAGCGGTGAAAGTCATAAGTCACTCTTTTGTTTCCTATAGCTCCGTCCATTCCTTTCAGAATCATATCGGCAGCTTCTTTCCATCCCATATATCTCAACATCATTTCTCCAGAAAGGATAACTGAACTTGGATTAACTTTATCTTGACCTGCATATTTAGGCGCGGTTCCATGAGTGGCCTCAAAAATTGCCATACCTGTTTGGTAATTGATATTCGCCCCAGGTGCGATTCCAATTCCACCTACCTCAGCTGCCAATGCATCTGAAATATAATCACCATTTAGGTTAAGCGTAGCAATAACAGAATAATCATCGGGTCGCAAAAGGATCTGTTGCAAAAATGCATCTGCAATCACGTCCTTAATTAGAACAGCACCATTAGCTAGGGCGTCTTTCTGTGCTTTATTGGCAGCATCTGCTCCACTTTCAGCTAGGATTCTATCATATTGAGCCCAAGTAAATACTCGGTTTCCGTATTCTCTTTCAGCCAATTCGTATCCCCATTCTTTAAATTTACCTTCGGTATATTTCATAATATTTCCCTTATGAACCAATGTCACAGAAGGAAGGGAATTGTCCAGTGCATATTCAATAGCCGCTCTGACTAACCTTTCCGTACCTTCTACCGAAACAGGTTTGATTCCTAGGGATACCGTATCTGGGAATCTAATTTGATTAACCCCTAATTCTTCAATTAAAAACTTCTTGAGTTTTTCGGCTTCTTTAGAGCCGTTTAGGTATTCAATTCCAGCATAAATATCTTCGGTATTTTCTCTAAAAATAACCATATCCACCTTTTCAGGTGCTTTTACTGGAGAAGGAACCCCTTTGAAATACTGCACTGGCCTTACACAGGCAAACAAATCTAATTTTTGCCGTAAGGCGACATTTAATGATCTAATACCGCCGCCCACAGGCGTGGTCAATGGGCCTTTAATGGCTACTAAATAAGTTTTAATATCTTCCAAGGTGGCCTCTGGCAGCCACTCTCCAGTTTGATCAAACGCTTTCTGACCTGCTAAAACCTCTCTCCAATGAATTTTTTTAGTGCCCTTATAGGCTTTTTCAACTGCAGCATCGAGGACTCTTTCTGAAGCCGCCCAGATATCTGGACCAATACCGTCACCCTCAATAAAAGGAATGATAGGGTCATTTGGTACTACTAATTTGCCGTTCTCAATGGTAATCTTATTTCCGCTCATCTTGTATGTCTTTATAGGGTCATAAAAATTTTGTGCAAAGGTAAAATTAATTTGCTGTTTGCTATAGTGTTAACAAATATTTAGCATACATGGATTGCGGAATAGTTCGTAATTTTGCTAAATGAAGGACTTGTTAGCTGACCACCTTGGAGGGGGACATGAGAAGGATTCTGAACAATTGGAACAGACCCTTAGGCCCAAGGCTTTAGAAGATTTTTCTGGGCAACCCAAGATTGTGGATAATCTGAAAATTTTCATCACCGCAGCTAGGAAGAGAACTGAAGCTTTGGATCATGTTTTGCTACATGGCCCCCCCGGTTTGGGAAAGACCACTCTATCCCATATCATAGCCCATGAATTAGGAGCTAATCTGAAAATGTCATCTGGACCAGTTCTAGAAAAACCAGGTGATTTAGCAGGATTATTGACGAACTTAGAAGAGGGTGATGTATTATTTATCGACGAAATACATCGCCTCAACACCGTAGTGGAGGAGTATCTTTACTCTGCGATGGAGGATTACCATATAGATATTATGATTGATAGTGGTCCCAATGCTAGGAGCATTCAAATCAACTTGAATCCCTTTACTTTGGTAGGGGCTACTACTCGGATGGGGCTACTCACGTCGCCTATGCGGGCCAGATTTGGAATCAATTGTCATTTAGACTATTACGATCAAGCTACTTTGGAAAAAATCATTCATCGTTCAGCTCAAATTTTGGACGTCCCTATTGATGCTCAGGGGGCAGCAGAAATTGCTAGAAGAAGCAGAGGAACACCTAGAATTGCAAATGCCTTACTAAGACGAATTAGAGATTTTGCGCAGGTAAAAGGGAATGGCAGTATCGAATTATCCATTGCTCAATATGGCTTAGACGCGCTTAATGTAGATGGGGATGGCTTGGATGAAATGGATAATAGAATATTGAGTACGATAGTTGAAAAATTCAAAGGTGGACCGGTAGGGATTTCTACTATAGCCACTGCAGTTGGGGAAGAAGCAGGGACTATCGAAGAAGTCCATGAACCCTTTTTAATTATGCAGGGGTTTATCCAAAGAACGCCAAGGGGAAGAGAGGCCACAGCCAAAGCTTACAAACATTTAGGGATAGTCCCTCCGGGAAAAAACTCTACTTTATTTGAGTAGGGCAAAAAAAATAAAATGAGTAGCAGGATTTATCTGGTCAAAACTGCGGCCATTGGAATGTTTCTAATAGCTGTTTTAGGGGGTTGTAAAGTCAATCATTTCGCTTCCTATGAGAGGATTTACAATGAAGTGGACGAACAACCGCCCAATGTGCAAATAACTGCATTTATATTGCCATTTAAAGAAATTTTAGATGCCGAAATGAATGAAGTTATAGGTCAATTACCTGAGAAAATTTCTATGGGCAGACCAGAATCTACCCTCGGAAACTGGTTTGCCGACATTCAACAAATCCAAACCCAAAAGCTATTTAATCGTCCCATAGCCTTTTCAATTACCAATTCAGGTGGGATGCGAATTCCTGAAATATCGAGCGGTTCTATCCGAAAGGGTACCATATATGAGCTCATGCCGTTTGACAATCAGTTGGTAGTAATGGATATGGACGGAAAGCTGGTACAAGTATTATTGGATCATATCGCAGGTGGAGGTGGTTGGCCAATAAGTAGTTCTGTACGATTTGAAATTGGCCAAGGAGAAAAGGCAATGAACGTTACTATTAATGGTCAACCAATTGACCTAAATGCCAAATACACCATAGGGCTTTCCGACTATATAGCAAATGGAGGTAGTGGTTGTGACTTTCTAGTAGGTAGACCATTTGATACTCAAGGAGTATTGATTCGTGATGCCATAATTGATTTTTTGAAATCAGGTGGAGAAGTACCCATTGGAAAAGATGGTAGAATCTCAAAAATATCCAAATGAAAAGAAGAACATTTGTAAGTCAACTAGGTAAAGGGGCTTTATTGCCAATAGCAGCAGGCATTCCTATAAGTGCTTTTGCCGGTGCTAGAAATATTGAAGTTACCATTCTTCATACTAATGATGTACATAGTAGAATAGACCCTTTTCCACTGGACGGAGGTCGAAATGCCGGAAAAGGAGGAGCTGCCAAAAGGGCTAGTTTAATCGATAGTATTAGAAAGGTAAAACCAAATGTTTTGCTTTTTGATTCAGGAGATATTTTCCAAGGTACTCCCTACTTTAATGTTTTTGAGGGAGGTCCAGAAATGGAAATTATGAGCATGATGCAGTATGATGCTGCTACGATGGGAAACCATGATTTCGATTTAGGTATAGAGGGATTTGACCGTCAATTAAGTAAGGCCAATTTCCCCTTTATAGTTTCCAACTACGATTTTTCTGATACTTTATTGGAGGGCAAAACGGAACCTTATCGAATCTTTAAAAGAGGGGGAATCAAATTTGGAATTATTGGCTTAGGTATCGAATTGCAAGGTCTGGTACCACAAGCGCTGTTTGGTAACACACAATACCAAAATCCCGTACAAAAAGGAGATTATTATGCAGGAATTTTGAAAAACGACCACCACTGTGATTATGTAATTTGCCTTTCTCATTTAGGTTATAGATACAGAGAAGAGAAGATTAGTGATGTAATTTTGGCAGCAGAGACCGAGCATATTGATCTAATTCTTGGAGGACATACGCATACTTTTATGAAGGAACCAGAGGTAGTAAAAAACCAAAATGGAAACCCTGTTTTGATACATCAAGCAGGTTGGGGAGGGATTCTATTAGGTCAAATTAACCTCCAATTTGAGCGAAATAAAAAGGGGGTTTGTCTCTCCTGCCAAAACCTCATAATTGATTGATTATCAATTATTAACATGTTAAATTTACATTTATTTAACATTAATAAAGCAACTCCTTTCTTTACTCATATTTTTTAGCCATATTTGTTAGCTGAAATAAACCGTAGTGTTCTGCCAGCGGAATTCTAACTAACTGATACGTAACTTATTTAATGCATCACGAAACACTATGATGCCATTTATTGGGTAGCCTTAATGGCGAAACTATAGTTAGAAAATGGTAAACGATCATGCGACTGTATGGGAAAATTGTTTGAGGTTAATAAAAGATAAAGTTCCTTCTCAAAGTTACAAAACTTGGTTTGAGCCCATCAATCCGGTTTTGTTGGAAAAGGATTCTTTGACCATTCAAGTTCCCAATCAATTCTTTTATGAGTGGTTAGAGGAGCATTACGTCTCTTTGTTAAAATCGGCTATTCGTTCTCAATTGGGGACTAACGCTAAATTACAATATCAAATTTTACTAGAGAAAAATGGTAAGAAATCTATAGCTGTTCAAGAGCCTACAAAAGATCAAGCAACCAGTTACAAACCAGTTAGGGGGGATGAAATCAAGAATCCATTTGTCATTCCAGGAATCAAAAAGATTAAAATTGACTCTCAGTTAGATTCGCGATATTCTTTCGCCAACTACATAGAAGGGGATTGCAATCGTTTGGCTAGATCTGCTGGAGAAGCCATTGCCAAAAAACCTGGAACGACCTCGTTTAATCCACTAATTATTTTTGGTGATACTGGATTAGGAAAAACGCACCTGGCACATGCCATTGGGAACGCTATTAAAGAGAAACACCCTAATAAATCGGTATTATATGTTTCATCTGATAAGTTTACCAACCAAATTATTGATTCTATTAGATCTAACACCATTAATGATTTTGTTAATTTTTATCAGTTATTGGACGTCTTAATCGTAGACGATATTCAGTTTTTGCAAAACAAACAAAAAACCCAAGAAATATTTTTTCACATATTCAATCAACTCCACCAAAATAAAAAGCAATTGGTGTTGACCTCTGATAAGCCTCCCAAGGATTTATCCGGAATGCAAGAGCGATTAATTTCAAGATTTAAGTGGGGTTTATCCGCTGACCTTCAAAAGCCAGAATTGGAAACCAGAATGGCGATTTTGATGCATAAAATAGAAGAAGAAGGAATCGAGGTATCCAATGAAGTAGTAGAGTTTATTTCCTATAATATTTACAATAATATTAGAGAATTAGAAGGGGTATTAAATGGTCTGATTGCTCAGTCTTCGCTCAATCAAAGGGAGATTGATATGGACTTGGCAAGGAACGTGATTAAAAATTTCATCAGTGAGGTCAATAAAGAAGTAACTGTAGCTTCCATTCAAAAATTAGTAGCTGATCACTTTAAAATTTCGGTAGAAAAAATCCAGGGTAAAACCCGCAAGCGCGAAATAGTTATTGCCCGCCAATTATCTATGTTTTTAGCTAAAAATATGACGGATACTTCTTTAAAAACCATAGGACAAAACTTTGGTGGAAGGGATCACAGTACGGTAATTTATTCCTGTAATACTGTTTCAGAATTAATGGATACGGACAGTTCTTTTAGAGATACTGTTGATGATTTGGAAAAGAAAATTAAAATGAGTTTAGGCGTTTAATTTCTTGGAAAATAACTTTCTGTTACCTACTTTTGCATTCGCCTTTAAAGAAAGGGTTATGAATAGGTGACGTGGGTGAGTGGCTGAAACCACCGGTTTGCTAAACCGACGTACTCTGAAAGGGGTACCGAGGGTTCGAATCCCTCCGTCACCGCATCTATTTAATAGAAGTTGACTTCGTGTTGACATTTTTGTTCGGGGCGTGGCGCAGTCCGGTTAGCGCACCTGTTTTGGGAACAGGGGGCCGCAGGTTCGAATCCTGCCGCCCCGACATAAAAAAGCTTTAATGCGATAGTATTAGAGCTTTTTTTATATTCAGAATATTTGAAAATGCATCTTTTTTAAGCAACGAATATTCTAAGTCGTCTAAAAAATTATGGCACTATTTATACCAAGGTAAGCTCAATACTTTTTCTCCTGCCAAATATCCTAATCGAAAACCTTCCTCAGAATCCATTCTAAAGTGCACTCCTAGCGGAATTCTGGAAAGTCCGTTTTCATAAGCCATATCAGTAAATGACTTAAAAGAACGGGGAGTACCTATGAATTCCGTTCTATCTTGATGGCAGAAATCCGTAAAAGAATAATTGTTTCCAAATTTCTCAGCCAATACATAGGCAGCAGCAGCACCAAATCCAGCATGGCCAGAAGGGTAAGCAGGAAAATTAGGATTTTTTCCAATAAAATTCGAGATATAATTATTGAGGTTAGTGGTCCAATCCGCGTCGATATTTCTTCTGATATAATCTATTGGCCGCTCTAAATTGTAATGAAATTTAGACTTCCAAATAGTAATTCCAGCATCGCATAGAGCCATCCCCAATTGAGCATATAAAACCACCCCTTCGTCTAAGGTTAATCCTTCAATTTCTAAAATTTGATTGGCAATTGCTATCCATCTACCCGGTGGTGTGAAGGTTTGCCTAGGCACATCGTCACTCCAGAACTCCCCCATCCATTTCCCCTCATCATCATTACCGGCTTTAACCTCATCAGCCCAAACTTGAACTTCTTTGGCCTGAAGATAGAATTGAGAATTGGGAGAGGTACTATAAGGCAGATGCGGATTTCCTACCAACTCTCTTTGAGGTATAGCAAAAGGTCGAACATCCCCCCAATAAGGAAAAAGAGCTGGTGTAAAATCTGGTGCTGTAGGATGCCAAAGACCCTCCCCCTCTGGAGGTAAATATTGAGGATCGTGATTTCTCAAATATGCTTCATGACCCACCACATCCTTTGCAGACCATTCATAAACTGCCCTTCCAACTTGGGCACCAAAATCCTTAGAGCGCTCCGAAACGGAACTTGAAACCTCATTGGACCATTTATTTAATAATCTAAAATAAGTATCCGCAATTTTAATATTGAGTTCCTGACTCAAATGAGGGTAAAAAGCTTTAATCACCTCATAATAAGCAGCATTGACGGAAATAGGCCAGTGGTACCTTACCTCTGAAGTAACAACAGGTAATTCAAGACCTTGATAAAAGCCTGCAAAAGAATTATAATCTGGATTTCCAGGTATTGCAGCTTCATATCCGGCTAAACCAATATAGGCTAAGGCCCTAGCAGATGCGGGAGGTCTGAACCCGGTTGCGTAGCGGTCAATTTCTTCAAACAAGCTGTACCATTCTAATATCACTTCTGAAGAAAATGAATTGGCGTTGGGATTTTCTAGAGTTGGAATAATAGGAGTTAGGGTTTCGTCCTTGGTACAAGAGGCCACAAACAAAACAACCAAGAAAAAAGTAACTGTAACGGGGGATAAAGTCCTTTTCATTTCTTGCATCCTTTCAAACCGCTAAATTAACAATAGAAATCATACCATAAAATAAACTAATGAATATATTTATGCTGGCGTTCAAAAATTAGGCCAAAACTAGTTGAATAGAATAAAACTTAAAACCTTAACACATGAAGAAATTATTAAAATATCAAACTATCTCCTTGCTCTTTCTAATTTGGGGTTGCGGTCCTCAATCCGGTATGCAATCGGTAGTTTACCCAGAAAAATCCTATGAAATTAATTCAGAGGTTGCACAAGACCTCTCCAAAAAAATTCGCCAATCCACTAACGTAACTCTAGATGGGGATTTGGAACTGTCCCTTTGGGCTGCTGATACTTTAGTTCGGGATCCTATTGCGATTAGTATAGATGAATCTGGTAAAATTTATTATACTAGCGCAACCCGTCAATCCAACTCAGAATTTGATATTCGAGGTCATGCCAATTGGATGACTGCTTCCATTTCATTTCAAACAGTAGAAGACAGAAGAGCTTTCTTAAAAAAGACGTTCAACACTACCAATGAAGAAGGGGAGAAATTCCTTAAGGATTTAAATGAAGATGGAATATTAGATTGGAGAGATTTAGCCATTGAAAAAGAGCAAGTATGGATAGTTGCAGACACAGATGGTGATGGGGTTGCCGAAAAAAGTAGTTTGTACCTAGAAGATTTCAATGAAGAAATTACCGATGTAGCTAATGGCGTAGAAGTCACTCCTGATGCGGTCTATATTAGTGTGGGACCGGATTTATGGAAGACCATTGATCAAAATCAAGATGGTAGGGCTGATCAAAAGGAATCCCTAAGCCATGGTTATGCTGTTCACATTGGTTTCAGCGGACATGGGATGTCAGGGGTAACCAAAGGACCTGATGGGAGAATTTGGTGGGGCATAGGAGATATTGGGGCCAATATTGTTGACCGTACCGGAAAAAATTGGAAATATCCTAATAGAGGGGTGGTAGCTCGATCAGAACCAGATGGTTCAGGATTCGAAATTTTTGCCTTTGGAGTGCGAAATACTCACGAATTTACTTTCGACAAATATGGCAATCTCATTACTGAAGATAACGATGGGGACCATTCAGGTGAAAGGGAAAGATTGGTATATCTGCTTAATGGATCTGAAACAGGTTGGAGAATCAATTGGCAGTTTGGTAAATATACCGACCCTAAGAATAATTCTTACAAGGTATGGATGGATGAAAAAATGCATATTCCACATTGGGATGGTCAAGCAGCTTATTTTTTACCTCCCATTATGAACTATGTTAATGGCCCCACTGGATTTGTTTACAACCCGGGAACAGCGTTAGGACCAGAATGGGAAGATCATTTTTTTGTGGCGGAATTTAGAGGAACACCCGCCAATTCTCCTATTCATGCCTTTACCATGAGGGAAAAAGGAGCGGGGTTTGAATTGGATCAAACTAAAGAAATCGTAAAAGGTCTTTTGCCGACAGGCTTAGATTTTGGACCTGATGGCGCACTTTACTTTGGAGACTGGATAGATGGTTGGGATACCAAAGATGCCGGTAGAATTTGGAAATTGGATGTGCCTGAGGAAAAAAGATCTCCATTAAGGGCTACTACACAGAAGTGGATTCAAACCGATTTCAGTACGCTTTCTAATGAGGATCTCGTCAATCTTCTATCCTATAAGGATATGAGAATTCGAACCAAGGCGCAGTTTGCCTTAGCAGCCCCAGAAAGAGCTGAAGGCCTTGAATATTTAATACAAGTTGCCTTAAATACTCAAGCAGATCAGCTGGCGAGAATCCATGGAATTTGGGGCACAGGACAAATCACACGTAAGGGGCAACAACAGAAATTTGAGCCCTTAATTCAACTATTATCAGATAAGGACCCAGAAATAGTCGCTCAAACAGCTAGACAAATTGGGGATATCAATTTTGAAAATTGCGGATGTGATGCGCAATTAATTGAACTCTTGAAAAGCCCTCTACCCAGAATACAGCTTTTTGCTACTGAGGCACTAGGTCGAATTCATTCCACTTCAGGCTTAGGACCGATTGTAGAAATGTTGAGAAAAAATAACAATCAAGACTTATGGTTAAGGCATGCTGGAATGGTAGCATTGGCTAGATTGAATCAACCTGATCAACTGACTGCCCTAGTCAATGACCCTTCTGCAGCAGTTCGAATTGCTGCGGTGGTCGCACTTAGAAGATTGGAACATCCCGGTATTGCAGCGTTTTTGGCAGACAGCGATGAAGCTGTTGTTACCGAAGCGGCCCGAGGAATTAATGACGATTTCTCCATAGAAGAAGCATTACCTGCTCTTGCAAATATCCTTAATACTACTCCTTTTACTAATGAGGCCCTCATTAGAAGAGCAATAAATGCCAATTCCAGAGTCGGAGTTAATGATAATGTAGATCAATTATTAACTTATGCCCAAAACACCCAAGCACCTGAAGTACTCAGAGCAGAGGCTATTGCTACCCTGACCTATTGGGGTTCTCCTTCCGTATTTGATCGAGTAGATGGAAGATATAGAGGTGAAGTAAATAGAGATGATTCATATGTGACTCAACAACTCGGTGCAGTTGCTTTACAATTAATGAGCGATGAGGGGGCAGATTTAGTTGCAGCAACAGCTGATGCAGCAGGCCAGCTTAATTTTGAGGGTATGGATGAAGTTTTGTTAAGTTTGCTTCAAACTCATGCTTCGGAAAAAGTTAGAACAGCAGCACTTACGGCACTTGGCACTTTGGAATCTTCCTTGTTAGATCAAGCATTAACTGCCGCAATTGAGGATCAAGAAAGTAATGTTCGAGCATTAGCCCTTTCTATTTTACCTCAATCTAATATTGCCAGCGAAGAAGCCATCACCTTATTTAGAAAAATATTAACTAATGGCACGTTTATCGAAAAACAATCGGTTATCCAATCTTTGGCTACCCTATCCAATGAACCTGCCCTTATCATTTTAAATGAATTGGCAGATCAGCTTTTAGCTGATAAATTAGATCCTAAAATTCAATTAGATCTGGTAGAGGCCCTCGAACAGCAGGAAGAAACTGAAGAAATCGTAAGTAAACTTTCGACTTATCAATCCAGTAAAGATGCTTCAGATCCAATAGCAGCTTATAGAGAAACACTAGAGGGAGGGCGCGTAAATAGAGGTAGAAACATCTTTTATAGAAACCAAGCGGCTCAATGTGTTCGCTGCCATGCAGTTTTTGAATATGGGGGTAATGCAGGTCCTGGCCTAGCTGGAGTAGCAGATCGTCTGTCAAAGGAAGACATGTTAATTTCACTCATAGAACCTAGTGCCGAATATGCGCCAGGATATGGAGTGGTGATATTGGAATTGGCTGATGGAGGTAATATTTCTGGAATTGTTATGAAGGAGTCAGATTCTTCTATTCAACTTCAGATTGGAAAAGAAGACTTAAGAACCATTCAAAAATCTGAAATTAGCAGTCGAGAAAATATCCCTTCTAGTATGCCATCTATGAAAGAAATTCTAAGCAAACGTGAAATTAGAGATGTCATTGCATTTTTGACCACACTTGAAGGAGAAGAATAGAATAATCATATCACTTCAATTCCGGGGTAATTTTTAATTATCCCGGATTTTTCTCCTTCTTTGACAAGGGTGGATCCAATGATTAATTTTTTCATTGAATTTGCACCATTTAGTAATCTAATGATTCCCTCCTCTCCCACTGGATTGGCATATAAATTCAGAAATTCAATCGATGGGTAATCTACCAATTGAGATACTGCTTGATTATCCCAAGAATTATAATCTAAACTCAATCTTACTAAATTGGGCAAAGGTCCTAATAAGGAGAAGTCTTCTATGGTAATATTACTTTTACCTGCTGCTATCCATGCAATTGATGTGGTAATATTCGAAACCTCCTCTAGTAACTCTTTAGAAAATAAGGAGTCAATTTTAAGACTCAACCAATTGGTATTGGCGGCAATTCGTTTTACGTGCTGTGGGTATTTCTTCAATATATTTTCTACATCTTCTGTCCAAACAGGCCCATTTTGTTTTTCAATTTTACTTTGAAACCCATTTTTAACGCCATAAACTTCCTCCACATAGGAGATTAATCGCACATCAGTCAATGGATGATCTATTAAATTGGATTCCTTTTCCGCTCCAGTGGCAATCCAATGTGCTATGAGGTTAATCTCATCATAGTTTAACGGCCAACCCGTAGGTGGCATGTATTTAGTTGATGATTTAGAAAGCGTAATTCTTTCGAACAAAAGACTTTGATAAACCTCTCCCGCTTCAATTACAGGACCTGAACTTCCCCCCTCCATCAAAGATTCAAAATTAACCAGGGCTAGGCCTCCACTTTTATTACCTTCTTGGTGACAAGCCACACATTTTGAATCAAAAATAGGCTGAATCAATCCATCGTATATCGTAAAAGATTCCTCCATCTTATCCAAACTAAGTGTTTTAGGAGTTTTTATCCAAGGTTTATTTCCGTGAGTAAGCACTCCACCCTTATTGCCAGTAACTAGGATTAAAACTCCTTGTGCCAATAATAATAACTTAATCAGATAACCTGAAAATATAGTTTCATGACGACCAAAAAATAGTAATGCCGTAGCAATAGCACCAATTATGACTACTGCAAAAGCCAAAAAACGATGATTTTCAAAATCATCACCTGCATAAAAACCCGTTGTTGCTAATTGCCAACCTGTCCATAGGGCAATGATTCCCATGCCACTCCCCAACCCATTAATGGGTCCTACTAAATCTTTTAAAAAATGTAACAGACGCAGTTGTGTCAGCCAGAAAAGCAAGGGAGCGATAAACAATAACGTAACTGCGAAATGAACAATTATTGGATGTAGCTCCCCCATTTATGCTAAAATTTCTTTCACTACATTACCCGCAGTATCTGTCAATCTAAAGTCTCTTCCTTGAAAATGGTAGGTGAGCTCTTCGTGATGTAAGCCTAGATTATGCAAAATGGTGGCCTGCATATCGTGCACATGAACTCGATTTTTAATACCACTATACCCTATTTCGTCAGTTTCTCCATAAGAAAGGCCTCCTTTAATTCCTCCTCCAGCCATCCAAATAGTAAATGCATCTGTTTGATGATCTCTTCCAACAAATGGATTTGCCACTCCATTTCTATTTTCCAACATAGGCGTTCTTCCAAATTCTCCTCCCCATACAACAATCGTATCATCTAATAATCCCCTTTGTTTGAGGTCCTTCAATAGAGCAGACATCGGCTGATCTACTTCTTTGCACCGTTGCAAAAACCCATTATCCAGAGATTCGCCTGAACTCGCTCCATGAGAATCCCACCCCCAGTGAAACAATTGAATAAAACGCACATCTCTTTCTGCTAATCTCCTAGCTAGTAAGCAGTTATTTGCAAAACTTGCTCGTCCAGGTTCCGTCCCATACATTTCGTGAATATAATCGGGTTCTTGTTGAATATCCATAGCCTCTGGAACGGACATTTGCATTTTAAAAGCCATCTCATATTGTCCTATCCGAGTCAGTGTCTCAGGATCTTTAAAAGTTTGGTATTTTTTTTCATTAATTTGATTTATAGCTTCAATCGTTTTTTTCCTTTCTGATGCTGACATTCCATTGGGGTTGGCGGCAAACAAAACGGGTTCTCCTTTAGAGCGGCACTGTACTCCTTGATAAATAGAAGGTAAAAAGCCACTACCCCACACACTTTTACCTGCGCTTGGTGTTTTCCCTCCGGAAACCAAAACTACAAATGAGGGGAGGTTTTCATTCATCGAACCCAACCCATAGGTTACCCATGATCCCATACTCGGCCTTCCTAATCGAGGACTTCCGGAATAAAATAATAATTGAGCAGGGGCGTGATTGAATTCATCAGTATGCATGGCTTTCAAAAAACAAACATCATCTGCCATTTTTGAAAAATGCGGCAATAAATCAGAAATCCAAGCTCCTGATTGTCCATGTCTTGCAAAATTAGCCTGAGGACCCAGCATTTGAGGCACTCCTGATATAAATGCAAATCGCTTGCCCTCTAACAAAGAAGGAGGACAATCCTTCCCGTTCAACTCCTTTAGTAACGGTTTGTAGTCAAACAATTCCAATTGAGAGGGCGCTCCAGCCATGTGTAAAAAGATTACCCGCTTAGCTTTAGGAATAAAATGGGGAGTTTGGGGATCTGTCGCACCTAAAAGCGAACCCATAGCCATACTTCCTAACCCGGTAGCACAAGCTTTCAGAAAATGCCTTCGAGTGGATAACTGGTGTCTTTCGAATAGTGCCTCATCTAATAAATTCATGGGTCATTTATTCCTTAGTTAGAAAACCATCTAAATTAAACAATACGTTAGCTGCTAAAGTAAGTGGGTCTTCAGATTCGGCATTTTGACACAAATCCAAGAGGATCTGAATTTCCTCTTCATCTGGTTCCTGAAATAACGCCTGCTGATAACCATACCTTAGTGCCGCTTTTAAATCTCCCTTCCCTTTCTTTTTCATCGTATTTCCAAAATGCTCTGCTGCTTCATAGAAAGCGGGATCATTGAGCAAAGCAAGCGCCTGCAAAGGCGTATTGGTGGTAATTCGCCTAGAGACACAGAACTCTCTGGAGGGTGCATCAAAAGTGATCATGTTAGGATAGGGCGCTGTCCTTTTTTGATAAGTATAAAGCGCTCGCCTATAAGCATGTCTGCCTTCTGACAAAGTCCATTGAGCACCACTGTACACCGATTGCCAGATTCCTTCTGGCTGATAAGGCATTACACTAGGACCTCCCAGCGTATCGTAAAGTAATCCACTTACTGCTAGTATTTGATCCCGGATTTGTTCTGCCGAGAGCCTCCATCTTGGTCCCCTGCTCAACCATTGGTTATCTGGATCAACCAAATCATCACCTTTCATTTTAGAGGACTGTTGATAAGTTTGCGACAGTACAATATGCTTTAAAAGTTTTTTAACACTCCATTGGTAGGTAGTCGAAAACTGGACAGCGAGGTAATCCAATAATTCTGGATGAGAGGGCGGTTCCCCCATGGTTCCAAAGTCCTCACTCGTCAGCACCAATCCCCTACCAAAAATTTCCTGCCAAAATCGATTCACCATTACCCTACTGGTCAGCGGATTATCAGTATGAACCAACCATTGAGCAAATTCTAATCTATTAGTAGGATATTCCTCTTGCTGGTTTATCGCAGCTGGTACTCCCAGTGGTATAGAATCTCCTAGTGCCATCCAATTGCCTCGAACAAACAACCGATTCGCCCGCTCATAATCTTTAGATTTGGAACGTATCACAGGAGTTCTATCTCCATTTTGCCGGCGAAGGGCTATCAGTTGATTGATTTTTTCTTTTGCGCCTTCGGCAAAAAAAGAAGGGGACTCATATGCTAACTCCATGCGCCTAATGATAACCATCCCTTCTGGAATTTTACCACTGGTGTTTATAATTTCGAAAAACAACCCACTACCTTCCAAATCTTGAGGTGAAAATTTAATTTCATGCACTCCCCTCCCATTCTCCGGAGCGGAAAATAATGAGTGGTTTAAAACAACTCCTTCGGCCTCCTTTCCTCTAATTTCAATAGCTGCATCACCTCCCTTGGATTCATATTCCATTTTTATTCCAATCAATCCAGATAAGGGGATTTCTGGAAAACTAAATCTGAATCGTTTTCCAGTCATAGACTGCAAATTATATATCCAATTGGTTACGCTACCATCTCCATAAAATGACACATTTTCAAAATCAGCAGCATCATAAGGCATCAAAATGGGAAATATAAATTGTTTTAATCTATAGGGGTCATTAGCAAATTCAGGAGGTGTACGAGGACTTAATGAAGCTATTTCTTTTATCAGTTCCTCCATTTCCTCCATTTTCTCAGGAGGGTATATTTCAAGAACTGGTACTTCTAAATCCAAATCAGCATCTACAGTTTGATTAAAATACCCATAAGATCCATAAAAATCTTCTTGTCGAATAGGGTCGTAAGGGTGACTGTGGCATTGAACACAACTCATGGTGGTTCCTTGCCAAACTTCATAAGTGGTATTCAGACGATCAATTACCGCTGCCACTCGAAACTCCTCATCATCTGTTCCCCCCTCTGTATTGGTCATGGTATTTCTATGGAATGCAGTGGCTATAAGGTCATTGGTAGTTGGCAAATCCAGCATATCACCAGCTAATTGGCGAATGGTGAAACTGTCCAAAGGCATATCTTGGTTAAAGGCTTTCACCACCCAATCTCTATACCTCCAAATATTTCGGTGAGGATCTTTTTCATAGCCTTTGGTATCACTGTATCTTGCTAAATCCAACCACATGGAAGCCCACTTTTCTCCGAAGGAAGGAGCATCTAAAAGGGAATCAACCAAATCTTCATAGGAAAGGCCCTCTTGCATTTGATTAAGCCACTCTTTTTGAGGCGGTAGGCCTGTTAAGTCCAGACTTAATCTTCTCAATAAGGTGGGAAGTGCAGCTTTTGCCGAAGGCGTAAGGCCTTGTTCCTTTAATTTGCGCTGCACAAAATAGTCAATAGGATGTTGGTCTTTGGGAATATGAATAGGTGTAACAGGCTTTTGGTAAGCCCAATGTTCCTCCCATTGGGCTCCTTGATTGATCCATTTTTTTAGTACGCCAATTTCATCCTCGCTTAAAGGAGGGGCATCCAAGGGCATGCGTAGTTCCGGATTCTGGTGAATGATTCTCTTGTACAATTCACTTTTTCGGGCATTTCCCCTGATGATAGCAGTTTGACCGCTATTATTGACTGCAAAGGCGTCGGCCTCAAATAGTAAGCTAAAACCGCCATTGGCTTTTACTCCACCGTGGCAGGGCAAACAATTTTGATTTAAAATGGGTCGGACATCTTCATTGAAACTAATTCTATCGTTAGATGAAGTACAAGAAAATAGAGCGCCAAAAAGCAAGCCTATTCCCCAAAATATCCGACCCATAGCATCCTGAATTATATTAATTTTTTAAGTAAATCTCTAGTGGCAATAATGCCTTCTTCTTCACTTAGGACATCTCCTTCATATTCCACTCCGATAAAGCCACTGTACTTAGATTTTTTTACTATATCCATTATTTTGGTGTAATCGATTCCAGATTCCATACCATTCTCATCAAAATTATTGGATTTAGCACTAAGTGCTAAGGCGTGTGGCATGAGCTCTGCCATACCTACATATTTGTCATAGCTCTCCTCACATCCATTTCTGCTTCTCTTTATACAGAAATTTCCAAAATCTGGGAGGGTTCCAACATTATCCATATCCACAGCTTCCATTACCCCTGCCAAATATTTGCCAACTGATGAGAATCCTCCGTGATTTTCAACCAAAATATTGATTCCATTTTCAGCTCCATAACTTCCAAGCATGGCGAGACCATCAACAGAATTTTCTTTCCATGCTTCTAGCGTATCAGATCCGTTTAGGTTAACTCTAATAGCATGACAACCAAGATGTGCAGCAAGATCTACCCATTTTTTATGTGTATTCACAGCTTCCATTCGTTCCTCCTTGGTTTCAGCAGCTAGGTTTCCTTGAGCGTCAATCATAATTAATACATTTTGTATGTCATTATCCTGACTACGCATGAGCAATTCCTTCCCCAATGCCTCCATTCCAGCTGATTCGGAATCGTATTTTTGAAGAACAGAATTGTAAAGGGTATTGACGTATTCAATACCTTCGAAACCTAATCCTTTGGCTCTTTGAGCGAAATCCAATGGATTCATTGTTTTTTCTCTTAAAATAGCTTTATGGAAAGACCATTGTGCAAGGGACAATCTAAACCTTGGTTCAGCAAAAGCCTGATTGGCCTTTCCAATTTTAGGAAGAAGACCCGCTGCTCCAGCTGCTACAGATAATTGAATGAAATTTCTTCTTTTCATGGTTAAGCGTTTTAGATATTTTGATTTTCTCTATTAAAATAAAACAAAATAGGGAATGAGTCCATAAAACAACAAATATTTTATGAACCGTCAAAATAAAACCTTCAACACTTACCTAGCTGGATGGGGGATGTTAGTTTTCCATTCGTAATGACGCTCTCCGGGAAGTCCTATGGCGTCTTCATTACTAACCAATTTGAATTCACTGGAGACGTATTGAATACTTTCCTTTAATTTACCTCTATGTAATAATTCATAAGTAGCATAGTCAATTGCTTGGCGTTTAGCCAATTTTTCAAAGAGCGAAAATTCCCGGACTCGATTTGCCCATCCGGACATAACTACACCTTCGAAAACTTTTGATTTGGATCCACTGCCATAAGCGAAAAATCCTATGGATTTTCCTTCCATCTCCTCCCCTTCTTGTAGGTCTGCCGACAGGGTGCTCATCAAACTCAAAAAAATAGAACCTGTGTACATATTTCCTACTTTACTAGATGCACGCTCTCCTTTTTCGATTTTCTCTGAAACAAATCTTTTATACGCTGCTGACTTACCCAATAATCTCAAGAAATGACCATACGCCCGCTGATAAGAGTCTTCCGATTCATAATCGTTCCTTATTGGAGGATGAATACCAGTTTCCACCTCTACGACTGACCATTTGCCCGCATTGATTAATTCGAGGTAAAATATTTCGGCAAACATCCTACGGCCTTGGTACGCATAAGGAAGGTGAAAAATAATACGCTCCCAAGTTTCCGTTAAAGTTTTGCCGTTAGGCCCCATTCCTTTTTTAGAAGCGTTATGAGAATAGTTTTTGAAAGCTTCTAAGATTCTTTCTTGATAGCATTTGTTACTGTGTGGGCCATTAAATACCGGAGTAGGTTTGTAAAAAGATACCTTAGTTTCGTTAGAATCTAAAAGGCCATTGACTTCTATGGTGGAATCTATTTGATCCAATAAAGATCCGACATCTACTCCACTTATATTAGCAAGCTTCAAAACCTCGTCAAACAAATCCTTTTTTTGTGCTTCTCTTTTGGGCTTAAAAAAATCATGAACTGGTTGGGTAGCTACCCCCCAAATATTATGTATCGCTAATATTCTAGGTTGGTGGGTGATTAACATAGCTACTGCCCCTGCGCCTTGAGTATATTCTCCAGTGGAGCCCATTTCGTATTTGGCGTTATCACTAGTAACTACAATGGCAATCCTATCTGTTTCTCCCGATACCCAATCGATAGTATTTTGCAAAGCATCAACTCCTCCAATACAGGCGAAAATCATATCGACAACATCACAATTTAAAAAACAATCTTCCCCGAATTCATTAGAGAAAGTTTGGGTCAACATTTCTAAAATATAAGTTGCGGTTGGTTTAGCATCATCCAAAGCACTTTCAGTGCCTAAGTATATTCTACCTATTTTTTTGGGGTCTATATGGTTTTTTGTAATCAGATCATGTATGGCATTGGCTGCCATAGTTGCAGTGTCTTCATGCACATCAGCAAGAGCCATTCCCTCTAACCCAAGTCCATTATGCAACTTCCCAAATTCAATATTTCTGCTTTCTGCAAGCGTTTCTATTGGAAGGTAAATTTTGGGAACGTAAACCGACATATCGTCAATTCCAATAATGGGGCTAGGTGGAAAATTTTTTCTCATTTGATTCAGTTATTGACAAGAACAAAAACTATGGCCTATAAACACGGCACTAATTATTTTGTTTATAACGCCTTGTCCAATTGAAGTCAAATATAGGCAAACCGATTTGGAGAGGGAATAAAACCATCAATATTCTTATCTTGTAAAGAAAAATATGTACACAGGTTTGACCCATGCACACTCCGGTTGGAGATGGATTGTTTTATTATTAATTATTTCGGCGATTTTGCAAGCGCTCTTGCAGCCGGGTAAAAAATCCAAAACACCCCTATTTGCCTTCATAGCCACCCACATTCAATTAGTATTTGGAGTTATCCTTTATTTTCTAAGCCCTAAAGTGCAGTTTACCGCCGACACCATGAAAGTAGCTTTGACTCGATTTTATACGGTAGAACATACTACCTTAATGTTAATCGCTATTGTATTGATTACTTTAGGATATGGAAAATGGAAAAGAGCGGAAACCCCAGAAAAAGCTTCTAAAAAAATCTTAACTTTTTACCTTATTGGATTGATTTTAATTTTAGCGGGAATTCCTTGGCCATTTAGGAATCTAGGAGCTGGCTGGTTTTAAGTCCCTATAGTCGTAAACGCATCGAAACCCCAGGTGATTCATTCCGGAATCTTCTGGGGTAATCTGAAACTTAGAAGGAATATATCCGGAACAGTAGCTTTCATCGCATAAAAAAGATCCTCCTTTGATGATTTTTCCTTTCATGGCTGTCTCGTCTATCAATTGTCCATTAGCGTAAAATTGTCCTGTTTCTGAGCGCTCACTACTTGAGGAAGTCCATTCCCATACGTTGCCAAACATATCGTATAAGCCGATGGCATTAGGCTCAAATTGACCTACGGGTGCGGCTTCTTCAAGGTAACCATCCTTACCTGAATTATGATAGGGAAACGGTCCTTCCCATACGTTACCAGGTTTGATTTTTTCTCCGGCGGCTGCATCCCATTCTTCGGCGGTAGGTAGTCTCCCATTTTTCCATGAACAAAAGGCGACCGCATCGTAAAAGCTAACGTGAGTAACTGGTAACTGATCATTAGCAATTTCTTGGCCGAGAGGTTTTTCCCAATTTGCTTGAGTTACCGGAATCCAACCTCCTTGATCGGTAGCAAAAACGCCCGACCAACCCAAACTATCTGAAGTAGTTACATAACCTGTTTGCTGTATAAAATTTCGGAAAGCCCCAATAGTTACTTCCGTTTTATCAAAATATAACGGACGTTCTGCAACAACTACCTCCACATATCCCTCTATATTTTGACTGGTTTGACTACATCCCAAAACCCAAAAGGAAGTAAAAAAAATAGCCCAATATTTCATATTACATTTTATAGGTAATGGCATTAATGTTCATACCGGCCCCTACACTAGCAAAGACTACAATATCGCCAGCTTGGAGTTGATGACCAGGAACTTTACCCTTTTTAACTAAATCAAATAATGTGGGAACGGTAGCCACGGAACTGTTGCCAAAGGTTCCAATATTCATGGGCATAACCTGATCCACATCAATATCTCTCACTCCATATTTTTTATAAAGTCGCTTGATAATAGCTTCATCCATTTTAGCATTGGCTTGGTGGATAAATATTTTTTTCACTTTCGTAATATCGGTAATATTGGCTTTATCTAAACAAGTCTTTATGGCATTAGGGACATGTTTTAAAGCATACTCGTATATCTTCCGCCCATGCATCTTAATGTACTGGGGCTCCTTTTCTTGTTCCTTCCCCTTATAGGTAGCGCCCATGTATAGATAATAAGTATCCTCTTGTCCATGAGAAGTTACCGCATAAGAAAGGATTCCAGAAGAAGAATCATCATCCGTGGCCTCTATAACTACCGCACCTGCGCCGTCGGCAAAAATCATAGAATCTCGGTCGTGGGGGTCCACTATCCTGGATAGGGTTTCTGCACCAACCACTAGGCATTTTTTAGCCATACCAGATTGAATATATGAATTGGCTTGAATTAATCCTTGTATCCATCCTGGACATCCAAAAATTACATCGTAAGGAATACAAGCAGTATTTTTAATTCCTAAAATGTATTTAACTCTAGATCCAATACTTGGAACCATATCTGGCTGAAGGGAACCTTTTATGATGTCCCCAAAATTATGACCAACGATAATTTGATCGATAGTCTCCCGATCAACTTGAGCATCTTCGATAGCCTTTTCACAGGCAATTGCTGCAATATCAGATGTTCTCAATGCCTCATCAGCATATTTCCTGGATTTTATTCCAGTGATGGCTTGAAGTTTTTCAATGACAACTTCATTTTCATTTCCAACAGGAGTTCCATCTTCGTTGTAAAAGTGCTTATTTAAAAAAGCACTATTCGGTATGTTATGATCAGGAATATAACTGCCTGACCCAGTAATTTTAACCTTCATTCCTATTGATTCAATCATCTATTAAAGGATATAAAACTAAATAAAATTATAACAAGTAGAAGGGCAGAAAAAAAAATTCAGGTTTTATTCAGATTTTATCTGAATTTTTGCGCTTTAATTAACATTAGTAGAACTATTTTTTCTTTTTTTGCATTTTTATTCAGCCTTTTAATAAATCTGATAAGTTATGACAGTAAGATATTCAGATGAAAAACTTGATGCTTTTAAGGTTTTAGTTGATAAAAAACTTTTAGAAGCGCAAGAACAGCTTGAGAATTTACAAGCACAAATCATCGAAATCTCCGAAAATACAGATGATGAGTTTGGCACTGATTGGATGGATGACAGCAGTACTTCAGGAAATCTGGAGATGCTTAACAATATGGCTATTAGACAGCGTAAGTTTATTCAGGACTTACAGAATGCTCTTCTAAGGATAAAAAATAAAACTTATGGTATTTGTAATATTACCGGAACTTTAATTGCGGAGGAGCGATTAAGAGCAGTTCCAACTACTACCAAAAGTATAGTGGCAAAAGATACTCCTGCCAGCGCTGCGGGAAGGGTAAAGCCCGCTTCTAAGCCGGCAAATAAGGTAAAAAAGAAAGAAGAAGAACCTAAAAAGATTATCACCAAAATCATTAAATCTAACAGCTCGACCACCACCAAAGCGAAAGCAGTTTACGACGATGATGATTTAGATGGATTCGATGACTTGAATGATTTCAACGATGATGATTTTGAGAATGATAACGGAATAGATAACGCAGATTTCTCTGATGGTGAGGATTTAGATGATTAGTAAGTCTCTAGTTTCGGTTTTTTTAGGTTGAACACCCTAGCTATATTAAATCCAAAACGCACCCCACCATCATTCCAGGTATCATAGGTTTCTGTAAAATACCCTTTTTCCATCATCGCAATGGCATTAGTAAAATGCAGCTGAAATACATGTCCACCAGTCTCAATATCGAATCCAACTGAAAAGGAATTGACATATCGTTCCGCTATAAAATTATTGAATACCGGGGTATATTCTACATTAAGACTGATTCGATTCGACAATTTGAATCTTCCACCAATTCCAATAGCTGGAACAGTATTTTTTTCTGCTGAAGTGGCCACTAAATTTCTATGAATTACTGTAGGACTTAGTTGAAGTGATAATTGATTGGAAAATTTTCTGGCCAGTAATAATTGAAAAACAAAGGAGGCTCGATCCGTGAATTCCCAATTGTCGTTCTTGAGGGTATTGATCGAGGTTCCTATAAATGCCCCCATGGAAAATGGGAAGGCATTTTTTCCATTAGTTTGGTCAAGCCATTTATACTTTATATAACCATCGTAGGTCTTTTCATAGCCACTCCTTCCCAGACCAATCATCAAATTAGGATGAATTCCATATTCTGCACCTATTCGAATGGATGCATTGTCCAGTCCAAATAAATCATAAGCACCCTGCTGTAGGGTCCCAAATCGGTGAGAAATTTTTATATCCAACACGCCAACTGACGTTTGCTCAATAGAAGGCAAATTGATGATTCTAGTGGTTTTGAATATCGCGTCTACCTTTACAGGTGTTTCATCTTCCTCAAGCAAGGACAATAAGGATAAATTTTCCTGAGTTCTTCCTAATAGAGGGATTATTGTAATTAAAAGAAAAACAAAACGCATAATATCTAATTCAAAGGTTCACAATCAATATTAACTACAATATCCACCACTTTAGCCACTTTTTCTCTAACGATCCAAGGAATTTCAATTTGATAATCTGCTACTGCAATAGAAAAGGAAGTTTCTCCTTTGAGTCTCTCTGGTGATACTTCTACAATAGTTTCATTAGAAATGTCTTGAGTAACCCCATGAATAGTCAAATCACCTTTAATCTTAATTCGATAAAGATTTGGTGGCTCTATGAGTGTTTTATCTATTATCTCACCTTTGAAATAAGCCTTGGGATATAGATCACTTTCCAAATAATTTTCATTGAAATGGGTTTGCATCAAAGCTATCTTGAAAGAAAAACTTTTTATAGGTACGGAAAACTCAAATTTTCCAGCTTCCCAGTCCCAAACTGCAACCACTTGGTTGGTAACCGCTTCAATTCGCTCAAAAATGGCGTCAGATGTAAATGCGATTCTACCCTTTTTAGTAAAGTATTTTTGACTATAAATGGGGGAAAAAGCAACTAAAGTCCCTAAAAAAAGAAGCCATTTTTTCATCTATTTTCTGTTGGTTTTAATCCCAAACGGTAAATAGAGTGGACAAACGCCTACTAAGGCGGTGATAAAAAAAATGGCTGCAAGAACTACCAACACAATTTGTACCACTTTTGTAACCGCTATTATTCCTGAAAGGGCAACCACCAATAAAACCAATGCCAGAATGATTCTTAAAGTTTTGTCAAAAGATCCAATGTTTATTTTCATTATTTCTACTATTTTATAACTAAACGAGTGTTTGTTCAATGAGTTTAGTCACCTACAGCCAATTTTTTCTCTTAAAATACCAAAGAGTTAATGTAGATGCAAGAACCATAAGGCTTAAAGCCAGAGGATAACCAAATTCCCATTCCAGCTCTGGCATGAAAGTGAAATTCATTCCATAAATAGATGCGATAAGAGTCGGTGGCATGAAAATTACCGTTACTACAGTAAAAATTTTAATTATTTTATTTTGCTCCATATCATTCAAACCCAAAAAGGTATTCTGCAGATATTCCAAACGCTCGAAATTAAATGAAGTATGAGACAATAAGGAATCAGCATCTTTAATCATGATTCTTAATTTTTCGTACTCTTCCTTCGGGAAGAATTCACTTCTTAAAATGGAAGAAAAAAGCCTTTTAATTTCGCTAGTAGCTTCCCGAAATAAAATAGTCAATTCTTGAAAGTGATAAATCTTCAAAAGCATTTCCTCATCTATCTTCCGATCCAATGTCAATTGTTTACCCGCATTGTAAATTCGCTTAGACAGATCTTCCAAAAAATCAGCTTCAATATCAATTCGGGCTTCAAAGATGGAGAAAAAAACACTATAGCCGTTGAGGTTAGTCCTCCTAGTAAATCGAAGCATTTTAAAGACATCATCGAAAGAGCGCAATTGAATATTACGCTGGGTAATCAACCAGTTGTCTTTTAGGATGAAGGACACTGGATCCATAGCATAGCTGTCACCAGTTCTAAAAATATAGTTGAGGTTGGCATTGATTTCATCCTCATTCTCTGAATACTTAGAACTACTTTCAATCTCTTCAGCCTCTTGCCTGGTAAAGAGTTCTACTTCAAATTTTTCTTCTACAAAGGCCCGTTCATCGGGAAGGGGATTCAACAAATCTATCCAAATAACCTGGCCAGATGTAATATCCTTTAGCTTACCTAACCCCTCAGCAACATTAAGCACCCCTTTTTCTCTGAAAATACATTTGACCATGGGATTTGGATTTTAATTCCCGAAACCCAAAATTAAAAATTAATCCCTAACCAAAAGATGGATTTTTTAAAGGGATTTCACAGATGTGGGTAAGGAATCCTCAGTAAATTTTTTACCATCCCATTTACCTAACCATTCTACTTCTTTTCCCAATTCTTTATACTTAGTGAAGGTATCAATCGCAGATTTCTTGCTTTTTCTAAAAAGGGTAATGTTGTTGGGACTAGATTTAATGGTTAGGTAATATTTACCCTCTCCCATTGTAAAACCTTTACGTGAAGACATAATAATAGTAATGTTTATTTCTAAAGTAACGTCGGCAAACTAAAATTAGTTCTAATGCTTACTTTTTGAAATAATATCAGCTAAGAGTTTTTCGGAACCAGTCCCCACCCCAATAATCATTCGCATCGCTTCCTCGGACTTGATATCGAGAAGGGTTACTTGCTCCTTTTCCACCAAAAAAATAAATCCATTTGTTGGGTTAGGTCCAGTTGGGACAAATATGGAGTACATCCCCTTTCCCTCAGATATCTCGGCACTCACAAATCCAATCATTTGAGTTCCTGTATTAAAGACATCCACTGCAACTACTTTTGAAAAAGGTACTTTTCCCTGTCCAAAAAATTGTTGAACAGTATCCCTGAGAATACTGTAAAAAGGAAGGTGTAAAAGGAATTTCTTTTCAAAATAATTCCAAAGCTCTTTTCCCAAACTCGTCCTAACGGCAAGCCCGATAAGGAAAAATAGTACAATGATTCCCCCTAATGCAGTAATATCTATCAACCATCCTTTTATCCCCTCAGAAAATGGTAAAAGATTCTTGATCGGAGTAATTATAGATAAGATTAAATTAAACAGGAATCTTACTACTACAACCAACAAGGTGAAAGGAAGAACAACGGTAAGTCCACCCAATAAAGTGGTGTTAACAAACTGTTTAATTTTTCTAAAAACTTTAAAAGATGACTTTTCCACCTGCTTCTAATTTTCTTGCAAATGTCAAGTATTTTTCTTTCAGATTCAAAAAAAAAGACCGGAGTTCCGGTCTTTTAAAAGTTGGTTGTTAGATGTTTTGAAGTCAATCACTTAAATTTTTAAAGCTTGGGCAATATCTAATATTTGTGGTAAAGCTCCTTGAACAATAGACGAAAGTGTATTTTTTACACCAAAACAACTGGATTAAATCAAATTGTCACGCCCATCTCGTCTTTCATAGACCAATCGACGTTTTCTATCCTTAAATAGGGGAAAGATTTAATTCAACCACGTATATTTAGTTTCAAAACTTAAAAATAGATGGGTCCCCAGTTAGAAAAATTACTAGAACCCAAACAAAGGCTAGCCACCCACGTCTTGTTTTGGATGGTCTATTTAACTTTCTTTAGCATACTTTATGGGAGTTTTTATGAAAGTTATGAAAGGGGGTTTATGGAAATATTAACAGCCATGCCAATCAAAATGCTGGCAACCTATTTCACCCTATACCTTTTGATTCCGCAGCTCCTATATAAGGACCAATATTTAGCCTTTGGGTTTTTATTTGCTATCAGTGGATTAGCTTTTGGCTACCTAGCCAGATGGGTACTTCACCTTTGGTATGTACCTATTTATTTACCAGAATATGATTACGAAAGTTTTCCACTATATCATTTTGGGAAAGCTGCCAAAAGCATGCTCAACGTCTATACTGTAGTTTTTGCGGCTACGGTGATTAAACTTTTGAAACGAAACTATCAAAATGAAAGGATTGCAGAAGCTCTTCATAAACAAAAACTCGATGCGGAATTGAACTTCTTAAAAGGTCAAATACACCCTCATTTTTTATTCAATACCCTTAATAACTTATATGCTTTAACATTGAGCAACAGTGTCAATGCCGGAGAAGTAGTTTTAAAATTATCTAAACTATTGGATTACATGCTATATGAGTGTAATGCCAGACAAGTTCCACTTATCAAAGAAATTAAGCATTTAAGAAATTATATTGGATTAGAAAAGCTTAGATATGGAAATCGGCTGGAGATTAGTTTCACAGCCAGTGGAGATTTAATTAGTAAAAATATACCTCCTCTATTGCTTTTGCCATTTGTGGAAAACGCATTCAAACATGGAATTGGGAATGATGTGGAGGACGGCTTTATCAGTATTGATCTTTCTGTGAAGAATTTAAAACTAGTGTTAAAAGTAGAAAATGGCAAGACTTTACTTCAAGAAGAACCCAAAATAGAAAGAGGAATTGGGTTAAAAAATGTGAGTAGAAGGCTAGAGTTACTTTTCAAAGACCGATACCAACTACAAATTTTTGATGAAGAAGACACTTATTTGGTTATTTTAAAAATAGAATTAGAGTCTAATCCATTAGAGGAATCCATTCCATACCCTACTCAAAAGAATTCCTATTATGAAACTCCAATGCCTATTAGTTGATGATGAACCTCTAGCATTAGATATTATTGAATCGTATGTCAATAAAGTCGAAGGGATTGAAATTGTTGGGAAATTTAGCAACCCCGTTAAGGCATTTGAAATGTTGCAAAAACAAAAGGTCGATTTAATTTTCCTTGATATCAATATGCCAAAACTTAATGGTTTGGAATTAATTCAGTCCGTTGCAGATCGGCCTAAGGTGATTTTCACAACAGCTTATAGAGACTATGCTCAAGATGCGTTTGAATTGGATGCAGTAGATTATCTGCTCAAACCTATTTCCTTTAGCAGATTTTTGAGAGCCTTGGGAAAAGCCTATCAACAATTGCAATGGAAACCGCTACCGGGATTTGAAATTAGTGAAGATGATGGGGCTGCCTTTTCAGAAATGAAATTTATTTATGTTAAAGCAGATAAAAAGATGGTCAAAGTGATTCTCAAGGACATCTTTTATATCGAAAGTCTAAAAGATTATATTCTTATTCATATTCCTGGAAAGCGAATTATTACCAAACAAAAAATAAGTTACCTAGAGGAGAAACTACCGGAAGATCAATTTTTAAGAATTCACCGCTCTTTTCTTATTTCTATCGCCAAAATTGAAGCCTTTACCCTAAATAACGTGGAAATTAATGGCAAGGAATTACCTATTGGAAGGAGCTACAAGAACGAAGTAGCTGAAATCCTCAATAAAGCAGTTGATTAATTTATCCCAACCTGAACATAAAATTTTGTTACATTTGCTTTCTCTTCAAGGGTCGTTAGTTCAGTTGGTTTAGAACGCATGCTTGACAGGCATGAGGTCGGCAGTTCGAATCTGCCACGACCCACCCCATTTACCCATCCTGAATTGTTTTTCTTAACTAATCTCTAGTTATAACTTCATTTTAATATACTGCAAAAATTACTAACCACCCTTTGTCCGTATACATTATACCAAAGTAGATAACAAATCAATCTGTTACCTATTTTTCTTGCATTAATCACTGTAGTTTACTTTATTTGAATGTAACAAAGGTGAACACAAAGGGAGAACGTGTAAACCTCCAAACCAAAATTTAAAAGGTGGTCCTAACGGATCACCTTTTTCTTTTGTATTTTGCAGCATGAAAAATAACTACCTTTTTTTGAAACCGTTTGGATTCTTTCTCCTTCTATTGCTTACCTTTTGCACACCTGATCGCTCGCTACCTACCATTGCATTTATTGATGCATTCAAAGACGACACCATAGATCAAGCTAGAATTGGATTTTTTAAGGCTTTGGCAGACTATGGATATGAAGAGGAAAAGAGTACCCTTTCAGTGATTTATCGAAATGCTCAAGGTGATGTACCTACATTGGTTCAATCAATCAAATATGCAATTTCTAAAGAAGTAGATTTAATGGCTACCTGCCCATCTCTTTCTACTATTACTGCGATTCAGCAGAATACTAATATTCCTGTAGTAATGATGGTCTCTCCCACCCCAGAAAAAATGCAACTTCTAAATGAAGCAGGTCAAGCACCGCCAAATCTATATGGAGTTTCCGAAACCATCAGTTATATAGATACTTCATTTGCATTAATTCAACAATTAATTCCAAAAAATACGCCCCTTAAAATTGGATTGCTCTACAATCAGGCAGAAACCCAATCTGTAAATGCCTACTCTAGGCTAAAGACCATATCAGATGAAATGGGAGTGACTTTGGTTGCCAAGCCTGTAAATAATTCAGCGGAGCTCAAATTGGTAACCGCAGCACTCATTAAGGAAGATATAGATGTCTTTTTTGCCAATCCAGATAATGTAGTTTTCGCGGGATTTGAAACTATATTTGCAGATTGTAGCGCCGCTGGAATTCCAGTTTTCACTAGTGAAGCCGGCTTGGTGGCGCGCGGCGCTGTTGCCGCTTATGGACCTGACTTGTTTGAATGGGGCTATCAAGCAGGAGTAATAGCAGCCAAACTATTAAATGGAGAGCAAGTAGATCCATCTTGGGAATTGGTAAATAAACGTATAAGTGTTTACAACCCCAAAATGGCAGAAAAATGGGGGTTGAAAATACCCAATTCGTTCACTCCTATCGAATAAAAACTTATTTTCGCAGAGAGTTACCTCTTAAAGCAAATTCTGTTGAAAAAAATAATCATCGTCCTTGTATTCGCTGTACTATTTTCAACAGCTCTACACAGTCAAAGATCTTGTGGAACAATGGAAATGCTGGCTCAACAAATGCTTGCAGATCCCTCCCTTCGGGAAAAAATGGATGAGATGGAACGGCGCACCAGAGGCATTTTGACTGAACCAACTGTTAATTCTGAAACTGTCATTACCATTCCCACTGTGGTCCATGTACTCTACAACACCAGTGGAGAAAATATAAGCGATGCACAGATTCAAAGCCAGATAGATATTCTCAACGAAGATTTTAGAAGGCTAAATGCAGATGCCAGTAATACCCCAACTGATTTTTTAGGAGTGGCTGCTGATGTTCGTGTAGAATTTTGCCTCGCTACGGAGGATCCTAATGGGAATCCAACTACCGGAATCACCCGAACCTATACTTCGAAGACCTCATTTGGTTACAATACTGATATGAAATACAACTCCAGGGGGGGAAAAGATATTTGGAACAGAAATCAATATTTAAATATATGGGTATGCGATATACCAAGTTTACTGGGATATGCCCAATTTCCTGGAGGTTCTGCAGCTACCGATGGGGTTGTAGTCAATTATTTGGCCTTTGGTAATATTGGGAATCTTTATTCAAATTTTGCTTTAGGCCGCACTGCTACGCACGAAGTGGGGCATTGGTTAAATTTATATCATATCTGGGGTGATGGAGGTTGTTCAGTAGATGATAATGTATCAGACACCCCAGTTGCTGGCGATGCAAACTATAATGGGAGTCCTTGCACCTACCCAGGTGGAGATTCTTGTCCCTCTTCTCCTGGGAATGATATGTTTCAAAATTATATGGATTATTCAGACGATGTCTGTATGAACCTTTTTACCGAAGGTCAAAAATCGCGTATGCGCGCTTTATTTGAACCCGGTGGATTTCGGGAATCCTTACTCAGTAGCGGAGGTTGTGGTATTTCTACAAATACCCCCTATGTTTTATCAGCTCAGGAAACCGGTAATAAAATATATTCCACCACCAATACAATTTCTTCTAGCAGTGTGATTAGCTCTAGTGCAAATATCAGTTATATCAGTGGTAGTCAAATTACGCTAACCCCTGGATTTACGGTTGAAGCAGGGGCAACCTTTAGTGCCACTATTTCTTCTAGTAGTGCTAGAAACCCTTCCCCTAGCCCGGAAAGTGGTTCAACAGTTCAGCAAGTAACTGCTCCTAAAGTGATCACACCTCCATCGTTTAAAATTTACCCTAACCCAGTGGTTCCTCAGGGAGATTTCTTTTTAGAATATCCAACTCAGGCTGGTGAGCGAGTAGGTGCATCGATTCATAACTTAGATGGTCGGAGAATCGCTACCTTATTTAATGAATACGAAACTTTCACAGGCACTTCCAAAAGAAGGTTATCTCTTCAAAATGTTCCGGCTGGCATTTATATTATTCGGCTAGTTAATGGACAGGGAATCCATACCCAAAAATTTGTGGTGCAATAACTTGTGAGGTTCCGCGATAAACTTAAAAGTAGTAGATTCGTTATTCATACTTTCAGTAAATCCCTTTAATGATTTTCTATACTTCTGCTATTGTTTTAGGACTTTGTTTAACGGCTATGGGTTTAGGTATTTTCATCACCATGAGAATATTTAAAATACCAGATATCACTACGGATGGTAGTTACACCTTAGGAGCATCCGTTACAGCGATTTTATTGACTACTGGATGGTCTTGGTGGGCTATCATTCCCATAACACTAATAGCAGGAGCATTAGCAGGCAGCATTACCGGTTGGATTCATACCCGTTTGGGTGTAGATGCCTTATTAGCAGGGATTTTGGTAATGACAGGGCTTTATTCCGTTAACCTAACCATTTTAGGGAGGTCTAATGTCCCTTTGAATGAAACCGATAATTTATTCTCCTCATTAAAATTCATTGAAAACCCTCTATTCAGTCAGCTTATCATTGTGATGGGCGTATGCCTGCTCCTAATATTTTTGGTATATGTCCTTTTACGAACTGATTTTGGAATTGCCATGCGAGCTACTGGTGACAGTGAAACCATGACAGAGTCGCTTGGTATAAACAATGCCAAAATGAAAACTATTGGATTATCAATAGCTAATGCCTTGACCGCGTTTAGTGGTTTTTTGTTGGCTCAATTCCAATTATTTGCAGACATTAATATGGGAATCGGAATTGTACTAACAGGATTGGGCTCAGTTTTAATTGGGAATACCTTGGGAAATTTATTCCAACATCATTCTATTTTTTTACAATTAATTTGGGTAGCTATTGGTGCGATTGCTTTTCAAGTTTTGTTGGCAACGGCCATTTCTATTGGTATTAATCCAAATTTACTGAAATTAATTACCGCTGTTTTTGTCTTAGGCATTGTTGGAATCCCTAAGTTAATTTCAAAAACCTAAAGATGCTCAAACTGGCCAATATAAATAAGACCTATCATCCGGGCACTCAATATGCCGTTCCAGCATTACATCAACTCGATCTGGAATTGCCCAAAGGGACTTTTTGTATCGTAATTGGAGGCAATGGCTCTGGTAAATCTACCCTTTTAAATACTATAGCAGGAACGATTTTTCCCGATAGTGGAGACATTTATATCAATCAACAAAGGGTCACCTCTTTAAAGGCCTTTGAAAGAAGCAAATTTGTAGCCCGAGTTTTTCAGAACCCCCACGCTGGAACAGCTCCTAATTTATCCGTTTTGGAAAATTTTAGGCTTGCCGCATTAAGAACTCAAAAAAAGAAATTGAGCATTGGATTAGGAAGATCTTTTGAAAAGGCCACCCAGGAAAATATTGCGGATTTAGGATTGGGCTTGGAAAATAAAATCAACCAGCCCATGGGAACTCTTTCTGGAGGGCAAAGACAAGCGCTTTCTTTATTAATGAGTGCGCTAGACGATACTCAATTGTTATTATTGGATGAGCCCACCGCTGCACTAGATCCAAAATCGTCAGCATTGGTTATGCAAACTGCCAATCATTTAATTGAAAAAAAACATTTGACTACGATTTGGGTCACTCACCATCTAAAAACAGTAATTGATTACGGCAGCCGAGTGATTTTGATGGAGCAGGGCAAAATAAAAAAAGACCTAGAAGGGGAAAAGAAACGCCATCTGACCCTTCAAGAGTTATACAGCTGGTTTGCCTAAACCCAATCAACACCCTTATTGGTAAGAAACGAAGGCAAATTTTTTGCTATCCGGCGCCCACGAAGGAACATTAATCGTTCCTTGTCCACCGGTAAATCTGCATAAGGTTTGAATAGTCCCGTTTTCCGCATTCATCATTCGCAACAAAACCTTTTTCATAGGAGGGTGATTACCTTGTTGATCCTCTTCATAGGCAATAAATACGATCCATTGTCCGTCAGGTGAAGGATGCGGAAACCAGTTAGAATAACGATCATCGGTTAACTGCACTTTATCCGATCCATCAGCATTCATTTGCCAAATTTCCATCTTGCCGGTTTGAAAAGAATTATAATAAATAACTTTACCATCTGGGGAATAATCAGGTCCATCGTCCAAACCGGGTTCTTGAGTTAATTGAATCTCTTCTCCTCCTTGAGTGTTGATAGCATAGATATCAAAATCTCCTTCTCGCATAGCGACATATGCTAAAGTTTGACCATCTGGACTCCATCCATGCCAATAAGAAGGGTGTAAGGGCGTGACCAAGGACGGTGTCCCCCCTTCAGCGGGGAGGGTGTAAACCTTCGAACCTTCTCCTTTGGGGGAATGGCTAATGACAATGGTTTTTCCATCACTTGATATCCCGTGATCATTATTAATATTATCTGCAAAATCGGTTTGAAGTTGTTCCTCCTTACCAGTTTGCAAATTATATTTATACAACCTACCATGGCTGTTGTATAAAAGATAAGTTCCGTCCGGACTCCAATTAGGTGCTTCAAAATGGTCAGCTTTTTCAAAAACAACCCTTCGGGTAAGATTTTCGATATCGAATATTTCCATAGTTGAAATCGAAGGAGCTTCTTGTCCTTGAAGGAGTATAGGGCATCCTAATAACACCCCAACCCATCCTATTATTTGCCGAAAATTTATCATATTATTATTTTGGCTCTAAATTAAATTCAGGAATTTCGATAGTTCTTTTTATCTCAATAGCTTCCATTTCAGTTTGGTATGCTTTCCACTCGGTCATCAAAAACTCATTTACTTGTTTCATTCCTTCCTCCAAGTATATTCGAGCCTGATTGATGAGCATTTTCTCAGTTTCGGTTACTCCATTGGGACGGCTTCTGGTGTAACTATTGGCTTTACCAATTCTAGACATAATTGTTTCCTTTGGGCTTCTGACAATCCCCTGTCGATCATCTTCTTCGCCTAAAAACAAATCAACCAGTTTATTTATATCTTTAATAATAGCTTTACTCGAATCAATTGCTACTTGATGAGCTTTTTGATCTACATCCTCTAATTGTTTGATGTACTGATTAGCCAAATCTTTCCTTTCCAATAAAGCTTTCACCATATCGGCTGACAATTGGGTATAATTTTCAATTTGGTTAGCAGCGTCGTAAACAGATTTTAGGTCCTCTAAATTAGCAGGAATTCTAGGGTCACTCTCTACGGAAATAGTTTGCGTATCCACCTTACCCGCATACTTTAAAACCAATTGATAATTACCTGGAAGCACGTCTTTCCCAGAGGATTCACGATCGCTATTTCGAATTCTTCTGGCGGGGCGATCGGGCCCTTTTTCATCCATACCCCAATACATTCTGAATATACCTTTTTCCTTAATGGAGGTTTCTCGCAGCGTTCTAATGAGTTGATCACCTTTATAAATTTCAAGGAAAAGGGTATCCTTAGCATTTTCAGCTGGATTGACATAGTAAGAAATCATAGCTCCTCTTCTTCGGTTTTCTCCGTTATAGATGGCATCACCTCCAAACCTTGTACCGTTGGCTTGTTGATAAGCAGCTAAATATCCTACTGGGGGTTCAAATAGATGGGCGGGTTCTTTAAGTAGGGAGGGATCAGCTGCTACAGCTCTTAATGGCCGAATATCGTCGAGCACCCAAAATGCCCTTCCAAAAGTTCCGATAACTAAATCGTGTTCTCTGGGGTGAATGACTAAGTCATTAACAGGAACGGTAGGGAATAATTTAGTGTCTACTTTTTCCCAATTGGCTCCTCCATCTAATGAAATATGAAGTCCGTTATCAGCACCTAAGAATAGCAAGTTAGGATTAACTACATCTTCTACTATACAAAGGGCAAAACTACCAATCGCTTCATCTGTTGCTATGCGTTTCCAAGTTTTACCATAATTGGACGTTTTGAAAACGAAAGTACCATAGTTGTGTCTTCTATAATCGTTGGCTACCAGGAGTGCTTCTCCTTTTACTTTATTAGAAGCTTTTATTTGAGTTATCCAAGACCCGTTGGGTAATCCCTTGATGTTTTTGGTTAGATTTTCCCAGTTGGCGCCTCCATCTCGAGTTAGGTGAACTTGACCATCATCGGAGCCAACCCACAATACATCTTTTTCCGTCGAAGACGGTTCAATAGCTAAAATCGTACAATGATTTTCTGCTCCAGTTGCATCGAGCGTCAATCCACCACTCTCTCCTTGTTTTTGTTTGTCGGGATTATTAGTAGTCAAATCTGGAGAAATCACCTCCCATGTCAAACCCTTGTCGGTGGATTTATGCACAAACTGACTTCCAAAATAAACGGTGCTATTATCAAACGGATCTTGTCCTATGGCAGCATTCCAGTTGAATCGGAGCTGCACTTCTGGATCTGGGTGGTTAGGTCTTACGGAATAATTATTTCCAGTTTTCCAATCGTATCGAGACACATATCCTTGCTGGGACATAGCGTATCCGTATTGAGCATTATCCAAATCAGGTACCACATCAAATCCATCCCCAAAAGCAATTTCCTGCCAGTAAGAATTACGAATCCCCTGAGCTTTCCAAACATATCCCGGACCTCTCCAGGAACCGTTATCCTGCATACCACCGTACACATTGTAAGGAAATTCATGATCTACACTTACATGATAAAACTGGCCTACGGGAAGATTTTCGGCAAATCGCCAAGAACGCCCTCCATCTCTACTGATATTAAGCCCTCCATCGTTTCCATCTATTAAAAGAGAACCATCGGTAGGGTGGATCCAAAAAGCATGGTGATCTGGGTGTACCCCTCTAGTGGTGTTATAAGCAGGCATTAACTCGGAAAAACTTTTTCCGCCATCTTCTGAAACATTGACATAAGTAAATACAGAAAATACTCTATTCTCATTTTCAGGATCTACAAAAATATCTGAGTAATAAAAAGGTCTATTACCTATATCATCGGAATCATTAATCATTTTCCAAGAATAACCTCCATCTTCTGATTTGTAAAGGGCATTCTTGGCCGACTCCACCAAAGCATACACTACATTTGGTTTATTGGTGGCCATCGCCAAACCCATTCTTCCCAGATTTCCTTTAGGCAATCCCTCTTTGTCTGTCAACTGTTTCCAATCCTTTCCTCCATTTACCGTAAGGTATAATCCACTCCCTGGTCCACCAGAATTGAAAAACCAGGGATATCTGCGGTGTTCCCACATGGCTACTAAAATTTTATTGGGATTAGAAGGGTCCATGATCATATCGGCTACTCCGGTGGAATCATTGACATACAGCACCTTTTCCCAGTTTTGCCCGCCATCAGTGGTTTTGAAAACCCCTCTTTCCGGGTGGGTACCCCAAGGTGTTCCGATGGCACCTACGTAAACCACATCTGGATTGGTCGGGTCGATGATAATCCTATGAATATGACGTGTATTTTCTAGGCCCATAGATTGCCAAGATTGACCGCCATCTAATGATTTAAACACGCCATAACCACCGTTCAAACTATTTCTTGGATTACCCTCACCAGTGCCTACCCAAACCACATCCGGATTGGATTGCTGAATCGCTACAGCACCGATGGAAGAGGTCACCTGATCATCGAAAATGGGCTTCCAGGCAATTCCGCCGCTTTCTGATTTCCAAAGACCTCCCGATGCTGAGCCCGCATAAATGATATTTGGATTATTGGTAACAGCATCAATTGCGGTAATCCGACCACTCATACCAGCAGGTCCAATATTTCTGGGCTGCATATCTTTTAATAGCGTCGTTGAAAAAGATTGTGCATTCAAACCTAGAACAGATAATGTAAGGGATACCGAAAGGGCAAAATATTTCATAATAGAAGATTTTGTTATTAATGCAATATATTAAATATTCACAGTTTCAGTTTTTAAACTACTCACTAATCTAATATTGATCGAATGAGTTCTGAGTAAGCAATAGCATATTGCCGCATCCCTAAATCACTGGGATGAATATGATCTACAAAATGGTCGGGTTGTAAATTTAATACGTCTTTTGTCAATATGTATAAGCTTTCGACTTCGTCAAAAATCAATTGTTGGTAAGCCTTTTGGAGTTCGGCATTGAGCGCTTGGACCTCAATTTCTTTATCTTTGTTGGTCGCCTCATTTGAATAACCGGGATGCTCCGTTAAGACAATGGGAACTTTGGGCTGTTTCACTCTGATTTTTTTGACGGCAGCAATGACTAGCTGGAATACGTCGTCTCTTCGAGTGCTGAGATTAGGAAGACAATCCAAAATTACCACTGCTGCATCTATTTCATTGACCAAATCAATGAGTTCTGGTTCCAGACGGCCATTTCCAGAAAAACCCAAATTAATGACAGGCCTTTCTAATTGGCGCTCTAAAATATTCGTCCATGCCATTCCGGGTCTGGAGGCACAAGCTCCTTGGCAAATAGAAGTTCCATAGGCTACAATTGGCTTTGTTGAGTTAACTGGAAGAAATGAAAAATCGAATCCTTCGGCAATACCCAAATACAGGCTATCTATTTCATTATAGAGAGGTAAATAAAGTTGATACCATTCACTAGTTGAATCTAAAGGATAGGTAAAAAGCGCATTTTCTTCGATTTTGTAGCTGCCCCAATAGCGCAACCAGTCGCCATTGTAGCTCTTTCCATATAAATCTACCCCACTTACTCCAGTGGCTGGCATGTGGGGCATGGCTATGGCATTTTTTAATTTATATTTCACCTTGAGTTCTGATGCATTGGTCTTAAAGTGGATGGAAAGACCGGCAGCATGTTTGGACAAATTCCAAAGTGGAGTGCGAACGTCCACTTCCGCTCTTTGAGGCAATCGATGATAATCCCCAATCTCAGGAGCATTCCAACCTTTACCTGCAATAACTGGAAAAGCTGCCTCTATTGGATGGTACCACTTTGTTAGCTTACTCTCTTGTGCGAAACAAAACAAAATCGAAAGTAGCCAACCCAAGCAGATGAACAGAATACGCATAAAAATGTAATTAATTTATACCATCAAACTCGATATAGACGGTAAACTAAGAAAAAAAGAGGAAGAAGGGTACAAGTGCTCTCTTCTAACAAAATGATTTTATTATTTTTAAAATAAAAACAATGATTTGTAGATTCAAACTAGCCAACCTGTTTATTGCGCTTGTAATATTTTCCATTCCTTCTTACGGACAGGTTGGATGTCTCCAGAATCTTACCATTCCATTGGATCAAAACTGTCAAACCAATTTGACCTCTGCGCTTTTAACCCTACCTGCACCATCCAATTATATGGTTTGGGCTGACAGAAATGAAGTCCCTAGTAACCTCAATAGCAGTCAAGCATCTACCACCTATACCATTGATGGGGCTGGAACTTGGCATTACGGGGTATATGAATCCACTCTGGGCAGTAATGGAAAGCACGCCATGGTGTGTTCAGGAAGCCTTACTGCTGAAGACAAAATTAAGCCACAATTTACCTCATCTACTTACACCCAATACGGAACCTTCAAAAAGATTAACCATAAAGAGTGGGTAGGAACCCTAGGTTCAGCGGATCCCAGTTTTCGACCTGCACAATGGTCTTGTTGGCAGTCCACTAATCATGCAGATTTGAATTTCACCTGGCCTCATGGACAAGATAGAAAATACGATATACTTTCGATTGTACCTTCTTTTTCAGGGTATATGACCATAGTTGCTCAATCGGATGATTTTGACCCTACTCTGGCAGTTTATTCCAAACCATTAGATGCCTCTCAACCCTGTAATAATTTACTTGCCTTTGGGGAAAGTGCCCTTTATGCCAATCCTTTGGCAGGACTAGGTCAAACCAATGGATCCATTTATGCTCCTTGGATTTTGAGTGAAGATCCCATTGTCCATATGCAAGCCAAGGTCACAGCGGGAAGAACCTATTATGTTGTTATTACCCATCGAGATGCTAAAACAGGAAGTTACCAAGTCAATTTTCTCCGAACTGATGTGGAGTCCAATATAGCGGTTGGGATTACTTCGCCTGAGTCTCCAAATCTTTTGATTGAAAAAACCAGTTATAATTATTTTGAATTGTTGTGTGCTGATGTCGCTAAAGTCCAATTGAATCAAACCTTAAAATTGGATCAAACCAAATATTCTGGGGGAAGTCTGGATGATTTCGGGGTCCAGACTACCGCTGAACTAGATCAATTGTGGCGGAATCGAGCTGCAACATTATTAGCGCCACCTGTAGAATCTGCACACCAATCCGAAGTTGATGTATCGGAGTTTTTTGTAGACAGTATGCTGATTCAATATGGTTTCGCGCCATTGGTTCAGGAAAATTGTGGCAACTGGGAGGTTTCTATTTCAGACCAGCGGGTTCAACTGGGAGATTGCGGGAATGGAACTTATTCGACTAAAATTGTGAGGAATTACAATGTTGCCTCACCAAATAACGGTACTGTAGCTGATAGGGCCACCGTAGAAATGTTGTTTAGAAATTTAACACTGCACGATGTCAACCTACCGCCTTATTCTGTTACTTTAAATTGTAATGAACCGGTAGATGCTGGTTATCCTTTTGTGGTTACTTTAGGTGGGTATGAAGAATTGAGGCCGAATGGAAGCCTATGTAATTTGGGTGCTGGATATACCGATATGGGTTCAGTGAATGAATGTGGGGGAAGCGGTAGCTTCACCAGAAGGTGGACCCTTTATGATTTTTGCCGACCAGGGCAAACCATCATTTACAATCAAATTATTAGAATTGGCGGCGACCAAGACAATGGACCACTTGTGGATATTGAGGGGCAGTTAGATTTTGAAGTAGTGGAAGAGACCTGTCAATTGAATGTAAGGGCAACAAGGGGTTCTGCGCATCTTTCTGCATGTACCGGCAATGTGGCGGATATAGAATTGGTAGTTTACCATCAAGGATTTCCCACTGCCATCATTGGTACGCTTGAAGCGGATGCGACCAATGAAACCCTAATATTAGAAGATGTATCGCCGGGAAATTATACCGCTCAATGGACCCTAACCGATGCTTGTGGAAGAACAACCACCTATCAAAAAAACATTCAAGTCAAATCCGATTGCACCCTAACTGGCAGCGTTAGTGGGCAAATTATGGATCCAAATCAAAACAAAATATCGGAAGCTCAGATAAAAATCACTTATAAAGACCAGCTCCTCAATACTCAAAATTCGGATAAAAATGGCCAATACCTTTTTGAAAACATAGAATTGGACAAAACTTATCTTATTGAGGTAGAAAAAGAGGACCTTCCAACAAACGGTCTCAGCACAAAAGACATCATTCAAATCCAAAAGCATATTATTGGAATCGAACCCCTCTCCTCTCCTTTCGCCCTGATGGCGGCAGATTTTGATGCATCGGGAAGCATTAGCATTCTGGATATCATACAAATACGAAGATTATTATTGGGTTACGACTTCTCCAACACAGAATTCGAAAAATGGCTGTTTATTCCCCAAGCACATGCCAATCAATTAGATGTAGATGCCCTTCCTTTAGCTATTGATCTAATGTCTGGCATTGAATTGCATTTGGAGCAAACTAATACTTCTTCGGTTGATTTCATTGGGATTAATAAAGGGGATGTGGATATGTCTTATTTGCAGGACATTGAAACGAGAGATGCTCAAAAAGAAACCTGGAAGGTGCAATACCAATCAATAGCCGATGGACAGGAAGTAGAAGTTAAAATTATAGCCAATGAAACTGGGCTAGCCAATATAGATGGTTTTCAAGGTGCATTTCAGTGGGATCCAGCCTTAAACTTATTAGGTTGGGAATCAGAAAATCTAACTGCTTCTCACTTAAATGTTCACGAGAATCATTTGTCATTTAGTTGGAATGGGGATTTAAAGAACAAGGAAATTATTACTTTAAGATTTAAAATGCCGCAACAGAATCACTTGAATGACCTTTTTAAAATCTCCAATCGCCAATTAAATGCTGAGCTTTATTTAAAAAACGGTATTACCCAATCGCTTGATTTAACATTTGAAAATTTGAATGAACCGGAGTTGATTAGTGCATTTCCCAATCCCTTCACTTCTGGGTTAGAAATTTCGTATGAGGGGAAGGAGCAGGAATTAAAACTCTATCTTTTCGATATCCATGGAAAGCTACTTGAAACTAAAAAAATAGGTAACTCCAAAAGCCACCAAAAAACTACCCTTGAGACCCCTGATTTGCCTGAAGGCACCTATTTTATCCAAGTGAAGGGAGATACTTTTAATCAGGTGTTAAAGGTGGTCAAGCAATGAGTTGGATGGCCATAATAAAATTATATTTCTTTTACGGTGCATTTGGAAAAATTGCCGTATAAAAACCCTATTTGGGAATAATCCAATCTAATGGAAGGAAGCCAAGTATACTTAAAATTTGGATAAAGTAAACCAATTAGTTAACTTTGTTTTGGTGGTTAGAAAAATCATTTTTTTCGGAGACAACGTAATAGACTTTTATAAATCGCAAGATTTTAAAGTTCAGTTGAAAATTGAATATGTTTTGGATCTTATTCGTTTCGAGAGTCGAGTTCCACACAAGTTCTTTAAGAAAC
>JBEAPR010000095.1:0-10221 GCA_041164265.1 Bacteroidota bacterium | reverse complement strand
TGTACTTTAAAATGCAATAAAGCGCCCTGAAACCATCCTTCCATCCAATTTTTTTCCCTTCTTCATAAGTCCTTCCATAGTAGGATATCCCCACTTCATAAATCCTTATGCCTGGAACCCTCGCAACTTTAGCGGTTACCTCTGGTTCAAACCCAAATCGCTTTTCTTTCAATTCCAATCCTTTAATTACCTCCGATTTAAATAATTTATAGCATGTCTCCATATCTGTAAGGTTCAAATTGGTAAAAACATTAGATAAAAAAGTCAGCCATTTATTGCCAATGGAATGCCAAAAAAATAAAATTCGATGAGGCTTACCTCCCATAAATCTTGAACCATAAACCACATCTGCAAAATCATCCAATATAGGCTGCAACAGAAGATTATACTCTTTGGGGTCGTACTCCAAATCCGCATCCTGTATAATAATATAATCCCCCGAAGCATAATCAATTCCCGTATGTAACGCAGCTCCTTTTCCTTGATTTTGCTCGTGCTCTACCAATCGAATCGGCAAACTGGAATTGTTTTCCATATATGCTTTAACTGCTGCGCTGGTATTGTCTGTAGAGTAGTCATTGACTATAATAATTTCTTTTTTGATTCCTTGGACCAATTCAACTCCTTTGATTTGGTCCAAAATCTGGTGGATGGTAGCTGCTTCATTAAAGGCCGGTATAACTATACTTAAAGTTTTGTCAATCATTTGTTGTCAATAAATTTTAATTTATCTTGTTATAAAAATTAACGTATGCTTTCAAGTCAATACACTAATCTTCCTGTTACAGCAGAAAAATTAACAAATATATACCAAACCAATAGGCCGTTTCCAAACATTTATTTAGATAATTTTTTTGACCCTAATTTTTTGGAAGAAGTTTTACGCGAATTTCCCAATGTAGAAAAATTAAAAGACAAACTGACTTACACTAATCCAAATGAACAAAAACTAGCCACAAAAGGCGAGGTCCAATTTGGGCCAAACACTAGAAAATTAGTACACTTTTTAAATTCAGAACCTTTTCTAAATTTCTTACAAATACTTACAGGTATTACGGAAACTTTAATCCCAGATCCTTACTTTGAGGGTGGTGGCTTTCATGAAATCAAAAGGGGAGGGTTTCTCAAACTACATGTTGACTTTCATAGACATAGAAAGTTAAAACTAGATAGGCGCCTTAATCTGCTGATCTATCTAAATAAAGATTGGAATGAAGAATACGGGGGCCATTTTGAATTATGGGAAAGAGACATGTCCAAAAGTGTAACAAAAATCTTACCCGTCTTCAACCGAATAGCTTTATTTACTACTACCGGAGACTCTTGGCATGGTCACCCCGACCCTTTAAACTGCCCAGAAGAAAGAAGTAGAAAATCTCTGGCTCTATACTATTATAGCAATGGTCGCCCTGAAAAGGAGTTGAGTAAAAATGAATCTAAAAGGATTACCACAACTTTTGCCGCTAGGAAAGGAAAAGACAGCTCTAAAATGAAAAGGTATAACGGCTTAGTTAACACCTTGAATCAAGTTCTTCCCAGCTCCCTGATAGAAAAAATTAAATCATTTAGGAAAAAATAAAAATAGCCCAAAATATTTTTGGGCTATTAAATCTTAGCTTTGAAAATTGGGATTGATTTAAGCTTCTTTTACGACCTCCAATCTGAATAAAAGAAGAGCAATTAGTAGAAAAATAAGAATTAACATAGTTAAATTTTAATAGGTGTCTCATTAACAATATCAAATTTAAACGCATCCCTAATATTTCCCAAAGGTTTGACGTAGCCTTTATAATACGGTATTGGAATTTAAGGAAACGGTACCTTTTCTAAGGTTTATTTGAAGAAAACGATACAGTTATTTTAGTAACTATGTAAAAACAAAGAATCCCGCTTAAAAAAGCCAATAACAATTTCCATCTATCATCAGAAAACCACTCAATTAGACTCAACAAAGGAACTAATAGAATGGCAAAAATTAACATGATTAAATATCGATATAATTGGCTACCAAATATAGATTCTCTAACCCTCCAGTCATTAAATGCAATGAAAAAACCCATAACAACCGAAAGCGCAAACATTAAAAACACCGTTAGCAATACATTTTTATACTGCAATAGAAACCCACTCAATTTAATAGGATACCCATCGGCTTCAGCTATTGGGTCAGCAATGATAAGCGTATCTGTGGTAAATTTTTCGTTGATAACATCCCATAATTCCGTATATCCATTATCATAACCTAATGCCCATATTCCTATACCCCTCAATTGATTACTCAAAGCAAAATCATATTTTTTCCCTAATGTAAATTCATCATCAAACCATAATTCTATAGAAGAGCTGTCCTGAAATTCAATAAAATGATATTTGGTCATACTAGTAATATCTAACTCCGGTTGATAATTACTATTATACAAAGTCATTATTTCTCTAAAGGTAACCTCCTTGTCAAAAAAGGTTTCGTATAACCCATTATCCCCTAACTCTCCAGTCCATCTAGACCCAAAATAAGGTAAAGCCAAAATGGTTTTATCACCATCAATTCCCTCGTCTATATAATACTCCACCGTTTTTTGTAGTGAATTGCCATTAGTCTCTACTGTTCTTAGTGGAGCAACTGCACCATTGGACCTTCCATTACCTTGATAATTGTATCCCATAATGACAAATAAATCCACCTGACTTTGCAATGCCCTTATCTCAAACGAATTTCGGTTGCTTTGAGCTGGTAATGTAAGGGATATAAAGGGTGTGGATTGGTCTAGCTTTAAACTTAATGTTTGTCTCAACTGTTCTACGAAGCTTACAAATGCCCAGCGATCCTTATAGGGAATGCCCTCAAAATTTAAATCAACACCTTCTGCTTGTCTTAAATTTACCAAACTAGCAATGGAATCTGCCAAAATATTCCACGCTTCTGGATTATTTAAAAATTGCTCATTTTGTAACATTCCATGGCTGGCAATACTGAGCAAGACTCTGGTCTGATTTGCCTTTGCCGAATCTATCATGGCTGTAGTCTTCCATTCTTCAATCTGTTTGGGATTTTGATAACTTCCCGTAACAGGATCTACTTTGTAGGCAAAATAAGACAAGGTACTCAACAGCTTAAAAGGATAACTTTTCCAAGCATCTCCCATCCAATAAGGATGCCATCCAAAAACTTCATAATTTAAATTAAGCTGCCTTACCCGCTCACTTTGTACATAATAAACCTGATTGGTCGAGTCCCAATAAAAATTATTGGAGGATATCAGGTCTTTTTCCGAAGGATTTAAAAAATCATATAAATATCCATAGGTGTTGAGCATGTTTTTTTGTTCCAAAGGTTCAAGTTCTTCCAGAATTTCCTGGTTGCTCGCCGAATCTGTTGCGTTTTGAACACCAAAAAGCTTCCCAATGCCTGTCATATCCCTATTGACCGTTCTAATCTGAGACTTGGTTCGCCTTACACTTCTTTTTAAATTATAATACTCCTTAAAATCACACCCTATAACAGAAAGCGTTACCAAAAGTATTACAGATATTCTATTTGCTCTCATTTGACTGTAACTTCATAATATTCGTTAACAATTGGCACCTCAATATCTCCCTCCTCTTCCATTTTATTGATGACCATTCCCATGATCTTCAAACTGACATAATAATCGTATAAATTAGATTGATTAACACAATTGAAAAATATCCCTTCGGGAAAAGAGGTGTTTACCATACCATAATTCCCTTCACTATCCCCCTTATTAACTTCAAAGCGGTTGGTAATAGATTTGTCTCCTCGTAAAAAAGCATCACCTAATGATTTGTTTTGAATCACCCAGTTTATATCTAAATTTTCCACTGTTGGCAATGTAAAAGTTTTATTCAACGCATAAGCCACCAAAGGATCCATTTCCAACTGCTCTTGAATATGATTTAATCTGTCCAAAGCAGCCTTTGTCTCTCCAACCCAAAACACCCAACCAACTAGATTTTCAACAGGTGGGATCACCAGCGCCCTTTGGTATTTATAAGAATGGGAAAGATCTAGTTTGGAATATACCAATACCTGTTCATCCATCATCGGAAGAAAAACAGTATCCGACTTGCTTATGGTACCAGGCCGAACTTCTATTGTAGTATCTCTTTTTAAAGAAACTTCTAATTCAGGTTTTTTTCTTTTAATCCAAACCATTAATTGTCCCGCTGCCTTCAAAAAATACCTGTTCGTTAAGTTTATACTTACGATTCCATCACTCTGTACCTGAAATGAAGATTCAACAGATTCTTTTTTTGATATGTTTTTTGATAAATAGCGCACCTCCGCTCCTTCCACCACTTCTAAAGAATAAAGTTTTTTTCGTTTCAAACTCTCAAATGAAAAGTAAAAGGTGTCACCAGCATTAACACTGTACTGAAAAGATATTGGTGTGTTGTTGCCTGGTATAGTGACATACAAATTGCCAATAATCTCCTTTTGAGGTTCTGGCAAATCTAAATTTTGTAAATATTCTGCTTCTTCAGCCGTTATAACTATAGACCCTTTTTCCGCTAGATCAGCGGCTATCTTTTGCTGATAATTCAATACTTCCTCTTGCGAAGCAGATGCAAAATCCGCAATTTTCTTCTGGGTTTGTTCTTCAGCAGTAGATTTCAAATTTTTAAAATCAATCTGAGAAAAACATTTTCCTACAACGGTTACCAATAAAAGTACTAAATATTTTTTCATGACTGATTCTTTGGATTCAACTTCTTTTTCAAAGCCCCCCTTAAAGCTTCATGCCTTTGCAAAAGGTCGTCCCTTTTTTTATAATTAATACTTTCTTCCATCAACTTAATCTCATACTCTTTTTCCATCTCTACTATTTTTTTATTTTTAAAGTGCTCCTGATTCTGAGAATGAACTTTTTCCCTATAACTTAAATCATATTGACGTTCGGTTTCTTGAATAAGCATTTCATAAGGACCCTTAGAGGACATCATTTTGGTAATCAACGGGGCGATTTCAACCAACATAAAAATCAACATAATAGCGAGTGAATAATTACCTGGTAAGTTTCCCAAAGCATCTAATCTTGCTAACAACCCATCTGCATAAACATCGGTTATCGCTTTCCTGTCAGCCATTTTTTGTTCAATTAACTGATTTCGTTCCGTTTGAATATCTTTTAAAAGTAGTTCTGTTTGGATTTTAAACCCCTGGTATTCTTCGTTGAATGATTCATATTTTATTCTTTTCCTTTCACACTCAGAACCCCTTCCCCTAATTCCAGTTCCACATGTTCCATCACATTCACACTTATAATCCAAATAATATTGCTCCTTCAATTCGAATTTGTTTTCCAACTGGCCCTGTAGTTGAACTACTTGTTGATCTTTACTGGCAATATCCGAATCCCATCGACGATCTATAGCATTTAATTCCTTTAATTGCATCACCGTCAATTGCTTATCAATCTCTTGTTTAAATAATTGAAGCTCTATAGGTTTAGAAATCACCAGTGCAATAAAAAATGCAAGAACTATCCTTGGGACATATTGCCCAATCATCCCAATTCCCTTTTCCTTTTTCCGGACACTTGAAACCAAAAATCGATCTAAATTGAATATTATACTCATCCAAAATATAGAGAAAAAAATCTGTACGAATAATTCTTCGAATACCAAGCTGAAAGCAAAAAAAGAAGAAACCAATGCAAGTAAAGTAGTAAAAAACACAGATGCACCTATACTAGCATATTTCAAATACTCTGTAGTGGGGCATTGAACAATCACATCCTTCTGCACTCCCGCACAAAAAAATAAAAAACGGTTTACCACACTTATTTTACTACCTGACATTATATTTTTGTTGATACCATCTCAATAATGGCTTTCCATAAATTGAATATGAATAGTGCCCGATTGCTTTTAGAATCTTCTTCTAATTCTTCCATTTTATCCACCACATAAAATTTAAGCATTTTACTTGTTTTTCCAAATAAATCCCTTTTGTGAAACTCGAAAAAACAATCTTGAAAAACCGATATATCTCGATATCCATTTGAAGGCAATTTTCCCAATTGAGGTGAACTTAATTTACCATCAATACCTCCGCTCCATTTAATCCTAACTTTATACCCGTAAGGAACTGCAAAATGCCCTTCAAATCCATCTGGACTGCGTATGGGAATAAATTGATTGAGTTCCTCCTCGAAAATTGATACCTCCATTCCTAACTCTTCCTCCGGAACATACTTCAAAAATAAGTTTCTCGCGACTCTCCCTTTTTTATTCCTGGCCTCCAATGTATAAACTGTATCGTCAGATATACTAATAACTATGGAACCAGTTGCTTCTACCTCCCCAATATTGGGCCCAATTCTTACATGATCACCATTTTTAACCTGCCAATTAAGATTCGTTATTTGGTTTTTACTCAGGATATCTCTATCAGACCAAAAATCAATTTCAATGTCTAGCTCACTTGGTAAAAAAGGTGCCGCTGAAAAAGAAACCCTTCTAAATATTTTCTTGTATTGAGCCAATACTTTGCTAGGATCCTCAAAGGAAACTTCTGAGGAAACAAGTAAAATTGATTTATCTAATATAGCTAAAGGGAATTCCTCCTGCTCAAAAGTGATTCGATGTACTACAGCACCTTGATTGGCAAGTCTTAGCAAACTATTCGTTTCTTCAATTGATAATTTTTCAGAAGGCCGTGAATAAAAAATTAATTCCATTGACCTTCGATCCTTAAGCATGCGATTGAGTATATCGAATAAAATAATAATCGATTCAGTGCTTACAATTAGTTGCAAGTGATACCTTCCATGCGAATAAATCTCATGTTCTAATTCGTCATAAAAATCAATTCCAAGAGAAGTTATCCTCATTGATCTTAATCTATTTAGCTTCCCTAAAATTAATAAGAATCGAGTTAACCCTGTTTTAATTGGCACTCTAAATATAAAATAAAGCTTTAATGTGTATATTTAGGTTAAATTGTACACGAGTTAGTATGGAAAATCCATCCAAAACGAATAAAAATCCCTTCATAGGCTTAAGACCATACCAAATCAAAGAAAAGGATGTTTTTTTCGGCAGAGAAAGGCAGGTTTATGATTTGTTAACCTTGCTTCAATCCAATAGGATAATAGCTTTGTTAGGACCTTCAGGAAGTGGTAAAACCTCGTTAATTAATGCTGGCCTAATACCTGAAATTATATCAGGTCAAAATGGATTGGTAGGAAAAGATTGGGTTTATTCCATTTTTAGACCTGGTTCTAATCCTATCGCTAATTTTTCTTTAGCTATCGCAAAAAATAATCTGCTCAATCCATCTATTCAAGCTCCTGCAGATGAAGCCTTGAAACTTGAAAATGAATTGCGAGTCTCTAACAAAAGCTTTACCAATTACTTCAAGGATTCCGAAATAGCTCAAAAGAAAAACTTCCTAATCGTAGTTGATCAATTTGAGGATATTTTTAAATATCCACCCGAACTAGATAACGATATCAATTTATTTATCGATAATTTACTTCGTATAGATCATGAACCAAACCTTGGGGTCTATGTCATCTTTAGTTTACGGAGCGAATTCTTAGGCAACTTATTCCCCTTTAGAAGGCTGCAAGAGTATTTGAACGAATTTCAATATTCTATTCCTAGACTTAGACGCGCAGATATTGAAGAAATTTTAAACAAGTCTTCAAAAATTTCATCGTTTACCTTTGACAAAAATACTATCGATTACCTCCATAAAGGCTTGGGTAATGATCCACGAAATACCGCTCACCTGCAATACCTCTTATTCAATGCTGTAAGTAAAACCCAAAACGGTTCTTTAACCGAAAGTGCCTTTGAAAATATAGGTGGCTTCTCCAAGTGTTTTGCTCAAGACTTAAATGCAAAATATGAACAACAGTCTGATACAGATAAAATAATTATTGAAAAATTAATCAAAAACATATCTTTTACAGATGAATTGGGGGCCTCCAAAAGACCAAAAAAATTCAAAGAATTGGAAAACCTATGCGAATGTGAACCCAATCAACTTTTATCAGCAATTGCATTTTTTAACAACCATGAACATCAGTTCCTTAGTCAAATTCCACCACTCATTTCCGATAATTCATCATCGAAAAATACTTCCCTCTACAACGATGATTTTGTTGATATCAATTATCCTGAATTTTTTAAAGCTTGGGTTTTATTTCATACCTGGACTGAAATGGAGAGGGAGTCCAAAGAAATGTATCTACGCTTAGTTGCCGATGCCCAAAGATTTAATACTGAAGCAGCTGGCCTACTCAAACCTCCTGAATTAAATATTTTCCAAAAATGGTATGAGACACAAAAGCCGTCTGGAATTTGGGCCAATCAATATCACCCCAACTTCCAAGGAGCTGTTGACTTTTTAAATAAAAGTATTCGTGCTTTTGAGGATGAGGTAAAAGCTAAAGAATTGGCTCAAAAACTCAAAATAGCTGCAGTCAATAAAAGGTTAGTAATGATTGCAAGTTTCTCCTTACTTTTCATTATTATAGTTTCTGGATTTTACATAAATGCCAACCTAGCAAAAAAAGAAGCAGAAAAACAGCGAGAAATCGCCAAAATGGCTCAAGCGACCTCCCTTAAACAAATGAATATTGCGAAAGAAGCTGAAAAAAAGGCTAATGAAGAAAGAGAGCTTGCCATAAAGGCCAAGGAATATGCGGATTCTGAAAAGGAGAAAGCACTTCAGGCTAAATTAGAAGAAGAAAAAGCAAAGACTAATTTGGTTAAATCTCTAGAACAAGAAAAAGCAGCAAAGTCCTTAGCAGAACAAAAACAAAAAGAAGCAGAAAAAGCTAATAAAGCTGCGGAAGTGGCTAAAATTGAAGAAGAACAAGCAAAAAAACTAGCCCAGACTCGTGAAAATCTAGCCAATATTCAAAATGAGTTATTTGTTCTTGAAAACGAATTAAGGGTAGCCAACGCCGACGAGGCTTTAATAGAAAAAATAATTACCACATTTGAGTTTTATAAAACCTATTGCTATGCTTTGTTTGGCAAACTCAAACCAAATAATCAACTTCAAAAGTTATTGTTTGATTTAGACCAAGACATTCAATTTTATAAAAATGCCCCACCAATTCTCTCTATTTCTAGTGCCGGTCTTAGAGCCCTTTCCACTTGGGATAATTCCATTGCTTTTGGTGGGGATGACGGATACGTCTACCTCGTTAAAAATGATTTCGTCGAAAAAATAAATCTACAAAAGAGGGTTAGAGCGCTTACTTTTAATGAACATGAGTCTTCTTTAATAGCGGGAACTTTTGATGGAAGCTTATTTTTGATCCAACCAGATGCCAAAACCTATCAATTGCTTTACCAACCAGATAATATTAGCAACCCTGTTAAATCAATTATTATGGGTCGTGATGGCGAATTCATAACCTTGGCTGGCAAAAGTATTAATTTGTTTTCTGGACCTGAGACAATTCCCAACACAATGGAATTCGAAGAAAAATTGAATGGTGGGATATGGTTAAACGCTTTAGGGAAGTTTTTAATAGCAGCTGACAATGCCTTATATCTGGTATCCAATGGAAAATGGGCACAAATAAGCCCTGCTGAAATGGTCTTTGAAAGCCCTATTTCTGCTTTAGCCATCTATGCCGACTTAATCGCGCTAGGCTTTAAAAATGGAAAAATCAAAGTCTATCAACCCAGCTCCATCTCAAATGGATTTAATCTAGAACAACCAATTATAGAGTTTATAGACCACCAAACGGAAATTACCCGCCTCCAATTTTCCAAAAATGGGGTATTATACAGTAGTGGGTTAGATAAAAAAATTCATGCCTATAACATAGAACTATCATCTGGTGAGAACGCCGAAAGCTATCTCGTTAAATTTGAAGCAGGTAAAAATTGGATCTGGGACATTGCGGTATCTGAAAATGATGAAGTTCTCGCGGTTGATGAATCAGGGCAATTATATTTTTGGGTAAATAATCCAAACCTTCAGATTCAAAAATTGAACCGTTATTTAAACCAACACTTTAACAGTAGATAAACCAATTCATGCCTTTGCTTTCTCTATTATACACCAATCACTACTTATTCTTAATCGGCACTACGGATAACGAGTATAATCAATACTTTTTGAATCATATACCGCAAAAATTAAATACAACCGATACATTAGTTTCTATTGAATTAGATGCATTTTTAAATGCTAAATCCTATCCATCTCCACTTATACTAATTTATGAG
>JBEAPR010000094.1:0-4577 GCA_041164265.1 Bacteroidota bacterium | reverse complement strand
TTCGGCTGCTTTGGATAATTTAGAGGAGTTGGCTAAAATTGCAGAGACCTATCAGCTATTTTTTCATGTGGACGCAGCTTACTGTGGAAATGCATTGGTTTTACCTGAAATTAGAAAACTGGCTCAGGGCATTCATCGTGCGGATTCTATTGTTTTTAATCCCCATAAATGGATGTTCATTAATTTTGATTGCTCTGCTTTCTTTGTAAAAGACGTACCACTCCTTACCCAAGTTTTCAGTATTACTCCATCTTATCTGAAGACCCCACAAGATCAATTGGTCAATAATTACAGAGATTGGGGCATTCAATTAGGTAGGCGTTTCCGAGCCCTTAAATTATGGTTTGTTTTAAGATATTACGGCGTAAAAGGAATCCAAGAAAAAATAAGGAACCATATCGAATATGGAAAATGGTTAGCAATGGAAATGCTACAAACGCCAGGTTATGAAGTAGTTACCCCAGTACTTTTTAATTTGGTTTGTTGGAGGTACCTCCCCACTCAATATCAAGGGAATCTAAAAGCCATTAACGAATTCAACCAGATGGTTTTAGAAAAAATTAATAATAGCGGAACGCTACTTTTAACTGGAACCACGCTGGGAGATCAATATGTCATTAGAGTTGTGGCTGGTCAAACAGATACCCGAAAAGAAGACCTAGAGAAAGCATGGAAACAAATTCAAGCTACTGTTAATCAAATAGAGCGGAATATCTAAGTCAGCTCCACTACCGTAATTTCAGGAAGAATTCCTACCCTTCCTGCATAGCCAAGGAAGCCCAACCCTCGATTGACATATAGGTATTGTTCTTTATTTTGGTAAAGGCCTGCCCATTGGCGATAAACGTACTGGACGGGACTCCATTTGAACCATCCTGGAATTTCAATTCCAAATTGCATGCCATGGGTATGCCCAGAAAAGGTAACAGCTATATCCTTAAAGGAAGGGACTACTTGATCTAGCCAATGAGAAGGATCATGAGACAAAAGTAACTTAACCCCCACCTCTGAGCAATTTTGACATGCCTTTTCTAAGTCGCCGTATTTGGGGAATCTTGGATGTACGGAATAATTTTCTACTCCAATAATCCCAATATTTTCTCCTTGATGCTCAATAATTCTATGTTCATTGAGTAGTAAATCCCAACCCAATTGCTTGTGAATCTGCTTTAACTGATCCAAATCTTTCAGGCGATCCTCTTCGGACCAACTGTTGTAGTGTCCATAGTCGTGATTGCCTAAAACTGAAAAGACCCCCTTTTTGGATTTTATTTTATCGAAAACATCGATATAACCGAGCATCTCTTCAGACTTGTTATTGACCAAATCTCCTGTAAAAAACACCAAATCAGCATTTTCCTGATTGATCAGTTCTACAGCTCGTTTAACAGGTTCTTTAAAAGTAAAACTCCCTGAATGGATATCGGATATTTGAACAATTTTTAAGCCTTTTAAACCCTGCGGGAGGTCCTTAATTTTTAATTTTTCCCTTCTGATTTTGTATCTATAAGGGTTTCTAATCATTCCATAGGTCAAACTCAAAAAAGGAATTGCTCCCAAAATCCAGCCGAAAGATGTCATAAACTTCGACCGATTTAAGTTAAATGGTTCAGTCCCAGTTACGCCTATTTTATTGAATATAAAAGCACCTAATCTTCTTGCATCGTCAATTAATAAAATGGGAAAAACTAAAAATTTAGAAAGGTAAATGATGAAAATTATTGTTCTCAAGAAAGTCAGGGTGGCCTTGTTCCAATGAGAGATATCATAATTAATGGCGTATAAAGTAAATCCTACTGATAATATCGCAATCGCCCAATGAGCGGTCAATAATAGTAGTCTCCATTGCTGATTTAATGGGGATAAAAGGGTTCTTAGACTTGCAAATAAATAAAGGTCTAAGGAAAACATCAATAATAGTAGAATAATAAATCGCATATTCTGTTTATCCTGTAATTGGATAGAATTTGAGGATGATTAAATCGTAAAATGGAGATAATTTAGATAACAGCACAAAGTAAAAATGGTGGTAATATCTTATTTTGTTAAAACTCTCTGTGTAAGCATAGTCCTTCATATAATCTGCTATATACCCTCTCCTAACGTCATAGGACAGTTGAACGGCGTTTTTGTTGTTAAAAAATTTTTTGAAAGAAGGATCGTAAGCGTACCACTTGTCATTAATTAAAATTTCTACAATAGTATGCTCTGAGTTTAGATGTATTTCCCTAGTGGGAAAAGGACATTCTCTTGCAAAATTTCTAGCAATTCTAAGACAATCTCCTTGCAGGGTATCGGTCATGGAATAAAAATATTCAAAATCAATATTTTTATTCAGATGCTGCTCGTAATTGGAGTACAGAAAAAATAATGGAAGGTGGCCTAAAAAATAGATAACTAAAGCTACAGTTCCAATAACTCGTATCTTTGGAGAAATTTTAAAATTAAACTTCATAGCTAACGTTATTAAAGTGTAACAAAACTACAATGGTTGATATAAAATTGTTTCCTACCAATCAGTTTTTTCTAATTGCAGGTCCTTGCGCCATAGAAGATAGGGCAATGGCAATGGAAATAGCAGAACAAGTAGTTGACATCACTCAAAAATTATCCATTCCATATATTTTTAAAGGTTCATATAGAAAAGCCAATCGCTCCAGATTAGATTCATTTGCTGGAATTGGAGACCTCCAGGCCTTGGAAATTTTAGCAGAAATCAAGCAGACTTTCCAAATTCCTGTTACTACCGATATTCACTCTGTGCCTGAAGCTGCTATGGCAGCTGAATATGTAGATGTATTGCAAATTCCTGCATTTTTGTGTCGTCAAACTGATTTATTGGTGGCTGCGGGGCAAACAGGTAAGGTAGTAAGTATAAAAAAGGGACAATTTATGGCACCAGCTGCCATGTCATTTGCTATGGATAAGGTTCTTCAATCCGGCAATGACCAGGTCATGTTAATTGAAAGGGGCAATTCTTTTGGTTATGGGGATCTAGTGGTCGATTTCAGGGGCATTCCCCAAATGCAACAATTGGGTGCTCCTGTGATTTTGGATTGCACCCATTCCTTGCAACAACCCAATCAGGCATCCGGAGTAACGGGTGGCCAACCTGCTTTAATCGAGACCATAGCTAGGGCGGGTATAGCGGTAGGAGCAGATGGGCTTTTTATAGAAACGCATCCTCAACCATCCCAAGCAAAGTCCGACGGAGCCAATATGTTGCCCTTAGTTCAATTAGAAGGATTGCTTAAAAAATTAGTAAATATTAAAAAAGCGATTGTGTAATGGCTTTATTCATTCGACAATCTTTTATTGGAGTATTAGTTTTGGTTTTTTTTACCGAAGGTGTAAGTGCACAAAAAAAACATACCCATCATCAAACGCTTATTCTCGAGCAAGAAATATCCACCATTCACATTGATTTGGTAGATTCCTGGACGATTTCTCCTTGGAGCAGCAATGCTATATTAGTTGAAATCAATATTGAATTGTATGAAACCAACCAAGGACTAAACGAATACTTATTGGAATCTGATCGCTATTTGGTGCAAACGCATGTCAACGCTGACACTTTTAAGATACTGCCTGTGGTCTCTGACCGTAATAATTTGAAAAATCAAGGGGGGCAAAATATTAGGGAGGAGATTACCTATAAATTTTACATGCCAGCCGTTTATGAGCAGCGCGAAGCCGGTTGGTTGGAGAAAAAAAAGAATCCATGACTCTTGAATTAGAGATTGCGGTAAGTCCTGATCATATTTTAGATGAGGCGTATCTCCAGCAAAAAGTGGTTCGCGAAAGTCGCATTGCTCCATCAGAAATCTCCCATTGGAAGGTGGTTAAAAAATCAATAGACGCTCGCGCAAAAATGCCCATTTACCGCCTAACCATAAAAATTTGGATAAAGGAAGAATATGATGCCCCTGCGGCTATTCTTTCTACATTTAAAATCCCTTCGGGAAAAAATAAAGTATTGATTATTGGAGCGGGGCCTGCAGGCTATTTCGCTGCTCTTGAATTAATTGAAAGGGGAATTCGACCTATTATAGTGGATCGGGGTAAAGATGTGCGTGCGAGGAGAAGGGATTTAAGAGCCATTCAGCAATTTGGCGAAGTCAATCCCAATTCTAATTATTGTTTTGGAGAAGGGGGCGCTGGAACCTACTCGGATGGAAAGTTATATACCCGTTCTCACAAACGGGGTAAGATTCAAAAAGTACTGCAACTTTTAGTAGAGCACGGAGCTCATCCTGATATTCTTATCGATACCCATCCGCATATAGGTTCCAATAAATTACCGCCCTTAGTGGAGAATATTCGGAAAACAATTTTAGAATTTGGGGGCACTATTCACTTTGATACGAGGATTGTAGATTTCTTACTTGATAGTCAGTCTATGAAAGGCGCTGTTGACCAAAATGGAAATTCTTATGAAGCAGAGGCGGTTATTTTAGCGACGGGTCATTCCGCTCGGGATATTTATCAGCTTTGCGGAAAAAAGGGGATCAAAATGGAATCCAAGCCTTTTGCATTGGGAATTAGAATAGAACACCCTCAAAAATTAATTGATAAAA
>JBEAPR010000093.1:0-7948 GCA_041164265.1 Bacteroidota bacterium | reverse complement strand
TTTACTTTCTGCTAAAATCTCAAAAGCACGAATACTGTTTGATACCAATCCCTTTCCTTCATTGAGTGTAATATTTTTACAAGATTCTTCAGGAATTTTTCTAAAAACACTAGGTATAGGACAATCTTTACATTGGTTAGAAGGATAGGCCACTTCAACATTTGTGTAGGAACCAAACCCTCCAATCATTTTAAAACAGACCTGAAAAATTACGGTTTCGTCTTCTATTGTAAGGGCGTTCACCACATCATTACAATCCTGATCTTGGTATTTCCAATTTGCTACTATCAAGCCACTTTCCACTTGGTTCAAATCAAAGTCACTTTGCGTCAATCCCAATATCGAATTATCAATACCTGCAATGCCTTGGAATTCTAAAACGGTTGAATCCCATTTGATGGGTAGCACATAGTCGAAAAGTAAGGTAAAATCCTTAACGGTCACATCCACACAAAATACACTATCAGTGGGGACCACAGCCGAAGAAAAATTGAAGGTAGGCCCACCAGATTGCGCATTCATTTTAAAAATGGACCATATAAAAATGAGAGGTAGAATATATAATTTCATAGTCGTTATAGGCTACTGCTTGATTATCGGAAAAAAGAAAGTGAAAGATTTAATTCGTGGGTATTACCCGTTGGTGGACCTATTGAGTTGAAAGAATACCCATATCCATAGCCAATTTTTATAGTGCGCTCAAGTCCTAGATTTTCCCCTAGTAGCACTCCAGCTTCCAAATGTCCCATTTGATTTAAACCATATCCTCCTCCAATCCACAATGGCCCTGGCATTTGATATCGGATATTAACGTCTAAACTATATAATTCCCCGCCTGCATACCGCAACCAAACAGAGGGTTCCAAAAATGATTCTTTAGAAAAATACTTATACATACCCGCGTTTAAATACATGTGCTGTACCCGGGTTACCCCATATTTGCCGTCAGGCGTATCAAAATCAATATCCAAAGCAAAAAGCTGTGGTACAGATATACCACCGTAAACGAAATCACCGTCGAAGGCTCCGAATTCCAACATTTTATAGCCATAAACCCCCAGTCCTAAGTCTGGAAAAATTTTAGTCAACCACTCCGCCCCGAGTGTTTCGCCTGGATCCTTAAAGAAAACTTTATTGGGATCAATGCGATACTGCATCATTCCCGCAGTTATAGCAAATGAGATTCCCATTATATCAGGGTCACTGGAAATAACCCCACCAATTTTACCATAAATCCCAGTGAAACCAGTAGGTCCTGTTTGGTCATTTTGAATATGACCACCCATAACTAAACTCACCCCACTTTTTGAATTATCGAAATAGGTGAATCGTAAAGATTGGGTCTCTGGAGCACCCGGCATTCCCACCCATTGAGTGCGATATGAAGCGCCGACACTGACATTATTGCCAAATGCTATGAAATCAGCTTCCATAGCAGCGGGATTAATCAGCGTAGCCTGCTCGCGATATTGGGTATACAGGGGTAATTGTTGCGCTTCCGACCAAAAAGAAAACAACATCAGCACTACAGTAATTCTAAATCCGACCATGGGGTATTTTTTTGGAAGCCCAAAAATAAAACATATTTCATTTATTCTATTAAATGAAAATAATCCTCGTTTATTTTACCAGATCTATAAAAAAATGTAGCTTATTGTCTGATAGCTTCCACTGGGTCCATATTGGAGGCTTGTAAAGCTGGGATAAAACCACTTACAATTCCTACAATTATAGAAACAGATATTCCAACGACAATATTCTTAGCCGATAAGAACAATTCAAAATCAATAATCCCGGAGAGAATATTGACAATCAATAAAACCAACAGTAAACCAACTATGCCACCTATAATACACAGTATGACTGATTCTATGAGAAATTCTGTTAGGATAATAAATTTCTTTGCCCCTAATGCTTTTTTGACACCTATTAGATTGGTCCGCTCTTTGACCGAGACAAACATGATATTGGCTACGCTAAACATGCCGACAAACATAGCGAACCCGCCAACTACAATTCCTAAGAGATTTAAAACGCCAAAAAATCCATCTAGAATTTTGGTTAATAACGATAGTTCATTAAGCGAAAAATCGTCATCAGCCATAGGAGCCAATCGCCTCTCGGCCCTCATGATTCCAGTTAATTCGTCTTTGAGTGCATCCAATTTGATATTGGGCCGTGCTTTGATAGCAACAGTTGCATTGCCAAATGGGCTATTGGATTTCAAATTGGCAATCTTGCGACCGTATTCATAAGGCACAAGACTTACTTCATCGTAATTATTAATATTTACCAAGCTCTCCCCTTCCTTTTCTATCACCCCAATCACCTCTACACTTCTTCCCCCAATTTTAACCTTTTTACCGATAGGGTCGATATTCGGACCAAAAGTTCCCGAAGCCACTTCACTTCCCAATACCACTTTATTGGCTCCAAAATAATACTCCGTTGGTGAAAAGAACCTTCCCTTCTCCAGATTCAAATTAAATATTTGATCATATCCAGTAGTGACGGCAACATATTCCACATTTTCTACACTACTCGACCTGAATTTGACAGTCCTATTGCCAATAAATACTGAGTAATTGACTAAACTAGCCAATTGGGAATTGTCTTTGAGTGCTTTATAGTCATCGTAATCTACATTGGGCCGCCTGAGATATTTGAACCAATTTTGCCCCGGATCAGAAGCCCAACTGAACTTTTGAAGATACAACATATCCCCTCCTAATTTTTCGAAGCTTCCTTTGACATTATCCTCTAAAGAATCGACTGCTGCCAGCACGCCAATGATGCAAAAAATTCCAATCATTATCCCCAAGAGGGAAAGTGAAGTCCTCAATTTGTTTCCCCAAAGTTGCTGGACAGCTTGGAAAGTGGAGGTGGTGAAAATTCTGAATATGGTGTTCATAAAACAAAAATAAACTTAATAGCATTCTAAAAGGTGTGTATTCGATGAATGAACCCAATTTATCTACAAATAAAAAAATATTATCTTTGCATTCTTTTAAAAAACACCTAATATAAATGAAAGCTAAACTATCTCAATTTTCATTTGACATTCCTCAAAATCTTATCGCTAAATACCCTACTGACAATAGAGATGAATCTAGGTTAATGGTGATTCATAGAGATAGTGGTAAAATCGAACATAGAGTCTTCAAAGACATATTAGAATATTTCGACGAAGACGATGTAATGATTTTAAACAATACTAAGGTTTTTCCTGCAAGATTATACGGTAAAAAAGAAAAGACCGGTGCAAATATCGAGGTATTTTTATTGCGTGAGCTCAATGCTGAGGCGAGACTTTGGGATGTTTTAGTAGAGCCCGCTAGAAAAATTAGAGTGGGTAACAAGCTTTATTTCTGCGATGATCACGATAACGAAATCTTGGTAGCAGAGGTGGTAGATAATACTACTTCTCGTGGACGAACCATAAGATTTTTATTTGATGGCACCAATGAAGAATTTCAAGGTGAATTGAGTAAATTAGGCAACACCCCTCTTCCTAAAGAAATTGGAAGGCCTGCTGAGGAATTGGATAAGGATCGTTTTCAAACCATCTTTGCCAAAGAGTTAGGTGCAGTAGCAGCTCCTACAGCTGGGATGCATTTTAGCAGAGAATTAATGAAGAGATTGGAAATTAAAGGAGTAGAATTTGCCGAATTGACCCTACATATTGGTTTAGGTATTTTTAGAAGCATAGAAGTTGAGGATCTATCTAAGCATAAAATGGATAATGAGTTTTTTAAGATATCGGAAAAAGCGAGTACCATTGTAAACCGAGCAATTGACAAACAAACTAAAGTTTGCGCAGTAGGTACCACAGCAATGCGAGCTATTGAATCCTCTGTTTCAGCAGAAGGCTACCTGAAGTCTGAACAAGGATGGACCAACCTTTTTATTTATCCACCATTTGATTTTTGTGTTGCTAATTCTATGATTTCTAATTTCCATCTACCCAAATCCAGTTTGATGATTATGGTTAGTGCTTTTGGTGGCCAAGAACTTATAAAAGAAGCTTACCATCAAGCTATAAAGGAAAAATATAGGTTCTTTAGTTATGGAGACGCTATGCTAATTATTTAATCTAGCAGTTTGAAGTCCTTTTTTGTTAGGACTATTTTCTACCCATGCGAATATCTAAAACCTTAGTTTTTATTATTGGATTTTCGGCTGCATTTACTAATCATCCAGTATCTGAGGTGACTTTTAATTTCCTTCACCAGGAAGTAACGCTGCCTTATGAATCTGGGTTTGATGATCTTTTTGAACCAATAAGTTGGTCTCCCGAAGCAATAGAATTAATGGCGGAACAAATCGAGCAGCTTGCCGAAAAAGATATTTTCACTGAATCATTGCTCAATAAAAGTAAAGCACTTCAATTAAGTGGATGGCCACTATACTTGTTTTTCAAAGGAGCTTCTGATAAAATACTTTCTAATTACAGCAGAGCAACCAAAGATTTATTTATCGGCTACTTACTAAGCGCTAGTGGATATGAATTGGCATTAGCTTCCGAAAACGATGAAATATTCCTTATCATAAGGACGCAGAGTGATGTGTACGGCAAACTAATACAGGAGATTAATGGAAAGCAATATTTCTGTCTCAACCAAAACCCTGAAAATTGGGATAAAGTAGTAGCACCCTTTATTAATAATGGAACGCAGCCTTTTAATCTATCTTTAGACTATACAAATCCAGAGCTAACAAGACCAATCAGTAAAGAAGTATCCTTCCAATTTTTGGACTCCACTTACCGTTTTGGGATTATCACCAATGGTAATTTACCCTCGCTTTTGGATGAGCATCCCCTGATTCAACCGGAAACCTACTTTAAAACTACTCTTTCCACTATGCTTATCAACAGTTTGATTCCTCAATTAGAGGACGCTATGGCCATGATGCAAATAGAAGAAAAAGTAGCTTTTTTGATGGCATTTACCCGCTCTGCATTCAAATACAAAACAGACCAAGAGGGCTATGGACGAAACCGACCTATGATAGCTGAAGAGGTTTTTATCAATCCATATTCTGATTGCGAGGATCGCGCTGCTCTATTTTACCAACTTAATACCTTATTATTAGATCTCCCCTTAGTTGTTCTTGACTATCCCAATCATATTTCTATAGGAATTGCTGCTCATACATTAAAAGTAGAAAAGAATACCCCCACCATTAACATTAATGATCAAGCCTATTATTATTGTGACCCAACTGGGCCCGAAGGCTACTATAAAATTGGTCATATTCCTCCTGCATTGAAAGCAGAAAACCCTAAACCTTTCCTTATTTTTCAGCCACAAGCAAATTAATTTGGACGATTCATTTTAATTACTACATTTGTGAAAATTTTAACCTTTCATTTATGTATTGGACACTTGAACTTGCCTCCTATCTAGAAGATGCCCCATGGCCTGCTACTAGAGACGAGTTGATTGACTACGCCATTCGATCCGGTGCCCCCTTAGAGGTGATTGAAAATCTCCAGCAAATGGAAGATGAAGGAGAAATTTACGATGGAATTGAAGACATCTGGCCTGATTATCCTCGTAAAGACGATTTTCTCTTCAACGAAGACGAGTATTAAAAAGAGATGAACGTAGTTGCCATCGACGGTTATAGTGCCTGTGGCAAAAGTACCCTAGCCAAAGATTTGGCCAATCATTTAGAATGGGTTTATGTTGACACAGGTGCTATGTATCGTGCTGTTACTTTCTATTTTATTCAAAACGATTTGCTGAATGAGATCGACGTGGATCTGATACAACGGCATTTGGATGAAAAAATTCACTTAAAATTTACTTTAGAAGACGGGGATAGAATACTGTACCTAAACGGTAAAAATGTAAGTACTGAGATACGAAGTATGGAAGTAGCTCAAAAAGTAAGTCAAGTATCCGCTCTTCCATCAGTAAGAACAGCCATGGTTCAACAACAACGAGCTATGGGAGCACGGCAAAATCTAATCATGGATGGACGTGACATCGGTACAGTTGTCTTTCCCAGTGCCTTTTTAAAGATATTTCTAACAGCCAAAACATCCATCAGAATAGAAAGAAGAATTAAGCAACTTAAAGAGCAAGGGAAAACTGTCGTTAAAAAAGAAGTTGCCCAAAACTTACGATATAGGGACTATTACGACACCACCCGATCACATAGTCCATTATGTAAAGCAGAAGATGCTATTTTAATAGATAATTCACAACTTTCTAAGGCCGAACAAAACGCCATGGTATTGGCTTTAATTCAATCCCGTTTACCCCTCAAAAACGGCTCCTAAAAAAACGAAATACGTCAGGGCTAATACCCAGACGAGTTGATTGCCTTCTAATTGGTCATCAATGAAATGATACATTCTTGAGGTAAGCTCTGCCTCTGCATTTTTCTTTGGATTGAATAACCCAGCTACTTCGGCTCCTTGAATCACTAATGGTAGGTATTCTCCTTTGATTTTCTGTATCTGTGCTAATATTTCTCCTTTGGAAGATTTTAAGTTTCCCATTTCATCAATAATCCCTACGAAAGACTTATCGATGACTAACCTGGTCTGCTTCTTTTTCCGCCAAAACAACATTTCCATATTGGCCAACTGAACCACCCATGCAAAATCACGATGAGCAGAACCATATGCAATGCCGGCAAACTGGGCAACAGGTTCTTCAAAAACAGTACCAAAATATCCACTTTTAAGCTTTCGACCTTTTAGGTCAAATATTCTTGGCGAAAGTAAATCTATTTCCTTCTTTTGGATGGGAACTAAATCTAAAGCATTGCTTTTGATTTCCTTTTTAAGCTTTTTAAAATCTTCTTGAACGCGCTTTTCACCTGGGCTAATACCTGGAATGAGTTTCCACAGCATAAAAGCACCAGCTCCAGTGACCAATAGAGTTGTTATCGTAATTATTCCCATAAAGTAAAAATAAGAAACAAATGAATTAGCCGAGGTAGGATTTTAAATTGTTTCTATTATAAGACCTTCGCAACCTTCTGATGGCTCTTTCTTTTATTTGACGAACACGTTCTCTAGTCAATTCATACATTTCTCCTATTTCATCCAAAGTTAACGCTTTACCGGTTTGCAACCCATAATATGCTGAAAGAACATCTACTTCACGGTCAGAAAGAATACTCATTCCTTCTCTAACCTCATCCTTTAGTGATTGAGCCATTAAATCCACATCCGGACTGTCTGAATCATCAGTTGAAAAGGTATCGAGCATGGTGGCATCTCCTTCCTCTCCACTCATGGGAGCATCCATGGAGGTATGCCTATTGGCACTTTTCATTAAATTGGTCACCTCTCTTGGGGTTAGATCCAATAATTCAGCTAATTCCTCTATGGATGGCTCTCTCTCAAACTCCTGCAGAAAAGAGGCAATTGCTCTATGGATACGTGTGTATCCTCCTACCTTATTAACTGGCATTCGAACCAATCGGGAATTCTCGACTATAGATTGAAGGATAGATTGTCTGATCCACCAAACCGCATAAGAAATAAATTTGAATCCTTTGGTTTCATCAAATCTCTTAGCCGCCTTCATCAAACCCATATTCCCCTCATTGATTAAATCACTCAATGACAATCCTTGATTTTGGTACTGCTTGGCGACAGAAACGACAAATCTTAAATTTCCTCTGGTCAACTTATTGAGTGCCTCTTCATCTCCCTTTTTGATCCTTATTGCCAAATCAATCTCTTCATCAGGGCTGACCATAGGAATCTTTGAAATATCATTCAGGTATTTTTCAAGAGAAAGACTCTCTCTATTGGTGATTTTGGTCGTAATTTTTAGTTGCCTCATCCTAGCTTACTTCTTTTTATTTGGTTGTATAAAGTAAAAGGGTAAACACCTGTTTACCCTTTAAAGTTCCTGAAGTAAGAAAAGTTGAAAGTATTCTAGTCTTCTTTTGTGGAAGGTCTTTCAGGTTTAGGCAATAA
>JBEAPR010000092.1:0-33929 GCA_041164265.1 Bacteroidota bacterium | reverse complement strand
TTGTTGGACCTGATGAAGTTTTGGGTGGAGTGGCGTATCCTTTTGAGGTAAAATGGAGTGAATTTGAACCCGTTGAATTCGATTGGAGTGCCGAGGAGTTTGCCGTAAATTGTGATAGTTGTCATAGCGTAGAAATGGCTTTAAGTCAAGATCAGTTGTTAAAGATTCGATTGGTCAATGAGGAGGGGTGTGTGATCCAAACAGAAAAGGAGGTGAAGGTGAGTATTAATAGATTGGTCTATGCGCCCAATGCTTTTAGTCCTAACGAAGATGGAATCAATGATTGGTTTTATTTACAAGGGGAGGGCTATGGCTCTTTTGAATTAACTGTTCAGGACCGATGGGGAAATGAATTATTTGCTACTACCGATGGACAATTGAATCAACCTGAGAGTGGATGGGATGGCAAGAATAATGGCAAGGTAGTAAGCAGCGGATTATATATTTGGACGGCCAAGATAATTTTTGCTGATGGTGCAGAGGTGGGTACTAGGGGCGTCATAAACGTAATGTAAGTTATGCGGATACTTGTGCTTTTTTTATTAGGAATTGCTATTGGATGTGCTTCTGAACATTCCCATCCATTATTCGTGGAGCAAGCTGGAATCCAACTCGGAGTTGATTTTCAAAACACTCTAGAGGAGACGGATTCTTTAAATATCATACAGTACTTATATTTTTATAATGGTGCTGGGGTTGCTACAGGAGATCTTACTGGGGATGGATTACCAGAAATTATCCTAGGAGGTAATATGCAGCCGACTGCTTTGTATAGGAACCAGACTGAGACGGAGGGGGAGACAACAAAAATTCAATTTGAGGATATTACGCAAGAATCGGGATTAGGGAGCATAATGGGATGGACAACGGGAATTACGCTTGGGGATGTCAATAATGATGGTTGGCTAGACATTTATATCTGTCAGGTTTCTTATAAGGCGATAAAGGGTTCCAACAAACTGTTCTTGCACCAGGGGTTAAAGGATGGAGTGCCGGTTTACCAAGAGGTAACGGAAGAGTGGGGTTTGTCTTTTGAAGGATTATCCACGCAAGCTGTATTTTTCGATTATGATTTGGATGGGGATGACGATTTATATCTATTGAATCACTCTACGCATCAGACGGAGCATTATGCGGAGGGGAAAGTCCGGGAAAATCTGGATACTGGTGGAGACCGACTGTATCGAAATGATGGGGTTAGGTTTACCGATATTACAGCACAATCGGGGATATACAGCAGTTCTATAGGCTATGGACTAGGTGTTGCAGTTGGGGATTTAAATTTAGACGGTTATCCCGATCTTTTTATAGGCAATGATTTCCACGAAAATGATTACTGTTATATTAACAAGCGGGATGGTACCTTTGAGGAGGTGGGTCGATTAGCGTTTCAGCACAGTTCTCAATTTTCCATGGGGGCTGCTATAGCTGATATGAATAATGATGGATGGCCGGATATATTTTCTTTGGATATGATGCCGGAAGAGGAAGAAATTCGTTTGCGTTCTGTCCCTCCTGATCACTATAATATCAATGATTTCAAATTGGGGTTTGGTTATGGACCTCAGTACCCGCGCAATGCGCTTCAGTTGAATCGCGGATTAGACGCTAAGGGGGTGCCTTTTTTCTCTGAAATTGCCCAGTTTGCCTCCTTAGACGCTACGGATTGGAGCTGGTCGGGATTGCCGGCGGATTTTACGAATAATGGCCATAAGGATTTATTGATTACGAATGGAATTTTGAGGCGGCCTAATGACTTGGACTACTTGAATTATTTGACCAATGAAATGGTACAGCTTCGCGCTACTGATTTGGAAATTGCTTCTCAAATGCCATCAGGGGATCGGACCAATTATTTTTTTGAAAACCAAGGCGATTTGGTCTGGTCAGATGCTTCCTATCGAGTTCTGGGCAACGAGCCCGGGGTGACTAATGGGGCGAGTTATGCTGATTTGGACGGGGATGGCGACTTGGATGTAGTGTTTAATCCACTCAATCAAAACGCTTCGTTTTGGATCAATCAAACCAACGATCAAAATTTTATCAAGGTTCATCCTAACGGAGTTCGAGGATTGCGGGCGGTACTTTTTGCCGAAGGCGCACACATAATGGTAGAATCTTATGCTGTCAATGGATTTATGTCTTCACAACACGGGCCGTTACATCTCGGGTTCGGTACTTTGCGACCGGATAGTTTGGTACTGCATTATCCGAGTGGATTCCGGGAGGTAAGAAAAAATATAGTCCCTGGCACAACCTATACTGCCTTGGGGGGTGAGGGGGTCCCTTCGGGAAAAGCGACAATGGCAAAAAAAATGGAACCTATTTGGAAGGTTTCGGATTTGGGTTATCGGCATCTGGAAAATGAGGCAAATGAAGTTGATGCGGAGAAAATCATTCCTTGGTTGCATTCCACTCAAGGGCCGGCATTAGCAGTAGGTGATGTCGATGGGGATGGATGGGAAGATATTTATGTGGGTGGAGCTGCTGGTCAGGCTGGGGCAATTTTACTTCGAAATGATACGGGATACGAGATGTTGGAGGATGATCAACTTTGGGAAGAAGAGGCGTATTACGAGGATGTATGTGCGGCTTTTTTTGATGCGGATGCCGATGGCGATTTGGATTTGGTGGTAGGTAGTGGGGGTAATCATCTGCCGGCTCAATCATCGGCTTATCTGGATAGGCTGTATTTGAATGATGGTAATGGAGGTTTTGAAAAGCAAAAAATTGCAATGCCAGCGGTTTTGGAGAATACATCTCGTATCATTCCAGTGGATTTAGATGGGAATGGTCAGGAAGATTTAATTGTTTCCTATTTGGGTATTCCTCAAAAATATGGGGTGTCATCAGGGGTACGTATTTTAATCAATCAGGGAGCGGGGCGGTTTTTGGATTTTACAAATCTCATTGCGCCAAAGTTGAGGGGGATAGGGATGATTACGGATGTCCAAGTAGTCGATTTAGTTGGGGATGAATATCCTGATTTGGTTTTTGCCGGGGAGTGGACGCCTGTCTATGTGCTCCATAATGAGAAAGGCAAGTTTGAATTAAGCGAAATTCCTAATTCGCGTGGTCTTTGGAGGAGTTTGACGATAACAGATGTCGATAGCGATGGCGATTTGGATATTATGGCGGGTAATCAGGGAACGAATACTTTTTTGAGCAGTCGGATGCCCGCTGGCATGTGGTGGGGAGATTTCGATGGCAATCAGGTTCCGGAAGGTATATTGTATAATTATCAAGGAGGTAAATATTGGCCTTTACCGAGTCGGGATTTAATCATCAAGCAAATGACGGCCTACAAAAAGGAGCATAGCACCTATAAAGAATTTGCACAGGACGATGTAAAGGCGTATTTCGAGAAAGGAAAAAATTACCAATTAGATTTATTGGCATCTGGTTGGTTTGAAAAAGAGGAGAAAGGCTATCGGTTCAGGCCATTTCCCAAGGAAATACAATGGACGCCTATTTTTTCAATGGTTAAAGTAGAAAAGGAGCGGCCTTGGTATCTTTTTGGGGGAAATTTCTACGAGCAAAGCCCTTACGTAGGAAGGAGTGATGCGGGGCTATTGGAAATGGCAGTTTTTGATAAAGAAAAAGGTGAATGGCAGATAGTATCAGGAGATTGGAGACCCATGGTGAAGGGACAAATCAGAAGAATGGCTGTGGTGAATGAAAATGCGGTAATTGTTGCGAGAAACAATGAAAGTTTGCTGTTTTTGACTCCTTAAAAAATTCTTTATTGGAGATATTGTTTAAATTGCACTAAGTGTCTTAAGGTTTATAATGAATAATTTTAAATGTATGAAAAATTGCCTGTGGCTTTTTTTATTGATCAATTTGACTTGGAGCTGTAGTCAAGACGTTGCGATAGAAACAGCCGAAAAAGAAGAAGCTGGACTTCCACCATTTTTACCGATGAACGAAGTGTCTTTAGATCAGCTTGATTTTTGGGAGGTTAGTGGTGAGAACTGGCGGATAGTGGGTGGAGTGGTTGCTGATTTTCAAAAGGAATGGGATTTGGCGACGGAAGAGGGTTCTGGTATATTGGTGAATATGGTTCCAGATGAGGGAAAGAGGGATGTACCTGGAAAAGGTAGCCATTTGATTTCAAAATTGGAGCATGGAGATTTGGAATTAGAATTTGAGGTATTGGTACCTAAAGGGTCTAATTCAGGTATTTATTTTCAAAATAGGTATGAGTTACAGATAAGGGATACCCAAGGAGATGATGATTTAACGCCTGATGATATGGGTGGAATTTATTACCGATCGGGTTCTGATGGGAAGAATGTAGAGGGAAGTGCGCCATCCATTAATGCGGCTAGATTGGCAGGATTGTGGCAAAAATTTAAGGTGATGTTTCGTGCTCCGAGATTTGATGAATCAGGTGAAAAGATTAAGGATGCGGAATTGGAGTATGTTTATCTGAATGGGGCTTTAATTCAAGAGCATGTTTCCCTATCAGGTCCTACGGTGGAAGCCAGCAGTGAGGAGGAAGTAGCTTTAGCTCCTTTTCGAATTCAAGGGGATCACGGGCCGGTGGCTTTCAGAAATATCAAGTATAAGGCTTTTGATTTGAATAAAGTGGTAGGCTTATCTGAGTTAACTTATAAATTGTATGAGGGAAAATTCGATTACATTCCCGATTTTGACACCCTATCCGTTGTAGATTCTGGAACGGTAGTTGATTTTAGCAATTTGACGGAGTTAGCTGGATATAACGATGGGGTGAATTTGGTTTTTGAGGGGGTTTTGGAAATCCCTACTTCGGGTACTTATCTATTTGAAACCATTATTGATGATGGAGGGGATCTCTATATAGATGGTAACCTAATCGTGCCTAACGAAGGTGATCCCGGGTATGGATTAGGGCGAGCTACGGTTGATTTAACAGCTGGTTCACATAAAGTGCGTCAGACCTTTTATCAGGAGGTGTGGAGTGCCTATTTAATTATCAATGTAGAGGGGCCTGGAGTGGAAAAGCATTCCATCCCATTTGTGGCTCCTTCCGGAGAGGAAGAGCAAAGGCCTAAACGTAAATTGGCAATTGAGGTTAAAGACCGTCCTGAATTGATCAGAGCTTTTGTGAATCACCAGGGTGAAAAGAGGACTCATATTTTGTCCATTGGAAGTCCAGAGGGTATTCATTACAGTTTTGACACCAGAAACGATCAATTGTTAAATGTTTGGCGCGGTGATTTCGCTGATGTTTCCAAGATGTGGATCAATAGAGGGGAGGAGCAATTGCTTCAACCTATGGGCGCGGTATTGGAGTTAGAGGAAAGTGATTTGGCCTTTCATCCTTTGGGCTATGACCTGAGTGCTGAAGGATATCCGGTCTATCGTTATCAGCTGGGTACAGCTATTATATCAGATAAGAGTGAGCCGGAAAACAGGATGCTTAAAAGAACTTTGAGCTCAGAGCAAGGTGAGGTAGAGCTGCCTATCGCTATAGGGCAAGAGATTGTTCCTGTTAGTGGGGGATGGTATGCCGTAGATCAGTTGTATTTTGTCAAAATGGATAGTGGGGAAGGGACATTGAGTAAAGACGGTTCCAAATTAATGGTGCGTATAAAGGCTGGGGGATCAATTAGTTATTTAATCAATTGGTAAATTCATAAAGAATGAGATATAAAATATTTTTATCGTTAATAATGGTGGTACTCATCACTGTGGTTGGGTTGTCCCAAGGTGGTTATAGTGCCAAAGAGGCTCCTTATTTTATCATTTCAGATGTTCCTATTCCTGATGATATTATTCTCGAGGTAGGGGGCTTGGCTTTTGATGAAGCGGGAATATTAGGGGTTACGACTAGGAGAGGAGAATTTTGGAGGATAGCGAATCCAGAGTCTAATCAGCCGAAGTTTACGAGATTTGCTCAAGGATTGCATGAGCCATTGGGATTGGCCTATCGAGATGGAGCCTATTATGTGGCACAGCGAGGGGAGTTGACAAAAATTACAGATACAGATGGAGATGGAACAGCAGATAAATTTGAGAATATTTTCAACTGGGATTTAGCGGGGAATTATCACGAATATGCTTATGGGCCTAAATTTTTACCTAATGGAGATATGATTATCTCTTTAAACCTAGGTTGGATTGGCCGTGGTGCTAGTTTGTCGAAATGGAGCGGATGGATGTTGCAGATAAAGCCGGATGGTAGCATGACTCCCTTAGCGGCGGGAATGAGATCACCTGCTGGGTTTAATTTCAACAAGGATGGAGATTTATTTTACACGGAGAATCAGGGAGATTGGGTAGGATCAGGTCGTATGACTCATATTGAGAAGGGCGTTTTTGCGGGCCATCCTGAAAGTTTGAAGTGGTCAGGCGAAAAGAATTCCCCCATTTCATTAAAAATGGATGACATTAAAGATGATATTCCCACTACTTTATTCGAGGAATCTAAGAAAATACCGGCACTTAGAGCTCCTGCGATATGGTTTCCGCATACCATTATGGGGATTTCCACTTCTGATGTTATGGTTGTTCCTGAGGTATGGCCTTTTGCTGGGCAGTTATTAGTGGGGGATCAGGGACACAGCAAAATCATGCGGGTATACCAAGAGAAGGTCAACGGGGTTTATCAAGGGATTTGTTTTCCGTTCAGAGAGGGCTTTGCTTCGGGTTTGTTGCGAATGGAATGGGGATCGGATGAGGCCATTTATGTAGGGATGACCAGTAGGGGTTGGGCGGCTACCGGTAAAGCTCCTTATGGACTTCAGCGATTGAAATGGAGTGGTAAAATGCCTTTTGAAATGGAAAAAGTGGAAATTCAGTCGGATGGATTTTTAATTACGTTTACAGCGCCGGTGGATAAAAGAACTGCAGCTAATCCAGATTCTTATGCTATTACGGATTTCAATTTCAAATATCATCATTTATACGGTAGTGCCCCCATTATGACTGAAGATAGAGTGGTGTATAAGGTGGAATTAGGTCAAGATGGGAAGAGTGTTAAATTATTTGTGGAAGGTTTGAGACCGGGGTTTGTCAATGAGATAAAGGCGGAAGGAGTGAAGTCATTGAGTGGTCAGGAGTTATTGCATCCAGTGGGGTATTATACCATCAATGAAATACCTGGAGAGGGAGCTCCTTCCGGCAAGGTTTCCGAAGCTTCTGGTGAAATGGATCATTCCGAGCATGATATGACAGGAAGTAAATTTGTCGAAACGCCTTCGGCAAAAAGGATTACTGAAATGCCAGCTGAATGGAAAGATGGGCCAGATGTTATTTTGGAAATTGAGGCGATTCCCGGGATGATGTACGACAAAAAAATTATGATGGTTCAGCCTGGTCAACGCGTTAAATTGGTGTTTAACAATCCAGACGATATGGCACATAATCTTTTGATTGTTCAACCTGGAAAAGGAGATGCGGTAGCTGCTCGCGCGATGAATTTAGGATTGAAAGGGGAAGAAATGGGATTTATTCCAGAGGGGGAGGAAATCATAGTTCATACGACTTTGTTGCGCCCGAATTCCAGTGATGTTATTTATTTTACCGCCCCTGAGAAAAAGGGAAATTATCAGTATATCTGCACTTTTCCCGGACATGCCGCTACTATGCGAGGCATATTGATGGTGAAGTAAGAAATGGCAATAGCATTAAAAAAGCCGTTTAAAACCTTAAGAGGATATTTAAACGGCTTTTTTAGTTTTTGATGTTTTAATAATTACACTTCGGTATTCGAACCAATCACAGAAGAAAAATAGGATCTATTCATCATAGCGATGTTTTCAACTGAGATTTCTTTAGGACACTCCGCTTCACAAGCAGTGACATTAGAACACATTCCAAACCCTTCTGCATCCATTTGTTTGACCATAGCCTGAACTCTTCTACTCTGCTCCACCTTTCCTTGTGGCAATTTGCCTAAGTGGGCTACTTTAGCGGAGGTAAATAACATAGCTGATGCATTAGGACAAGCTGCTACGCAGGCTCCACAACCAATACAAGCTGCAGCATCAAAAGCCGAGGAAGCGATTTCTTTCTCGACTGGAATGGCATTAGCATCTTGAGCTTGACCCGTATTTACGGAAATATATCCTCCCGCTTGTATAACCCTATCGAAAGCAGAACGATCGACTACTAAATCTTTAACAACAGGAAAAGCTTTTGCCCGGAAGGGCTCAATGGTAATGGTGTCTCCATCCTTAAAGTGTCGCATGTGCAATTGACAAGTGGTCGTACCCGGTTGTGGGCCGTGCGGATGACCATTGATTACCATAGAACAGGTTCCACAAATTCCTTCTCGGCAATCGTGTTCAAATGAAACGGGATGGCCTTTATCTGCTATAATCTGCTCATTGAGCACATCTAACATTTCCAAAAACGACATATCGGGACTTACCTCATCTAGGGTATAGGTGACAAAATTACCTTGGAATTCTCCACCTTCTCTCCATATTTTGAGTGTTAATTTCATAACCTGTATTTTTATTTATAAGATCTGGTCTTTAGTTCAACATTATCAAATACCAAAGGTTCCTGGTGCAACACTGGATCTGTATCCCAACCATTGTACTCCCAAGCAGCCACATAGGTGTAGTTTTCGTCATCTCTTAAAGCTTCTCCATCTTCAGTTTGGTACTCTTCTCTGAAATGGCCGCCGCAAGATTCATTTCTATTGAGGGCATCTACTATCATTAATTCACCCATCTCCAAGAAATCAGCAACTCGGTATGCCTTTTCCAATTCTGGATTATATTCGTTGTTACTACCAGGCACAAAAGCATCTTTGTAAAATTCCTCCCTAAGGTCTTGAATCATTTTTCTTGCTTTTAGAAGCCCTTCTTCACTCCTTGACATCCCGCAGTAATCCCACATAATTTTACCTAATCTTCTGTGGAAACTCTCCACTGATTGGTTTCCTTTTATGGCCAAAAGTTGGTCAATCCTAGCTTGAGCTTGTTTTTGGGCCTCCATAAAGGGCTCACTGTCTGGATCAAAGACTGGAGTTCTAATTTCATCGGCGAGGAAAGAACCAATAGTATAGGGCAAAACAAAATACCCGTCTGCCAATCCTTGCATAAGGGCTGAAGCTCCTAACCTATTCGCTCCGTGGTCGCTAAAATTAGCTTCTCCGGCGGCAAACAATCCCGGGATATTGGTTTGAAGATTGTAATCTACCCATAAACCACCCATGGTATAGTGAACCGCAGGATAGATTTTCATAGGCAGTTTATAAGGATTTTCCCCGGTAATTTTCTCGTACATCTCAAAAAGGTTCCCATACTTTTCTGCTACCACTTCTTCCCCTAATTGGATGATGGTCTTTTCGTCAGTATTTTTAATGCCCTGAGAAAGGGCTTTGGACTTACCGTATCTCTTAATTGCTGCCGAGAAATCCATGAAAACGGCTAAACCAGTTTTACTCACCCCGAGCCCTTCGTCACAAGCTATTTTTGCAGCTCTAGAGGCTACGTCCCGAGGAACCAAATTGCCGAATGCTGGATATCTTCTCTCTAAAAAATAGTCTCTATCATCTTCTGGAATATCTGTTCCTTTTTTCTCTCCCTTCCGAATAGCTTCTGCATCTTCTTTCTTCTTAGGTACCCATACCCTCCCGTCGTTTCTCAAACTTTCTGACATTAAGGTAAGTTTGGATTGGTATTCTCCGGAAACGGGAATACAGGTTGGATGTATTTGAGTAAAGGAGGGATTAGCCATATAAGCACCTCTCCGTACTGCCCTCCACGCTGCTGAAACATTGCAATTCATGGCATTGGTAGATAGGTAAAAAACATTACCATATCCTCCTGTTCCCAAGACGACGGCATGTGCAGCAAATCTTTCTAATGCTCCCGTCAATAGATTCCTAGCTATAATTCCTCTTGCCTTTCCATCCACTATTACCAAATCTACCATTTCATGCCTATTGTACATCTTTACATTTCCTTTGGAAATCTGCCTAGAAAGTGACTGATAAGCACCTAAAAGTAATTGCTGACCTGTCTGGCCTCTGGCATAAAAGGTTCTGCTTACTTGTACTCCACCGAATGACCGGTTTTCTAGTAAACCACCGTACTCTCTTGCAAAAGGTACCCCTTGAGCCACAGCCTGGTCGATAATCTCCGTGCTGACTTCAGCTAATCGATGTACATTGGCTTCCCTAGATCTGTAATCGCCACCTTTAATGGTATCGTAGAAAAGGCGGTACACAGAATCCCCATCGTTTTGATAGTTTTTAGCTGCATTAATACCACCTTGTGCAGCAATGGAATGCGCACGCCTGGGGCTATCGTGAAAAGTAAAACATTTTACATTATATCCCAATTCTCCTAAGGTAGCAGCTGCGGCACCTCCCGCTAATCCGGTTCCAACCACTATTATTTCGATTCTCCTTTTGTTGTTAGGAGCAACTAAAGGAACAGTGGATCTATAAGTAGACCATTTTTTTGCTAATTCACCAACTGGAACTTTACCATCGAGTTGCATATTCGAAAAATTTAATCTTAATGAATTCTGTTATATTAATCCTATACTTTTTGCATACATGACCAAAGGAATCATAGCAAAACCGAATGGAACTACAACAGCATATATTTTTCCCAATCCCTGAATAAGAGGGGTATATTTTTTGTGATTCAATCCCAAAGTTTGAAAAGCACTCTGAAATCCGTGTAATAAATGGATGCCAATAACCACCATAGAAATGACATAAATGACAACAAAGGTAAGATCGGCATAAGTAGCCGCTACAATGGTGTATAAATCCGCTATAGTTTTGCCGTCTATAGTGATTTCATCAACTTTCCCCATCTTCATTTGCAACCAAAACTGATACAAGTGTAAGGCGATAAAAATGAAAATGATGATACCTAATCTACCCATATTACTTGATGCAAAACTTGAAGTACTTTTTGCTTGCGTAACTTTAACGGCATATCCTTTACCACCCCTTGCTTTACGGTTAGCGACCATCAGTGCAATACCTTGTATGGTATGAAGTAGAATAAAAAAATAGAGGAGGTAAGAGACCGTCTTAATCAAGGGATTAGTGGTCATAAATTCCGTGTAAAGGTTGAAGGCTTGGCCTCCGTCGTTGGCAAATAATTGGAGGTTGCCCACCAAATGAACCAATAAAAAGATTATCAAAAAAAGACCTGTTAGCGACATAATTAACTTCTTGCCTATAGAAGAGGTAAGAAAATGCGAAAACCAGCTCATTGCTTTTTATTTTAAATGATTTATTTTGAGAGAAACAAAACTACGGTTAAATGGATTTTTTCCAAAGAGGCTAATTTCAATGTGAGTATAATTGCCTTATTTAGAATGAATCAAAATAAAGAACATCACCCGTATAAGTTAGAGAAGTTTCAAACTGTTACCTTTGGTGCGTAAATAATTTCAAATTGAACTCCCTATCATGTCTGCTACAAAAAAGGTCAGCTTTAAAGAATTACTCCATTATTTTCCTAAGGTGGATTTGCCCATTACCCTTGGGGAGCATACCCATCACAACTTTAGTGAGTCTAATGAGCCGCTACCCTTAGCTTTAGTTACTCATTTTTTTGAGCCTTTACACAAGGAAGAGATAGATGAGCATACTGAATTTATTCCTGGATTTTTGCTTCCGGATACCTTTGGTTTTGTGGCTATGGTGTATTGGAAAGCTTCTCTTATGAATTATCAGCACATTTTATTGACCACAACAGAGAAGGGAGAATACATAGATCATAGAGTTATAGCAGGTAGTGCATTTGATTCGGAGACGGTCGTTCAGTCGGTAGCTACTATCACTCCTGATTGGGAGGTGGTGATTGTTTCGGGAGCTTCGGGAGGTGGGAGCATGGATGCTCAGCAAACGACTGTTAGGCATTTGGAGCTTTTGCCGGAAGGCGTCATACAAGAGTTGGAAGATTGATATAAAACAACTATCGCACAAATGTCCATGTCGTGTTGTTGTATAGTTTAAACAACGTCTGATTACAGACCAATAATAAGAACATGTCAAAGAAAAAAAATAAGCCTCAGATTAAGGGGAGGCATTTAAATATTGGGGTATTAAAAGGAAAAATTTGGGCTTTTTTCAAAAAGCAGAAAAGGAAAGCATTTAATCCTAAGCAGGTAGGGGCTCATTTGATGGTCGCCAATAATCAAGAACAAATCGTGAATGCCTTGGAAGATTTGGTACGACAAGGTAAGTTGGTAAAGGATAAGGACTTCAAGTACACCGTTAATCCAAGGCAATTGAGCGGTAAAAAACAAGAGGCCATAACGGTTGGAAAGGTTGATGTTACCCGAACAGGCTCGGGTTATATTATAGCTGAAGATACGGAGGATGACATTTTTGTTCCTGCCAGTAGGATGTATTCAGCGAGAAATGGGGATGTGGTTCATGTTCGTTATTGGTGGCCTAGGGGAAGGCGCAAACCTGAAGGGGAAATTGTAGAGGTCATTCAACGGGCAGCGGAAAATTTTATTGGAAAAGTAACACTGCATAAGAATTATGGATGGGTCACTACTGTAGGTCTTCATTCTTTGGAGGTGATGATTCCTGCAGAACATCTTAAAGGAGCTGAAGATGGAGAAATGGTAGTGGTTCGGGTGGTTAATTGGGGAGATACAATAGATGGTCGGCCTGAAGGAACGGTTACTAGTAGATTGGGGGGGCAGGATTCTCATGAAATAGAGATGAAGGCCATCATTCTCAATAATGGATTTCCACTAGACTTTTCGCCAGAAGTTATTGCAGAGGCGAATGCTTTGCCTATGGAAATAACTCAATCGGAAATTAATCAGAGGAGGGATATGCGCTCAGTAACTACTTTTACTATAGACCCGGCAACTGCTAAGGATTTTGACGATGCGCTTTCCTTCAAAGTATTAGAAAATGGGAATATCGAGATTGGAGTTCATATTGCAGATGTTTCTCATTACGTCCGGTCAGGAACGCTATTAGATCAAGAGGCATTCGAACGGAGTACTTCGGTGTATCTAGTAGATCGGGTAAATCCTATGCTTCCAGAGGTACTTTCAAATGAATTGTGCTCGCTGAAACCCCATGAAGATAAATTGACTTTTTCGGCAGTTTTTGAATTTACGCCCTCTTATAAAATTATTGGGCAATGGTTTGGAAGAACCATTATTCATTCTGATCGAAGATTTACTTATGAAGAAGCACAAGAAGTAATAGAAAAAAAGGACGGAGATTATGCAGAAGAGTTATTGATGCTTAATAAAATAGCTGAAAAACTCAGGAAAGAGCGATTTAAGGAAGGCTCCATCGGATTTGAGACGGACGAAGTGCAATTTAAATTAGACGAGCAGGGCAACCCCATTGGAATTTACCTAAAAGAACGAAAGGCGGCGCACATGCTGGTGGAGGATTTTATGTTATTGGCCAACAAAAAGGTAGCATTATTCATAGCTCAAAAAGAGGAAAAATTTCGCAAAAACATTCCATTTGTTTACCGAATCCACGATGAACCAGATATTGATCGGGTTATGGACCTGGCTTTATTTGCTGCTGGGCTTGGATTTACCATTGATACAAAAAGTCCCCAGACCATTGCTAAATCCTTTAATTTGATGGTGGAAGAGGGAAGGGAAAATGTCGGGTTAAAATTATTGGAACCCTTAGCGATACGGACTATGGCGAAGGCCATATATTCTACCAAAAATATAGGGCATTACGGACTCGGATTTTCTCATTACACACATTTTACTTCTCCAATACGGCGTTATTCTGATGTTTTGGTTCATAGGTTATTGGACAAAAACCTAAGCAATGAAGTATTCTCTGCTCCTGCGGGTCCTTTAGAAGAACAGTGTAAACATATTTCTTCTATGGAGCGTAAGGCGATGGAGGCGGAGCGGGAATCTGTCAAGTACAAGCAAGTACAATATTTGGAGCAACACATCGGAGAAGAGTTTACCGGATTCATCAGCGGAATTACAGAAAGGGGGTTTTATGTAGAATTATTAGAGAATCGTTGTGAAGGAATGATCAATGTGCGAAATCTAAAGGAATCCATAGAATTGATGGATGGAAACTTAAGAGCGATTGGTAAAACCAGTGGTACGGTCTTTCAAATGGGAGATTTTGTTAAGGTAAGGCTTAAAGAAACCAATCTTATCAAGCGGCAAATTGACTTTGAATTAGTATAAAAATCATTGTTTTCAGCCATTTACTGCTTTCAGGTAGTTATATTCTTTGTTTAAATGGAGCCCTTTTTCTAATAGGAATAATGATACTCAAAATAGGATATACTTGACAGGATGATGAAAGCCTGCCTGTAAAAAGCAACACAGCATACCTATATGATTACCTGAAATTTTTCAGAAGGTGTTTATTCAAATAGTTCTTCTTAGTGGAGCCGAAATCAAATCAACTAGGGAAAGTCAATGGGTTCCGTGAAAATAATACATCAGCGCACTAATGGTATGTGGGTGTTCAAATTTCCCAGCATATAGCATTTCTTTAACTTCATTGATGGGCAATAGAATTATTTCAATGTCTTCTCCATCGTCAAAATGAGTGGAACTTTTTTGAAGTGCTGAACAGGTAGTTTGATAATGAAATACATAAGCATCCATATAAACAGGGTTAGAAGCAATCTTGCCAAGTGGTCTCATGGCTTCAGCCATAAAACCGGACTCTTCTCTGAGTTCTCGAATACCTGCCTCTTTGGGATCTTCTCCTTCATCAATTAATCCACCGGGTATTTCTAAAGTGAAAGTTTGAGTGCCGAATCTAAATTGTCTCACAAAGACAATACGTTCCTTATCAACCACTGCTACTACGTTGACGGCATCCTTGCTTTTCAAAACTACCCTTGGAGCTTTCAACCCATTTCGAGGATTTTCCATTAAGTCAATCCTTGCTTTGAATAGCCTCAAATCAGGCCCTTCCTCGGATTTCAAGCATTTCCATTTTTTGAGTTTCAATGCACCTTTCTTTATTCTTCAATAATAGCGTCGTCAATAATTTCATCCCCATCTCCGTCCAAATCCTCAAATCCTTTTACCGGACCCTTGGCTGGTTTTTCAACCGGTTCTTTTTGTTCAATAGTTATTTTGCCTTTTTGCGCCGCGTCGTATTCTCCGTTGGCAAATTGGTCCGCTTTTTCAAAAAAGTCGCGAGAGTCGTCAAGCAAACTCTCTCCATGAGAGCTGTGAGGGCGAAATTCCTTTTCATTTTTTTCTAGCGCTTGTTCTTTTCGGGCTAATTCATCGTAGTGATCAATTTTACTTTTTATTTTATCGCCAAGGGAAGCTGACTCTTTTTTTATCTTATTGGCGGTGTTCCAAACTTTATCCACCATTTGATCAGAGGCTGCCATGGTTTTTTCCCCAAAGAGTACTTCTTTGATTTTGTCCAATATTCCCATAATCTTTTTTTCCAAAGGTAAACGATTTCCAAACTTTAAGGAAATTGATATTTTTACTAAAAATTAAAAGGATTATGGATTACGCCTATTTAGGAAATACGGATGTTAAGGTGAGTAAGATTTGTTTGGGAACCATGACCTTCGGGGAACAAAATACGGAGGAAGAAGGACATGAACAATTAGATTATGCTTTAGATCATGAAGTAAATTTTATTGATACTGCCGAGATGTATCCTGTGCCTGGAAGGAGTGAAACACAAGGTAGGACAGAAGAAATCATCGGGACTTGGATTCAGAAAAGGAAAAATAGGGATGCTTTTATCTTGGCTTCTAAAGTAGTGGGGCCCACCAATATGACCTGGATCAGAGAAAATGCTGGTTTCAAATCAAACCAAATTCAAGAAGCTATAGAAGGGAGTCTGCGAAGGCTGCAAACTGATTATATAGATTTGTATCAATTGCATTGGCCTGAACGACCCACAACTATGTTTGGCGTGCGAAATTATCCCGCAGATAAAAGTGATCGATGGGAGGATAATTTTCAAGCAGTACTTACTAAAATGCAATCGCTTGTCGAAGAGGGTAAAATCAGATATTTTGGACTTTCCAATGAAACTCCCTGGGGTACCATGCATTTTTTAAAAATGGCGGAAAAATATAATCTGCCTCGATGCGTCAGTATTCAAAATCCTTATAATTTACTCAATAGGCATTACGAGGTGGGTTTGTCTGAAGTTTCTATGATGGAGAAAGTTGGACTTTTAGCCTATTCTCCAATGGCTTTTGGTCTCCTTTCTGGCAAATACGAAGATGGCACTGATACCAGTTTTTCTCGCTTGAATCAATTCAAACAAATGTCGCGATATGATGGGACAGGTAGTAGGGCTGCAGCTAAAAAGTATATTCAACTTGCCAAAGACCACCAGCTTAGCCCAGCACAAATGAGTTTGGCATTTATCAATGACCAACCTTTTGTAACCAGTAATATTATCGGAGCGACGGATATGATTCAATTAAAAGATAATATCGAAAGTATTCAAGTGAAGTTAACTCCTGAAATTTTAAAGGAAATTAATGCCATACATGAAGAGATTCCGAATCCTTCTTGTTAAAGTTTACGGTACATGCAATTAGACTTACTCAATGAATATTTGACAAAATTTAAGGTAGAAAGGAGTGAAGATAAGTGGATTTCTTTTTATGAAGCGGTAGATAATTTTCAAACCAATTGGGATTTACAAGCCGATGATTTGGTGCAAATGTACAATACATCACTCCATTCTATGCATTCTAGACGGTGGTGGAATAGGGAAGCTTTTGAACCCAAAAGGGTGATGTTGGCTTTTATGAAATTGGAACCGGATTTCTGCAAACACGCCTTCCGCGATTTGTTTGACGAAACCAAAACCATAGATGGCAGAGTAGAAAGGTTTGTTTTTTATTGTGGTGAATTATTAGATTTACTCAAAGAATCTTCACCCAAATCTAAAATTAGAAGTCATTATCACGATAAAGAATATCAAATGCCCTTCCTTTATCTCGCGCTTAAATACCCTCACCAATATGCACCTTATGATTTTGAAGGATTTTGCCAATTTTTGAGCAAAGTGGGATCCCGACAAATCCCACCTACGCACGACCTGGAAAGGTATCCAAAGGTTATAAAGACCCTATCCAATATGCTAAACAAAGAAGAAATATCCTCTCCGTATCCTGGTATGCTAGTTTATGAATTCATCAGCTTTGTAACAGGTAGAGATTTTCCATTGTAATACTAATCAACTCAATATGCGATAAGTTTATGGACCGAAATTGCACCCCCTTTTTCTGTAAACCGCACCAATAAAACCCCTTTGGGAAACTCAGTAATGTCTATAGTATAAATACTATTAGAAAAAGCAGATAATCTATCTCGATAGTATAATTTTCGACCAGAAAGGTCAGTAATTAGAATTTCCTCGATAAGATGGCTTCCCTGAATGGTCATTTTTCCTTTGGCAGGGTTGGGGAAAATTAAAATTGGAGTATCTAGGGATCTCGTCAAACTGCTATTATTAGATGAAAGGTTTTGATCAATGGTAATTTGACCTGTGGTGTTTTCATTGGACCAAGTCACCTGATTAAAACCCACTTTAACTTCTTGTCTAGTATGGTTACTGAGCACATATAATCCTCCAATCAAACAGTTTTGCGTAGGGAAGGATCGCTCAGCCATTAGTTTCCAAGTTATCCCATCTTCACTATAATAGCCCATCACTTTTCCGTTACTTACCCCAATTTTCAATCGCGTTGGTATTTGGCCATCTTTTACCCAGAGGATTTGTTCTCCTTTTCCATCTTTTCTATCTATGGACGCTTTGAGTCGCTGCACCAATCGGAGGCCTTCAAAGGATTTGTCGAGGTAAATGGAAAATTCGGGAGCAGTGGGCTGAGTATTTGTTCTCAATTGTAGCCCTCCTCTTCCAAAATTGGTCATTTCCTGAACGGTAGTCTCCAAAAAAGTACCATTACAAAAATCGGCATACGCCAATCCAGTGGCGGGTTGAGAATAAACAGCACAAGTTACCGCTAGTTGGTAGGGGACTGATAAATTACAAGGCTCCTCCACAAATGAGTGTTTGAGGTCATTCAGGAAAGCCGTACTCCAATGGATTGGTTCATTTTCTCCGGAGCGTTCAACAGTTAAAGAAGCTGTACAACTTTCTTTTTGCCCAAAGCCATTGACCCATTCTACATTGGTCAGTCGATTTACAAAGGAGGCTTCGCAGTCGATTTCAGCGGGAGAAATGCGAATAGCAGAGGGACTTTTGCCGCAGGCGTCTATCAATAATTCCGGTTGAATAAAATCAGCCAATTTTAGCTGATAAGTTTCGCCATAAGGGATGGTCAAAGTAGGATTACTGCAGGTAAATTCTCTAGCGACGGGAGGTTCAACTATCAAGTTTACCGCACAGTCAGTTTGCCCTCCCGACCGATGTTGTAGGGTATAATTGACCACATGAGTGCCAGCAGAAAGGACATCTCCGCTGGTGTAGGCAGAAATTTTTTGCAAGGACGATCCTTGGCAATCTCCCTCGCAATTGGGAGGCAAAAAATTAACCGGTGTAGTACAATCCCCCTCATTCAATCGAACGGTATAGGTTTGCTCTTCGCAGCGCAAGGGAGGAGTAGCGGATGCCGGAAGGATGTTCACCTCAAAATGGCAAATGGCAATTCGGCCTGCCTGATCAAACCCCATAAAGGTAGTGCTGTATATCCCTTCGGGAAAACGATCTCCAGGCATAGGGCCCCGTATTCGCAGTAATTCCGTACCCTGGCAATTATCGGTTACTAAAGGCAGGTCATATTGCACCTCTGCAAAAATCTGACCAGGCCCGAGGGAGATGTCAACATCGGTTGGGCAGCTAATTGAAGGGGCTTCGTTGTCCTCCACCGTTACGGTAAAATTAATTTGTTCAGTAGCACCACACGGACTGGCAACAGAATAGTTAATCTGATGTACACCCGGTCCAAAATTATTACTGTAAGCTGAACCTGGAGTAACGGTTATAGAAGGGTTGGAATTGATAGATAGGGTTAAGGCTTCGGTTCCTGTTCCACCAAAAATTTGTGGGTGATTCCAGGAAAAGGGAGCAGAACAATCACCAAAGCCATCAATACTGGTCTTTTTGGACAGATTGGCATAAGTCTCCTGAAAAGAGGGATTGGGATTCACTTGGATAAAGACTTGAATGCTTCCCATATCTTGAAGCCCATGGATTCCCTCTATAAAATTGGTAAAACGGTATCGGATCCAATAGGTTTTATTGGCAGTATGGGCAAAAGATTGGGTATACAGTTGTTTGAGGTTAATGGCATGTCCTTTGGACAGCTGTTGGTTCACTTGTACGGGCCCATAACCTGGTCTCCAGGTTCCTGCTGAATTAGCATCTGAATAGGCGATGTCCGTTAAAATGAGTTGATAGTAGGAGGTGGAAAGAGCGGTAAAATCAGATGAATGGCTGATTTGGAAAGTGAGGTCTTCTCCTGAGCAAACTTGAAATGGGGAGGTGATAATTGCCCCATCTCCATTGAGTAAGTCTAATTTGGGTTGAGGTAACACCGTAAAAATTTGTTGAACGGTATCAGATGGACAGGTTTCAGAACCTTTCCATTGATAAGCCCATCGATATCCGATAGTAGCGGGACGATAAAATTGATTGGCGTTACTTAAGGAGAGTAAGTCTTGATAAGAGCGCGTAGGTTTGTTGGTCGTCAAACTATCGAGTTGATTGGTGGTCTTAAGGAGGGTATCAGCTAGAAGAGCTGCATTATTTAAAGAGTTGTCAATATAGGAACCACCTGCTTCCGAAGTACCAAGTAAGGAAACCATCAATTTTTCTCCAAGTGACAAATCTGTGTTATTCACAAAATTTAAGTTTAAGGAATAAGGTATATCCTTGGCGCTTATATAGGATGAGTTATTGGGATTGGTGGTCCACTGAACCTCTGCCTGAATATTGGGCGCTACAGATATAATGGCGCTGGCCTGAGAACTAGAGCAGACAAAATTGGGATGAGTAGATTGGGTGGCCAGATCATAGCGAATCCAAACGGTTTGATTAAGCGAATGACTCAATACCTCGGATATGGAGGAACTGGTATTGATAATTTGGTTGGATGGATAATTCTGGCTGCCTGTTAATGGGCCGTAACCCAATATCCATTCCCCAGAGGCACTATCCAAGCTGTGGTAAACCGATGCTACCACTAGATCATAGTCTGTTCCAATAGTTAATCGACCATCATCAGTTACTGAGATTTCCAATTCCACCTGTTCATTTTGACAAATGGAATTGGTACCAGTAGTTGGATTTTGGAAGGTGATTCCTATATCCAACTTGGTGGTAGTTATACCATAGGTAATAGAGATTTCTGGACTTTCGAAAGTATTTCCATCCAGCGTGGTTAGTAGGTATTTCCAATGGTAGGTGAGGTATGCTAGACCCGAGGAAGAACTTTGTGTAACGATCCATTGGTCGTCGATCAGCTCTCTGTAAAAGGATTCATTGGTAATGGTTATAGTATCCGATTGGATACTGCCCTGGTTCCTTTGTAACCCTAGATTATCAGGGTCTTCTATCGTGATACCAGTTTGGATTAAAGACAACTGTTCCCCTTCATTGATTCGATTATTTGGCAATAAAAAATATTGAATAGAGGCAGTTTGGTTCTCCGCACAGTGGATCAAGGTATCTGTAGGATTGACTAAATTATTTGTCAATTCTTTCCAAGATAGGCTTAGGGAAGGTACCACAGTAAGTTCAAAATCTTCGGTGTTACTAGGGCAAATTCCATTGAGATCAGCATTGGTTACCCCTAAGGTATAGCGAACCTTTTTAGTCCTTAGTGAAGTATTGAGCCACTGGTCTTCAGCAATAAGATTGGTATTACCTTTTTCTCCTTGCAGAGCATTTAGAGGGTTGGGAGTGAGGGTGGAAGGATAAGATAAACCAGCCAGCTCAAAAATATAGGGTGGGCTAAAATTATCCTGTACTTTAAGGTTTTTTTGTAGCAGTTGATTGGAAGTTATCGAAGTGTCACTCAAGGCTTGAAGATCGGGTTCTGCCAAAATATTATATTCAATGGTGTCGGCCTCACTAGTACATCCATTTTGACCATTTGCTGAAATTGAATATTGGACTTTTTTATTTTGATTGGTTGCATTGAAGTACCGGTCATTGGCAATGAGATAGTTGGTTTGTTCTAATTGAGGCGTATTTAAATCCAGATTGGCCTCAGCTGCTGAAAGACCAGCTTGAGGTGTCACACTCCAAAAATTCCAACTATCGAAGGGACTACTTCCTGAATAAAGTGGAAGAGTGGCTTCACTGAAATTTCCCAATAAAATTTGATTATTACAAACCTTAGGACTGGAAGGTGAAAGCGTTAAATTCGGTTTTTCGAGTAGGTTAATTGAAAAAGGGGAAGACCAAGCACTCCTGCAAGAGGAAATTTGATTTTCAATCAATACCCTAAAGGTATAAGTCCCATAAATAAGTTGGCCGTTAGAATTGGTTGGCTCCGAGGACCATTCTACAGTGGTTCCATCGCTGCTGATAGAGAGTTCATTAGCTTGGGTAAATCCGGGTAAATAGGTGGTGCCGTTTTCTAGATTACTCAAGGAGGGGAGGGCAACTGCTTCGTAAATATAAATTTCTGAATTAGGGAGAGGAGGAAGTACCCAACTTCTATTTTCTGCGTTCCCCTCAGGTACACATATATTTATTTCTGAAGACCCCACAGTGGGGTTGGCTGGAAGGGGATAAATAGTAGGTGAAAAGGCCAATAATTTTTGGTGAACGCAAATGCCATCGGAAATATCCACCCCTATTTGTTGGCCATTGATCAGCTCATCAGTTTGGAAGGAATTGGTAGTAGAATAATCTCCCAAATAATTGATGTTGGAAATTTGACCAGGTTGTGGCCCTTGAGTATAGGTAAAAAACCTATAGCGTGTGCCACCACCAGCGGTATAGGTAATTGATTGTCCTTCACAAAATGCCTCAACAGAGCCTCCATCACTCCGGGAAGCTACAAGGGAAGTATTGTTGTCGTTAAGAGGTAATTCATCAGCTGCATCTTGCCCAAATGATAATAGTATAGCAGCCTCGTCTCTATTGGCTGCGGTGCTTTGATTGATCACTACATCCATTTCCAAGAGAAATCCTTTGCTGATGTCCGAACCCGATATTTTATAAAAAGTAGTGGTGTCGGGAGTCAGAAAAACAGTACTTGAAACGAGCGTTGTGCCGTTGAGCGTTATGTTGTTAAGAGAATATAAGGCATTGTCTATATTATTGATTCCAAACTGGATAGCAGTGATACATTGAGGAAATGGAATAGTGCTTTGAAGTTCATAGGCCATCTCATCTACCTCCATTCTCACTGATAATTGGCTACTAGTGGCGAAAGGATCGTATTCAATGATAAAGTGGTTCAATGAAGCAGTGCTCCATCCCGGAGCTTCCAAACTATCCCCAATGGTTAATGGGAAGTTGCCCGCCCTGAGGTTAGTTTGATTGCTTTGGTTATATAAATTTTCCAATTGCACACCGAAGTCCCCTACTCCATTTGGATGAGAATCACTAAATACCGCAGCCTCCATCCCCCTTCCTAAATAGTCAAAAGATTGGGTATGAATGGCCGAAGGGATAAACAGTATAAAAAGGAGGAGCATTCGATACATATTGTAAAGATAATTAATTGTTAAATTAGCCTCAAATAAAAGGATATGACTTATTTCCAAAAATTGGTTGTATATTGTTGGATGTGGGTTGGCTTGGTTAGTTGTGTTGCGGAAAATCAAGCGGAACAGGTCATTCTTCAAAGTATTAAAGCTCATGGATTTGATGACTTGGATCAAGCAAGTCTGGAATTTACCTTTAGGAATCGAGGATATACTTATTGGAAAAAAGAGGGGAGATTTGAATACAAAAGAATCCAGCGAGACAGTTTGATGAATGAAATAGTAGATCTTTTGGACAATGATGGGCTGACTCGGTATAAAAATGAAGCTATTGAACCATTGAATGCAAAAGATAGTGCTGCTTATGCTTCCTCTGTTAATTCTGTGATTTACTTTGCGTTGCTGCCTTATTTCTTGAAAGATCCAGCAGTTCAAACTTCTTACCTTGGTATTCGAAAAATTGGGGACAAGGAATATCACAAAATCAAGGTAGGTTTTGAGGTTGAAGGGGGAGGCAAGGATTTTCAGGATGAATTTGTTTATTGGTTTGATACGAATACTTATTTATTAGATTACCTGGCCTATAATTATTTGACAGATGGAGGTGGGGCTCGGTTTAGGAAAGTGACTCAGCGGATAGCCGTTGGATCTTATCTATTTAACCAATACGATAACCTGAAACCAGTACCTGCTTCCATGGAAGTTGAAAAATTTGATGTGCTTTACGAGGCGGGGAAGTTACAGTACCTATCGACTATAGTATTGGAAGAGATCAAGATTCATTAATTTGAAACCAGTGAAAATACTTGTAATTAGATTCTCTTCAATAGGGGATATTGTTTTGACGACTCCAGTTCTTCGAGCTTTAAAAAAACAGCTTGGAGCGGAGGTTCATTTCTTAACCAAGAAACAGTTTGCCGCCATCCTCGCCCCCAATCCCTTTATATCAAAGATTCTAGAATTTGATCAAAACCTTCGTCAATTGCGCACTGCAATTAGAGCGGAGCAATATGACCGAATTATTGATTTGCATCATAATTTGAGGAGTTGGCTAATCACTTGGGGAATGTTTACTCCAACGAAACGATTTGACAAATTGAACTGGAGAAAATGGTGGTTAGTGAGGTGGAAAAAAAATTTTTTACCGAAGGTGCATATAGTAGATCGATATTTGGCTACGGTTAAGGAATTGGGGATAAAAGCAGATGGAAAGGGGTTAGATTTTTTTATTTCTCCGGAAGATCAAGAGGTTTCCGGATTACCTAAGACGCCCTATTTAGCTTTGGTAGTTGGCGCAGCTCATGCTACCAAGAGAATTCCTATGCTTATTTTAAAAAAGATAGTATTGTTAAGTCCAATTTCTGTGGTGGTTTTGGGCGGAAAGGAAGATACCGCTACTGGTTTGGAATTAGCAAAATGGATGCCGGAGAAGGTGGTCAATTTCTGTGGAAAATTGACCTTAGGTCAATCGGCTTTTGCTTTGCAATCAGCTCAAAAGGTCATCACTCCAGATACTGGATTGATGCATATTGCCGCAGCTTTTGATCGAGAAATTATTTCGATTTGGGGGAGTACCGTACCTGCATTTGGGATGACTCCTTATCAGACGAGCAAGAGTAGTGTGGTGGAGGTGGAAAATTTGGATTGTAGGCCATGTTCTAAGATTGGTTTTTCAGATTGTCCTAAGGGTCATTTTAAATGTATGAGGGGGTTAGATTTGCAGCGTATAGGTCAGCTCATTAACCAAAGTTGAAAAAGATTATTTATCTTTCAGTTTTGTTTGCTATAAGAACAGCCAGGTCAGTCGAAAAGGAGTATTTATGAGAATAAATCGGTGGTTTTGGGTATTTATTTTATTTATTGGATGCGGTGCCATTATCAAGGCACAGGATATTCATTTTACCCAATTCAACATGTCTCCTCTTACTTTAAATGCCTCCAATACTGGTGCATTTGAGGGTACAGCTCGAATAACGGGAATCTATCGAGACCAATGGTCCAGCTTCCTCAGAAACCAGTTTACCACCTCTTCATTTTCAGTTGATGCCCCGTTGCTTACTGGTTTCAAGGAAAATCATTGGGTAGGTGTTGGGGGTGTTATTGTAAGCGACGAAGCGGGTACTTCAAGGTTAGCGACCAACATAAGTAAGTTATCTATTGCCTACCACTTAGGTTTGGGGAAAGGGTACAAGAATATTGTTTCTTTTGGCATTCAGGGCGGGAGTATTGAAAAAAGAATGCGCCCTGATGATTTAAGATTTGCAGATGAATTTCCTGAAGATGTTGGGGGTGGCGGTGCTGGATTTGGAAAAGGGGTAGATCGAAACTTTATGGACAAAAAATCTGCTACTGATTTTGGGCTAGGGGTGAAGTTTAGGAGTTTGTTGAGCGACAAACAAAGCATAGTAATTGGGTTGTCTGTTAATCATTTGAATCAACCTAAAATTAGTTTGTTAAGTCAAGGTGACGGTCAGGAAAATTTCAGACTACCTGTACAGTTTGCAGGGTTTGCCAACTACAAACAATTAATAACGGAGGGAGTCACTATAGAACCTTCTTTATTTTTTCAGACTATGGGAGGCACTTCCGAAGTAGTTGTTCAAAGTGTAGCGGGTTATCAGTTTAACGAAGACCTCATTTTAAGAGGGGGATTAGGATACCGTTTGGGAGATGCGGCTCAGCTTTTATTAGGAGCTGATTATGAGGATTTCAGGGTAGGGCTTGCCTATGATTTAAATACTTCTTCTTTGGTTGCGGCTACCAAGTCAGTTGGTGGATTTGAATTGGCTTTATCGTACATTATCAAAATTTACAAAAAGCCAGATGTAATTCCCGCTATCCTGTGTCCAGATTTTTAATGGAAGAGGTAAACCAAAGGTGTCGACTATTTCGTTAACGTAAAAGAAATTCATACAAAAGTCAATGAGAAGGATTTTTCTAACACTTGGTATCTTTTGCTGGGGAATACAATTCTTAACGGCTCAGCCTATCCGTAAATCATCTTATGAGACCATGCTTGAGGTAGCTGAAGAACAGTACCAGTTGGGCGATTACTATAATGCTATTGAGTGGTATGAGAAGGCTTTTGAGGAAAAAGGAGATCGAGAGTTGTTGCCTAGAATTGCCGAATTACATTATCGATTAAGGGACTACGTAAGAGCTGAGCGCGCTTATGCGAGAATATTAAGGAGGGATAATGAAGGGTTGATGGATAGCCTGCGATATTACTACGGCCGTTGTTTGAAAATGAACGGAAAATACCCTGAAGCCATAGAGCAGTTTGGTACTTTTATAAGAACTGCCGAGGATCCAATATTAGTTAAATTGGCTGAAAATGAAAGACAAGGTGCCGAGTTGGGAATAGAAATAGGGGAGACCACCAAAGGGGTTACTGTTGAAAATGCTGGACGGGGAATTAATTCGCCATTTTCGGAATATGCTCCTACCTTATATAGAGGGGGCAAACAATTATACTACGCGGGATTTGACACCAAGGACGTTATTTTACTAGACGATCAGGCCGAGAATTATCACGCCAAAATTTATGTGGCGTCCAAAGATGATTTGGAGTGGGACGATGCTACAGAATTGGACAATAAAATCAATAGGCCAGGGGTACACTCTACCCATGTTAGTTTTACGCCTGACGGCAAAAAAATGTTTTTGACCAGAGCCATTTTGAATGGCAGTAGTTTGGTCGATCAAAGTAAAATTTATTATTCTGAATCTTCGGGGGATGGATGGACTGCAGCCCAGGAAGTAAAGGGAGTTAATGGAGATTATTTAGCCAAACACCCTACTTATGGGGAACTGTTTGGAAGAGAAGTTTTGTTTTTTACCTCAGATATGGATGGTGGTTTTGGAGGATTCGATATTTATTATGCTACTTTATTGAGTGACGGCACCTATGATGATCCGGTCAATTTGGGTCCAATAATCAACACGCCTGGAAATGAGTTTACACCTTATTATAGGGATGGAACTTTGTATTTCAGTTCAGATGGTCATCCTGGAATAGGTGGAGCCGATATCTTTTACAGCACCTGGGATGGTTCCCAATGGAGTGATCCATTGAATATGGGCAATGGTTTTAATAGCAGCCTGGATGATCGGTATTTTACCCTAGATGAAGAGGGGTATGCTGGGTTTTTAATTTCCAATCGACCGGGAGGGCGATCAGCTCATGGTCGAACTTGCTGTGATGATGTCTACGTCATTGATATTGCCAAAATGTATGCAGACCTTATTACAGGCTTGTTTGATGAAAACAAAGGAGTACTTAAAGGTGGAAAAGTGACGGTTTATGAATTGGTGGAAAACAATCCTTTAGTGAAAGAATCCAAGACCAATGACAATGGCAATCGATTTGATTTTGGACTTGACCTAGAAATGCCTTATCGAGTGGTTGCCGAAATGGAAGGGTACTATCCTGACACTTTTGAATTCAATACGGTTGGGTTAACGGAATCTCAAACCTTTCAACATTTGTTTTACCTCAAACAAAAACCTGTACCTCCCAAAGAACCTGAGTACGATACAATTACTATTGAAGAAGCAATTGTTTTGGAAAATATTCTTTATAAATTTGATGATGATAGAATTCAAGAAGAAGCGGAGTCTGATCTGCAGGTAGTCTTTGACTTAATGACCGAATATCCGGAGATGATTATTGAATTGAGTTCTCATACTGATTATAGAGGTCCGGACAATTATAATCAGGACCTCTCTCAAAGAAGAGCCGAATCTGCCAGAAGATGGCTGGTTAGAAATGGGATCAGCAGAGACCGGATAGAAGCTACCGGTTATGGAGAAGGCAAACCAAAATTAATAGATTCGAGGTTAGCACCTAAATATCCTGATTTTATTCAAGGTACTGTTTTGACGCCTGGTTATATTGACAGTTTGCCAACAGAAGAACTGCAAGAATTGGCTCATGAAATCAATAGAAGAACCGAGTTTAAAATATTAGAAGGGCCTACCAGCATTATTATCAAAAGAACCAGTCTGAGGAAATCTTTTCCCGAAAAGGGAATGTTGGATACTATCCCTCCTATTCATTACCTCTCTTCCTTGTACGGAAAAAAGAATTTAAAGGGGGTTCCTATAATGGATTTTGAGGAGCGAATTATTGCTTTTGGAAAAGTTAAAAGAGGAGATAAAAGGTCACATACTTATTATTTTACCAATCGCGGGGATACTCCATTGACAATATCAATGATAAGCGCTTGTGATTGTACGACTACTAATTGGTCTGGCAAACCAGTACCTCCGGGTGGACGTGGTAAAATAGAAGTGATTTTTGATTCAACTTCTAAAGATAAAGGAGAAACTATTGATATTGATATTATCCTGGATAATATAGAACCTGCTTCGGGTAATCCTATTTTTGAAGCCATTCAATATACCTTCGAAATAGAGCCTTAGAATGGAAGGGCAGAATATGGCACTGGCCTTTTGGGTTACCGATCCACATGTTTTGCTTTCTGTCGAAATATTGGCTGTAGTCAGTGGTTTACTATACGTTATTCTAGCTGTTTTTAAAAAGAGAATGGCTTGGCTTTGGGGATTTATTAATGCGGTCATCAGTATTTGGTTGTTTTACCAAATTTCTTTGTTTGCCGAATCTTTCCTATATATCTACTATGCTTTGGCTGCAGTATATGGTTGGTTTCATTGGGGTGCTCACCATTCTGAGGGACAAAAATTAATGATTGTAGAGATCCCCCTGAAATCTCATTTTTGGCTCGTCCCTCTTGGTATTTTAGGAGGAATTGGATTGGGTTTTATTCTGGAAGCTTACACTTCAGCTTCTTATCCCTATCTAGATGCACAGACTACTATTTTTAGTTTCATAGCCACCGCTCTAACTGCGAGGCGAGTTCTAGTAAATTGGATTTACTGGATAGTTATTGACTTGGTAACTGTTGTTTTGTACACTTGGAAAGATCTCTATTGGTATGCTGGTTTGATGGTTGTTTATTCTATTATTGCTTATTTAGGTTGGAATCGCTGGAAGCGAGAATTAGATACTCCTATTTCCTAAAAACAAATAAATTATTTAGATTTAATCTAAATAATATGAACCAACAACTTTAGAATTGTGTAGGTTTAGTTTTAATCTAAAGCTTTATATATTTGCGTGAGTTTTTAGGAGGGTCACCAATTAAAAATTATAAAGTGTTCATTTTCAGCACATTTGAAATAAGATTATGAAAACTAATATTTCTATTTTAATCGTTTTAATGTCTTCTTTTTTGGTTCCCGTTCATTCTTTTGCCCAAAATAATAATGGCGGGGGCAATTCTAGTGCATTGGTTTTGGCCATAGTAGGTCTTGCAGTATTTATTTTCTTGATTTGGTTAGCTGATGGACTACAATCTGCCAAGCCTAAAGGACTGTTGGCCAACTTACTTAAGCCTAATGCTCCTAAATATACCAAAGGGTTACCTGTTGTTAATTTGAAGCAGGGGCATGAAATTCGATTAAAGGGAGAAGCTGAAAAGGAATTATTAAAAGAAAGTAAGATTGCGACTTACGCTATACAGCCTACCAATTTTATTGGCTTATCTCCCATTCCAAAAATGAATGTTGAAGTAGGTGAAGAGGTTAAAGCAGGAGATTCTTTATTTTTTGATAAAAAGCAACCCAATATCCAATTTTGTGCTCCGGTAAGTGGAGAAATTATAGCGATTAATCGAGGAGAGAAGCGAGCTATTACGGAGGTGGTGATATTAGCAGATAAAGAAGTTCAATATCGTGATTTGGGTAAAATAGATATTGAAAGTGCGAGTCGAGAAGAGGTGGTTACCTATATGGCTGATCATGGGTTGTGGCCATTGATTCAAGAGCGTCCTTTTAAGATCATGCCTAGTTTGGATACTGTTCCAAGAGATATTTTTATATCAACTTTTGATACGGCTCCTTTGGCTCCAGATTTAGATTTTGTAGTAGAAGGAAAAGGGGCTGCTTTTCAAATGGGCTTGGATGTGTTGGGTAAACTTACTCCTGGTCGAGTGCATTTAGGATTAAATGCCAATCATAAAAATGCGCCATCTAAAGTTTTCACAGAAGCAACTGGAGTAGATAAAGTGTACTTCAAGGGAGTTCATCCGGCTGGTAATGTTGGTGTTCAGATACATCATATTGCACCGATTCAATCAGGAGAGAAAGTTTGGACCCTTGGTGTTCAGGAAGTTATTAATATAGGTCAAACATTCCTCAATGGTCAATTAGATATGAGTCGATTGGTTGCTGTTACAGGAAGTGAGGTAGATGATACAGGATATATTTCCACTTATGCAGGTGCCAATATAGGAGATTTAGTTAAAGGTAATTTGGAGGATGACTATACCGTAAGGTTAATTTCGGGTGATGTTTTAAGTGGAATTCAAAAAGAGGAGTCGGCATTTTTAAATTTTCAAGATGACCAATTAACGGTTGTAAAGGAAGGGGATTATTATGAAATGTTTGGATGGTTGGTGCCTGATAAAGCAAGGCCTACTGTATCCCGTTCGTATTTGAGTTATTTTACCGCTAATAAAAAGAAGTTTGTTGCTGATACCAATAATCACGGGGAAGAACGGGCATTTGTGGTAACGGGCCAATACGAGCATTTATTACCTATGGATATTTATCCGCAGCATTTACTAAAATCCATTCTTACAGGGGATTTAGAAAGGATGGAGGGGTTAGGAATTAATGAGTTAGTAGAGGAAGATATTGCGCTTTGTGAATTTGCTTGCACCTCTAAGCAGCCGTTGCAGCACATTCTTCGATCAGGTTTGGATATGATGAGGGAACAACTATAATAATCTTGTAGTCAAATGAAAAAAACACTTTTAAAATTTGCTAAATCCATCGAACCCAACAAAAAGGAAAGTCCTTTTTTGCACACTTTGTACGATGGTTTTTTTACGTTTTTATTTTCCCCGAATGCGACCACTCATAGTGGTGTCCATATTAGAGATGGCGTTGATTTGAAGCGAACCATGACTATGGTTGTAATCGCCTTACAATTGTGTTATTTGTATGGAACGGTTAATATTGGGCATCAGCATTTTGCGGCATTAGGCCAGTATCCAGATTTTTTTGACGGATTGCATTTAAAGGTATCTTTTGGATTGATTCAATTGCTTCCTATTTTCGCAGTGACGATGTTGGTGGGCTTAGGGATTGAATTTTACTATGCGTCTAAGAAGGGCCACAGTATAGAAGAAGGTTTCCTGGTATCTGGTTCTTTGATTCCATTGATTATGCCTCCTGATATTCCTCTATGGATTTTGGGTTTATCAGTTGCCTTTGCGGTTTGGATCGGAAAAGAAGCATTTGGTGGTACTGGTATGAATATTCTTAATATCGCACTATTAGCAAGAGTATTTATCTTTTTTGCCTATCCAACAGATATTTCCGGTGATGAGGTTTGGGTAGCTGGTTTGGAAAGTGTTAACTCAGGTTCTGCTGTAGTTTACAATTGGTGGCATACTGGATTTTTTAACGGAATATTTGAAGGGCTGGGCTGGGCGACGTTTCAAACTGGGTCTGCTGTAGTAGATGGATATACTGGTGCCACTCCTTTGAGCTTAGCTTATCAAGGAGGGTGGGAATCTGTAGCCGCAGTTTACTCAGATTCACAATTGTTATGGGGCTCTATTCCTGGTTCTATTGGGGAAACGAGTAAGCCGCTTATTATCATTGGGGCCTTGCTCTTATTGGTTTCTGGCATAGGTAGTTGGAGAATAATGTTGAGTATGATATTTGGTGCGGGTATTATGTCTTTGTTGTTGAATGCTTGGGGGGCTACTCCGTTCATGACTGTACCATGGTATTATCAATTTGTTATGGGTAGTTTTTTGTTTGCTATGGTTTTTATGGCAACCGATCCTGTGACGGCATCCTCAACAAACAGAGGAAAGTGGATTTACGGGTTCTTTATTGGTTTCATCGGAATTATCATTAGGGTGATGAACCCTGCTTATCCAGAAGGTTGGATGCTAGCTATATTGTTTATGAATGTCTTTGCACCCCTTATCGATTATTATGTTTTAGAAGGGAATGTTGCGAAGAGAATGACAAAACCAAAAACTGCCTAATATTTTCGTTGTTAATCTGAAAAAAGAAATAAAGTGTACAGCACCAATTACGTTATCGGATTCATTCTTATTCTTACCAGTACGGTAGCTATAGCACTAACTGGTCTAAGGGAAGGAACTAAGGAGCAAGCAGCGCTCAACGAAGAGATTTTTAACAAAAGGGCTATTCTGGCTGCGGTTAATAGCCATATCCCTGGAGGTCGATCAGTCAAGGATCTCTCTGACCCTGAGGTCATTGAATTGTTTACTAACAATATTGAGCAAGTTACCCTCAACATGCAGGGCGAGCCGGTAACTACTGTTATGGCTGATAAAATTGACATGGGTAAGGAGCGCAAGAAGTCTGAATCTGAAAGATTACTTCCATTATTTATATACGAAAACGAGGGGGAGAAATTCTATATACTTTCAGTCCGTGGAAATGGTTTGTGGGATGAGATTTGGGGTAATATAGCCCTGGAAGGTGATCTCAATACAGTAACTGGAGTATCATTTGATCATAAAGGTGAAACTCCAGGATTGGGTGCTGAAATCAAAGATAACCCTGCTTTTGGGAAGCAATTTGAGGGTAGAAAAATATACGAGAACGGTCAATACAAGTCGATTGATGTGGTTAAAGGAGGGGTTAAAAATCAAAACCATGAGGTTGATGGAATTTCAGGCGCTACCATTACAGGTGATGGCGTTGCGGAAATGTTGTTTAGAGGTATTAAATATTACGAACCTTACTTAGCGACCCTAAGCAGTACCAACTAATTTAAAAGTATTTGAAATTTTAAAAAATGGCAGAGAATACGCTTCAAACAGCTAAAACGAAAGAACCTTTAATGCCTTTCGGCAAAAAAGAAAGAAAGCTGCTCACCGATCCATTAAGTGACAATAATCCGATAACCATTCAGGTATTGGGGATTTGCTCTGCTTTGGCGGTAACCTCTTTGGTTTATCCTTCAGTGGTTATGTCTATTGCGGTAATTTTTGTGACCGCCTTCTCTAGTTTGTTTACCTCCATTCTAAGAAATTACATACCTAAGCAGGTTCGAATGATTGTTCAGTTGGTGATTATTGCCACTCTGGTAACGATTGTTGAATTGGTGCTTAAGTATTTCAATTACCCTATTTACAAGCAATTGAGTGTTTATATCGGATTGATTATCACCAACTGTATCGTAATGGGTAGGTTAGAGGCATTCGCCATGGCTAACACTCCTTGGAAATCATTTTTAGATGGCATTGGAAACGGTTTGGGATATGGCGTTATTTTGGTAGCTGTTGGAGTGGTTCGAGAAGTTTTTGGTAAAGGCAGCTTATTTGCTGGAAGCCCAATTGAGATGAAGATTATAGGTCCAAATAGTGATTACTTTATCAATACAATGACCAATGAATGGTTTAGTTGGTATGCCAATAACAACCTAATGGTTTTACCAGCTGCTGCTATGTTTATCATTGGTATTTTTATCTGGATTCAAAGAAGTATTAATCCAAAATTAGTGGACATCTCCTAGACCATAAAAAAGTAAAAAATGGAATTTTTTAACATATTTATTAAAGCCGCTTTTGTAGAAAATTTGGTATTAGCTTATTTTCTAGGTATGTGTTCCTATTTGGCAGTTTCGAAAACCGTTAAAACCGCTTTTGGTCTGGGTTTAGCTGTGATTTTTGTTTTGGGAATCACTATGCCTATTAATTGGTTGATTCAAGAGTATTTGTTAAGTGAATCTGGACTTTTCAGTATGGATTTAACTTTCCTTAGGTTTATTATTTTTATTGCAGTTATCGCATCTATGGTACAGTTAGTAGAAATGGTAGTAGAAAAGTTTTCTCCCGCTTTATATACGGCACTTGGAATCTTTCTTCCTTTGATTACGGTAAACTGTGCGATATTGGGGGGATCTTTATTTATGGTGAGCAGGGAGTATAACTTTACGCAATCTGTGGCTTTTGGATTAGGAGGAGGTTTCGGATGGTTCTTAGCTATTATCGCTATTGCAGCCATTCGTGAAAAAATAAAGTATTCTAATGTTCCTCCTGCATTAAGGGGTTTAGGAATGGCTTTCATTCTGACCGGGCTTATGGGTATAGCATTTATGAGTTTAATGGGTATTGACCCAGCTGCTTTAGCGGCCAACCAATAAAAAATATGAGTATGATTTTATTAGCCATTAGTGTTAAAACGATAGCGTATGCAGTTATCGTGTTTAGTTTAGTCATTCTGGCACTTTCATTCTTGTTGATATTTGCTAGAAAACAATTGGTTCCTCAAGGAGA
>JBEAPR010000091.1:0-44394 GCA_041164265.1 Bacteroidota bacterium | reverse complement strand
CTGCAGGATGGATACAAAATGCCAATGACCCACCTTGGACCAGTTCCATTCCTATAGAGTTGTTTCCTAAGGACTACCCTCCATACTTAGCTCCCATTGAAATGGGATTCAGACCACAGCGTTCAGCCAAAATGTTATTAGAATCTGGTAATTTTCTCACCCTTGATCGAGTTAGACAGCTCAAAATGTCATCTGTTTCCGAACTGGCCAATCGATTGATACCTGCTTTAAATGAAGTCTTGGAAGCTACATCAATGGGGAGAGCACAACAAGCTATGGATTACTTAAACAATTGGAATCGAGATTTCGAGCCCAATAGCGAAGGGGCTTTCCTATTTATTAACTGGTTGGATAAATACCAGCAAAAATGTAAAGAAAGTGGTAGTCCTATTTTTGCCCAAGAATGGTCCATTGAAGATCCTATCAATACTCCTTCTGGTTTAGGAAATCCTAACTTAGCTGCTAAAGCTCTGGATGAATCCGCCATGGATATGGTTTTTAAATATAGAAAACTGACCCTTTCCTACGGAGAAAAATACTTTCTTCGGTTAGGGGATAAAAAACTACCTGCTAGTGGAGGACCTGGCAAATACGGTATTTTCAAGACACAAAACTTCGTGGAAGAGGGTGAAAGCTTCAACAGTTTTCATGGAGATTCTTATATATCTATTGCTGAATTTGGGGAAAAAGTCAAAGCCTTGGTTTTGTTAACTTATGGCAACAGTACACAGGAAAATACCCTGCCTAAAATAGATCAATTGGAATTATACCTGGAGGGAAAAATGAGGGATGTCTATTTTTATAAGAGTGAATTAGAATCTCATATAGTCAATAGCATGGCAATAGGCGATTAAGTTTTGTCCCACCGCCTGAAAGGGCGACTACGTTCAAAAACGTCCATTAAAATACTTTGATGAACTGCTGAGAAGTCCATCTCTTTCCTTTCCCATGTTTTTTTTGTGGTTTCGATTACTTTAGTTAATGGAATAGTGCTCCATCCTTTTTTAGTCCCCATAGCAAATGAAGGAACAAAATTAGGTGGCCATTCTGCTCCAGTTAAATTGGCTGCTACTCCAATTACAGTTCCTGTATTGATTCGGGTGCCAATAGCCGTTTTAGTGTAATCACCCATAACCATTCCACAGAACTGAAGGCCAGTAGGTCGGAATCTTTCCTCTTCATAAGACCATTGTTTGACGACAGAATAATCATTCTTCAAGTTAGAACAATTAGTTCCCGCTCCTAAATTACACCACGCGCCTACAATAGAATCTCCTAAATACCCATCATGGGATTTAGCGGAATAATCGAAAACCACCGAATTTTTTATTTCTCCTCCCATTTTACAATACTGCCCAAAAGACGAAGCTCCATAGATTTTAGCACCCATTTTTATTACCGAATGTGCTCCAATAGCTACCGGACCCTTAATAATGGCTCCGTCTAAAACTCTAGCATTAGATCCAATATAGATGGGGCCTTCTGATGCATTCAAAATGGCATGTTCAATAATTGCTCCTTCCTCTACAAATATATTGGATACCCCTACAACTTGAGCCATATTCCCAACTGGCGCAGACCTACTACCTTTGGTTATTAAATCAAAATCATCCAGTACAGCTTGGTGATTAAATGTAAAAATATCCTGTAAGGCATTAATTTTAAGGTGGCTTTCTAATTGAAAAGGAAGGCCTTCTATAGTTTTAATATCTCCTTCATGCAGAAGCAGATGCAGCTGCTCTTGATTCATACGAGTAGCGAGAATGTCTTCTCCCATCATCAGTGCTTGACCAAATTCCAGCATATGAATGGCATCAATTAACGCAGCAGAAGGCAGTACACTTCCGTTAATTATATAGTTGTCCATCCCCATTTCCAACGGATATAAAGTCGATAAATAAGGATCTGTAATGTAGGAGAAAATTCCATGAGGAATTCTTCTGGCCCATTTTTCCCGAAGGGTTAAAATTCCGATTCTCATTTCGCAAACTGGTCTAGTGTAGGTTAATGGCAACAACCTTTTGCGTAAATCATCATCGAATAATATGTAGTGCTTTTGATTCATTCGCCAAATAAAAAAGCCCCTATCACCACAAAGCGATAGGGACCCTTTGAAGGATATTTATCTTAATTACTGTTTAGCAGCAAATTTTGTTTTTGCAAATTTCTTATTAAACTTATCAATACGTCCAGCAGTATCGACAAATTTCATCTTACCAGTAAAAAACGGATGAGAAAAACTAGAAATTTCCATTTTAATCAATGGATATTCATTGCCATCTTCCCACTTAATGGTGTCTTTGGAGTTAGCACAAGACTTTCCTAAAAATGCTTCATCATTAGAAATATCTTTGAAAACTACAGTTCTATAACTCGCTGGGTGTATATCTTTTTTCATTTGTAACGCTTTTCTTTATCAAACGGATTGCAAAAGTAATTCATTAATTGTTTCCCTCCAAAAAAAAATATAAAAAACGATCTTAGTTTATATTTTTAATCACTCAAATAAACTCGAGTTAGTATCTTAGAGAAATAAATTAGAAAGAATTGACATGCTAAAAATAAATATCTTCTTAAGATTTGCTTTAATGGGGGTATCCTTGTTTGGAGGATTATTATTTACTTTTTTAGATGGATTTGGCTTTTGGTATGCCTTTCCTCTTTATTTGGTGCTGTTAATTTTATTGTTGGGTTATATATTCCTAGGTACCATTCAATCTGCTGCGGAATTGATGCAAGCACAAGATTTCGAGGAAGCAGACAAAAGGTTGAGATTGACCTTCAAGCCCACTTGGCTCTACGCCACTAATAAAGCCTACTATTACATGATTAAAGGATCAATAGCGCTTTCCAGACACGATAGCAATGAAGGAGAGCGGTGGTTAAAAAAGGCACAGGAGGTTAAAATTCCAACTGAACAAGAAAAAGCTATGTTGGAAATTCAACTGGCGAGTATAAGTGCCTCAAAGGGCAGATGGAAACAAGCGCAATTGCATTATAAGGCCGCCAAACAATTGAAAATTACAGATGAAGCTGTAAAAGATCAACTCAAGCAACTAGAAAAAGCCTTGAATAACAGAGGCCAACAAATGGCAGCTACCCGATCTGGCGCCAAAGGTGCTGCAGTCATGCGAGCTGGCGGAAAAAGACGGCGACCTAAAATGAGGTAATCTATACCCTTTTTTTCGAGAAAAGATTGAGGATTAAAAGTCCTGTAATCAGGAGGGCAATTCTAGGAATAACATCTCCCCATTGGGTATAAAAGGTGGTCTTGTTGTTAAACATCAAATTCCCTTTCAAAGCCGTAGCTTCACCGTATTTACTTTGCGCAATCAGGTCTCCTCTTTGGTTGATAAATGCAGAAACTCCAGTGTTAGCAGCTCTAGCTACCCCCTTTCGGGTCTCTATAGCTCGTAAAGAGGCATAGCGGAGATGTTGCAAATGCCCCGGTGTTTTATCCCACCAGCCATCATTAGTCATAATGACTAAAGCTTCCGCCCCTTTCTTCAAATAATCTGTCACATAGCTTCCGAAAACTGATTCATAACAAATAATAGGAGCAATTTTTCCCTTTTCACCTTCGAAAATACTCCTCTCCTTTTGGGTTCCCAAACCCGCTATCGTTCCACCTAGACTCGTTACCAATGGTTCCATAAAGAATAGAATTTCCTTGAAAGGAAAAATTTCAGGCCCCGGAACTAATTTGGATTTACGATATAATGGAACCTCAACTTGTCCCTTTTTCAAATGAATGGCCGCATTTAGAATTTCATAGTACACCTCCTCTCCATTGCGATTCATTTGCCGTCGGACCGTCGATGGCATGTCCCACCCATTTTCAGGCTCAAAAAATTCATAAGCACTGACACCGGTAACAATATTGAGTTGGGGAAAATCAATTAGCAACCCTTCCAGTTGTTGAACCGCCGGATAATTTCGAATACTTTCCCGTTCTATCAGTCCAAAAACGGTCTCCGGTAACACCAAAAAATCAGTTTTATCCCCAATCGCCCCTCTACACCAGTCCATAATTTCTTGTGTTTGCTGCAATTCCGACAAAGCAAACTTTTCATAGTGCGGCTCATAATTGGGTTGAATCAATACCATTTGGCGCGATTCTCCCTCTTCCTCATAGGTATAATAAAGAAAAAAGGATAGGCCTATCGGCAAAAACACCCAAGCCAGAATAGGGAGAAAATGCCTGGAGGTGATCGAACTTGCCTTCGTTTTTTGCCATATTTTCCACAGTAACCAATTGGCCACCAGTATCCAAAGAGAACCTCCAAAAACACCTGTATATTCATACCATTGCACTAACGAAGGAAAGGCTGCAAACTCGTTTCCCAAAGTCAACCATGGCCATGCCAAATCCCAATGATAATGAACCATTTCGAAAGTTAGCCAGGTAGCTATAAAACTGACCGCAGCCAATCGCGGTATCTTATTCTTCAATTCAAAATAAGTCAAAATAGGAATGGTCATTAAAAATGAATTGACCACCACAGCAAAAACGCCTGCCAGAAAAGCTGTATTCGCTACCCAAAAGGTGGTAATAAAATTCCAAATTAGAAATGTATTGAAGGCATGCCCAAAAACCTGCCTTCTTTTAAGGCTAGGCATTTCCATAAGGATCAGCAAAGGAACATAGCCAACCATGGCAAAGAAAGGGAAAGGTATTAAGGTGTCTGGAAATCCAATAGATAACAACAGACCAGCACTGGAAGAAAGAATAAACCTTAATTGAAATCCTTCATTTTTCCCCCACCTAATGGCTCCCAAACTAGATAGAGCACCCCAAATAAATATAAATAGAAATAAGGGCCTCATTCCCCACAATTCTTGTTGAGAAAAGCGCTGAAACATATTATAGGCAATAAGCGATCCAGCAAGAGTAAACAATCCAAAAAGGCCTAAGTACTTTCTCATCTCACTACCCAACCGTTACCCATCCCATTTTGTACGGAGACAAAAGTAAGCTGTCCTTCCTTATTTTCTGCCATCAATATCATTCCCTGAGACACAATACCTCTCAGTTTTCTAGGTTGCAAATTCGCAACTACAATCACCTCCTGACCAATAATTTCCTCTGGTTTATAAAACTCGGCAATTCCAGATACTATAGTCCTTATTTCGAAACCCAAATCTATTTCTAATTTAAGCAGTTTATCCGCCTTTTCTACTTTAGAAGCAGCTGTAATAGTGCCTGTTCGAAGGTCTATTTTAGCAAAATCATCAAATTCGATAGCTGGTTTTTGAGCTTCAAATGCTGAATCCATAATTTGAGTAAGTTTATCTTTTTGTGTTTGAACCAATTGACTCCAGGTAGGATCATTCCGATTGGAAATCTTAGTAAATAAAATTTCAGGTTGACCAAGTATATGCCCCGTATTGAGGCTAAGTGAATCCCCTTTTTGAACTCCTAATAGATTTCTAATTTTTTCAGCAGTAAAAGGAATAAAAGGATCCAATACCTCCCCCAATAGTCGAACAAGTTGGATGGCGGTAAACATAATTTCTTTTATTTCAGGATGCTGCGGATCTTCTTTAGCTAAGGCCCATGGTGCTCGTTCCTGAAGATAGACATTGCCAAGGGAAGAAATTTCCATGCAGAGGCTCATGGCTTGTCTAAAATTAAAATGCTCTATTTCAAAACCTACTTTTTCAGCCAACTCTTGACCCTGTGCGAGTATTGAAACAGTACCAGTAGCGTCTGGTATAACCCCGTTAAAATATTTATGCGTCAACACCAAAACCCGATTTACAAAATTACCTAAGTTGTCCGCTAATTCTTTGTCGTGGAAATCGACAAATTCATCCCACTTAAAATCACTGTCTTTGTTTTCCGGTAGGTTCCTAATTAATGCATATCTGAGGGCATCTTCTTTATTGGGAAAGTGCTCAAATATTTCTAAATACTCGTGCATTTCTATTCCCCAGCCTCTAGATTTGGAAAATTTTTGACCTTCAAAATTCAAAAACTGATTAGCGGGAACATTTACCGGAAGGGCAAAATCTCCATAGGCTTTCAACATAGCGGGAAAAACAATACAGTGAAAAACAATATTGTCCTTTCCTATAAAATGAATCAATTCCACTTCTTCTCCTTTCCAGTAATCTTCCCAGTTTTTGCCGTGATCAATCGCCCATTGTTTGGTCGCCGAAATATACCCTATCGGGGCATCAAACCAAACGTATAAGACTTTGCCCTCAGCCCCGGGTAAGGGTACCGGAATTCCCCAATCTAAATCCCTAGTTATTGCTCTAGATTGCAAACCATTATCCAACCATGACATACATTGACCCGTTACATGTTTTTTCCAATTTTTCGGATCATGATGAGATTTTTGATCCAATATCCCTTCGGCAATCCACTTTTTCAACCACTCTTCATGTTTGCCTAAATTGAAATACCAATGTTTGGTTTTTTTCAATTCTGGTTTTTTCCCGCTAAGAGTGGAAACTGGGTTAATCAATTCTATTGGAGAAAGGTCAGAACCACATTTTTCACATTGGTCACCAAAAGCCTTTTCATATTGACATTTAGGGCAGGTTCCTGTAATATATCGATCTGCGAGAAATTGGTCATAATCCTTATCGTAGTACTGCTCGATTTCCTTCACCTCTAGTTCCCCTTCCTTTCCATTCAATTTTGTGAAAAAATCCTGAGCCGTCTCGTGATGAATGGGCTCACTAGTTCGATGGTAAATATCAAAAGAAATACCTAGTTGGTCAAAGGTACTCTTGTTAAGTTCGTGATATTTGTCTATAATTTGTTGAGGACTTACCCCCTCCTTTTTCGCCCTAATGGTAATGGCTGCACCGTGTTCGTCAGAGCCGCAAACCCACAAAACATCTTTGCCTTGATTGCGCAGATACCTCACATAAATATCGGCTGGCAAATAGGCTCCTGCTAAATGCCCTAAATGTAGCGCCCCATTGGCATAAGGTAAGGCAGAAGTTATGGTATATTTTTTCATATTGCTATTTTTCCGCAACAAATATAAACCTAAGATATCAACCAAACGGTCTAGACGCTTTGTTAACTTTATAAATCCTCCTGAATGCGCAAGTTAAAAGCCACGTGGGTGGCCCCCATTTCTCAAAAACCTATTCGCAATGGCATGGTAGTACTCGATGACCAAGACGGTATCATTTACGTTGGACCTCACACGGAAGATTATCCCAACGTCCCTTGCGAAACTTTCGAAGGATTACTTTGTCCTGGTTTTATTAATACCCATTGCCATTTGGAGCTTTCTCACATGAAAGATATCGCACCCACCGGTACGGGACTGCTCCCCTTCATTAAAACAGTAGTCAGTCAACGTGAAGTAGAACCTTCGATGGTATTAAAAAAAATTGAAGAAGCAGACCGAAAAATGTGGGAGGCTGGAATTGTCGCAGTTGGGGATATTTGTAATAAAGCAGATACCGCAGCAACCAAATTGAAAAGTAAAATCCGTTACTACTCCTTCATTGAAATGTTTGATTTTCATCAATCCTCTCAAGCATTAAAGACCTATAAAGAGTATATTAAAGCATACGACCAACAATATTCAGATTCCCTTAACCCCAAAATATGTGTTCCCCACGCCCCCTATTCCGTTTCCCCAGAGCTGTTTAAGTTGATCAATCAACACAATGAAAATGAATTAGGGACCATTAGTATCCACAACCAAGAAACTCCTCATGAAATCGCTTTATTTAAAGACAGATCTGGTGATTTCCCTTCTTTTTTTGGCCAATTTGGTATGGATTATTCTCATTTTCCTTTTACTAGCCAATCTCCTGTGGACTATGCAATAGCGAATATGGACTCCCGACACAGAACCCTATGGGTACACAATACATTAACTACTGCTACTGATATTCAAAAAGCGATCCATTGGAACCCCAATTCCTATTGGGCGACCTGCCCCAATGCCAATCTATATATTGAAAATAGGCTACCACATTACCAAACTTTCATAGACGAAAAGGCAATCATGACCATAGGTACCGATAGCTTAACCTCCAATTGGCAACTTTCGATACTGGAAGAAATGAAGACCATTCTTAAATTCCAATCTACCTTACCATTTATGGAAGTATTGACATGGGGAACGCTCAACGGAGCCAAAGCACTTGGCTTTAGCGACCAACTAGGTAGTTTGGAAAAGGGAAAGACTCCTGGAATAAACCTCATTACCCCATCCACCCCAGATGGACTGGAACCTTTAACTCAGGTTAAAAAAATTTGCTAGGGTAACCCTATTTTATCCCTTTTGAATCACCAACTTTCTGGTATCCACCCGATTTTCCGCCATTACTTTGACTAAATACATTCCTTCGGAAAAAGATGCCAAGGATATTTGTGCCGTTTCCGAAGCGTTCCTTTCGCTCCACAATAATTGTCCCTGCAGATTGTAGATACCTATTTGTGCTCCTTTAGGAATACCCGAGAAATAAATAGACCCAAAAGTGGGATTGGGAAACATCCGAAGTGCTGGAAATGACTCAAAAGCGTACCGACTACTAACCACTTTGAAAGGTTCAAAAAAGTTAACAGTGGCAACCATGGCAGGTATAACACATCCCGTATGGGAAAGATTTCCTCCGTTGAAAGTAGAAACAGCAGGAGCACCTAGCGCATTCATTACAGAATCTGCTACAATCGCATTCAAATAATTTACCGTTTCATCCCCTTCACAATATCCCAATAATGTAGGGGTATTAGGACTCCAATTGAAAAGGTCATTTTCAGCTAATGCCAGATTAATAGGATGATCGGGATTATTGGCTACTTGTGTTAAAATGGAGTCTTGAAACATCGCAGAAGGGATGGTGGCTCCAAGGGCAATATCCATATAATTAACGATAGAATCATTTAAATCGAAAATACCCAACTCCTCTTCGAAGGTTTGCTGAACCCAACTGGCATAAGGTTCCACCAAAATTTCATCAATATTTTCATATAGCCCATATACCTCTGCAAAAGATAATATTACATTTGCTACAAATGCAGGCCTTCCATATACCTCATTATTAAAAATAATTCCCTTCATTACCCCTGAAAGACTATAGGGGCCTGACAAATGAGCCGCAGCTGTTACAGGAATTTCTCCCTGCTCCTCTAAAAATTTATGGTAAGCCATGGAGGCATGACCTCCTTGAGAATAACCTGTTATAAAAAGCTGATCATTGCGCTCTACATTCAACCCAGCAGATTCAATCAACTCATCTAAAACAAGATACATATCATGAGCCGCTCTAGCTTCGGTCTCTGCATGAACATAGGGGTGAAAACCCCTTGAACTACCCATTCCTAAATAATCTGGCGCAAAGGTCAAATATCCCTTACCTGCAAGTGCGGCTGCCAATTGCCAACCCCCTTTCAATTCAGAGGGAACATCAAATCTATTATCCACCGTTCCATGCTGAAAACAAGCTGTGGGAAGAGGTTCATTGCTAAAATCAGGTATGACTACCAAACCGGATGCGGTATCCAATTCTCCGTCTGTTCCAGTAGTTAAATATTCCACCTTGTATGCGTTTACCCCATATTGAAAAGATAGACCCGAAGACCCAAATACCAAATCAATTAAATCCGCTCCAAGGGTGGCTTTTTTCTGAAATGAAACCAAATTCTGGCCCAATCCAATTTGAATTTGTAATACTATCGCAAGGAGAAACAGCCCATTTTTTTTCATAGCATTAATCTTTTTTGTTCTTAAAATCACCTCTCTTCCAGGAATCAAAAAATTTCTTCCAGGCAACTGGATTGAATATATTCATTGGAGGACGCTGCCCTATATAATAGTAATTTTTAGTCTGCTGCCTCAGGTAAAAATCGGCATTTTCATTTCCATCGTATTTTACCTCATCTCTCAATCGATTTAGATTTTCAGAGGAAAGATTCATGGCCGCTCTCTTTTCCAATTCAGACTCCACGTTCATAGCCAAAAATTCAATTTTGAAATGCTCCTTGCTTGGCCATGGAAAAACAACCGTTTCAGGCAGATTAAAAGTATCTCTGGTCATAAGTTGGACAATGGAGTATCGATTTTCTTCCAAATCATCAGGTATCTGATACGCTACTTCTTTATACCCAATAGACGAAAAAATAATTACATCTCCTTTTTCAACCACAATAGTAAAAAACCCTTGATAATCCGAATAAGTTCCTCTGCCTTTATCTTTGACCAAAATATTGGCGTAAGGCACAGGCAGTAATTCCCGATCTGAACCATCTAGTACCATACCGGAAAATTGAACTAGATTATTTTGTTCCTGTGCGAATCCGTTAATGGTCCATAAAGTTGCTATGAAGGTCAACACAGCGAAACATCTACCCATAAAACTCTTATTTTAACTTATGACAACAAGTTAATCAAATAGTTTACCCTTTTATAGAAATACCTTCTATTTAGGAATTCCCAAAGTGATGTTTAAGACTTCTTTAACGTCTTCGACAAAATGAAAAGTCATTCCCTTGAGATAAATCTGGTCAATGTCCTCTACATGCTTTCTGTTCTCTTCACAAAGAATAATTTCTTTCATACCAGCTCTTTTGGCAGCTAACATTTTTTCTTTGATTCCTCCTACAGGTAGAACCTTTCCCCTAAGGGTTACCTCTCCTGTCATGGCTAAAAATGGCTTAATAGGAGTACCGGTAAAAGCAGAGGCCAAAGCGGTTACCATAGTAATACCTGCAGAGGGGCCATCTTTGGGTATAGCACCTTCTGGAACGTGAAGATGAATATCTGTTTGATCAAAACGATCCTCTTTTATCCCATATTTGGAGGAGTTGGCTTTTAAATACGAAAGGCCTGCAATAGCTGACTCCTTCATCACATCTCCTAAATTACCAGTGAGTGTCAATTTGCCCTTTCCTTGACTTAAACTACACTCAATGAATAAAATATCTCCACCAAATTCAGTCCAAGCCAATCCAACAGCCACACCTGATTCTTTAATTTTATGATATTGGTCAAATTGATATTTTACTGGGCCTAAAATCTCCTTAAGATCAGTAGCTTTGATGTTAGGATCATAGGGATCTTCCATAGCGACCAGTTTGGCAACGTGCCTCATGACACCTGCGATCTGGCGATTCAAACTTCGAACCCCGGATTCTCTGGTATAGTCTCTAGCTATTTTGGTAATCACTGAATCTGACAACTTTACATCCTTGGGCTTTAATCCATGAGTTTCTCTCAATTCAGGGATAAGGTGTTTTTTAGCAATCTGTACTTTCTCTTCTTGCGAATAGCCACTAATCGAAATAATTTCCATCCTATCCAATAATGCCGGTTGAATACTGTTTAAACTATTAGCTGTAGCAATGAATAAGGTCTTGGATAAATCATATTCTACATCCAAGTAGTTATCGTGAAAAGTACCATTTTGCTCCGGGTCTAAAACCTCTAATAAAGCCGAAGAGGGATCTCCACGAAAATCTTTACCTACCTTATCAATTTCATCTAATATAAAGACCGGATTGGATGAACCAGCTTTTCTAAAGGATTGGATAACTCTGCCTGGCATGGCTCCAATATAGGTTTTTCTATGCCCTCTAATTTCAGATTCATCGTGCAAACCGCCTAACGACATCCTGATGAATTTCCGTTTAAGTGCTGTGGCAATAGATTTGCCAAGGGAGGTTTTCCCTACTCCTGGAGGGCCTACCAAACAAAGGATGGGAGCTTTCATGTCTCCTTTTAATTTTAATACCGCTAAATGCTCCAAAATCCGCTCCTTAACCTTTTCAAGACCATAGTGATCCTTATCTAATACTGCTTTAACCTTTTTTAAATTAAAGTTATCTTTTGTCTGTTGATTCCAAGGTAGGTCAACTAGTAAATCCAAGTAATTTAACTGTATAGAATACTCAGCTACCTGAGGATTCATCCTTTTTAGTTTTTGAATTTCCTTAGTAAAAACCTTTTGGGCATGCTCGGGCCATTTCTTTTTTTCAGCCCGCTTCATCAACTCAATGACTTCTTCTTCTTGCGGATTCTGCCCCAATTCTTCTTGAATGGTTTTCAATTGTTGATTGAGGAAATAATCTCTTTGCTGTTTCTCTATATCGACGCGAACTTTGGACTCAATCTGGTCTTTAATTTCCAATAATTGAAATTCTTCATGCATTAATTCCAAAATTCGGTTGGCCTTTTTAGACAAATCATTTTGCTCTAAAATACTTTGTTTGACTCCAACTTTACTCCCCAGATTAGAAGCAATAAAATTCAACAAAAATGAAGGGCTCTTCATGTTCTTAAGCATCAAGACTGCTTCAGATGGAATATTTGGAGACAATTCTATAATCTGTTTGGCCAAATCTAAAATAGAGGAAATTAAAGCCTCGAATTCTAATTTATCTTTAGGATAAACGTAAGATAATGGCATTACCTTTCCCTCCATAAAAGGTTCATTGGCGGTTAGTTCCTCTAAACCAAACCGCTTGCGGCCCTGCAGGATGGCAGTAGTGCTGCCATCAGGCATTTTAATCAATTTCAAAATTTTGGCAATACAACCAATTTGGTACAAATCATCGATCTCAGGTTCTTCTAAATTGGTATCCATTTGGGACAAAACGCCAATCATTTTATTAGCCTTGTGAGCCTTTTGAATAGCTTTTATAGACTTGTCTCTGCCAACAGTTATTGGAATGACAATGCCTGGAAATAAAACAGTATTCTTTAATGCCAATAACGGCAGTATTTCTGGAAACTTTTCATCCTCCTTAGCCTCGCCGTCTTCTTCTACAGTTACCAAGGGCAAAAATTCTCCCTCTTCCTCAAGCGCCTGATTTGCAAAAAGGTCTTCAAACATATTATTTTTTCTTACCACAATTATAAATTTACTCCTCACCTAGCTAGTCAATAGTCGTGCCACTTCATTAAAAAAGGCATTTTTAAGACAAAGCGTCACTTAAAGATTACACTACTGCCAAAGTGTCTACTTCTGATGCTTTATCTTTTTCTACTTTGAGGTGATCAATGATGAAATCTTGTCTGGTAGGCGTATTTTTTCCCATATAATAGCTTAAAACAGCATCTATATCTGTTTCATCATTTAGAACGACCGGTTCTAATTTAATATTGGCTCCAATAAAATCACTAAACTCGTTAGGAGATATTTCACCCAATCCCTTAAACCTAGTAATTTCTGGTTTGCCTCTTAATTTACCAATAGCTTGCGTTTTCTCCGCTTCATTATAACAATAAAACGTCTGTTGTTTATCTCGAACTCTAAACAAAGGTGTTTCCAAAATGAAAAGATGGCCAGAACGCACTAAATCAGGAAAAAACTGAAGGAAAAAAGTCAAAAGTAGCAAACGAATATGCATACCATCAACGTCGGCATCCGTGGCAATTACCACCCGATTATACCTCAGTCCATCTATTCCATCTTCGATATCTAAAGCGTGTTGTAACAAATTAAACTCCTCATTTTCATAAACTACCTTTTTACTCAATCCGTAACAATTTAAAGGCTTTCCTCTAAGACTGAATACCGCTTGAGTTTGCACATCACGCGCCTTGGTGATAGAACCGCTAGCAGAATCTCCCTCCGTGATAAAAATGGTAGTTTCCTTTAAATCTTCTTCTTCGAATTTGCGCGTACTATCATTAAAGTGAATTCTACAATCCCTTAATTTTTTGTTGTGTAGATTGGCCTTTTTAGCCCGTTTATTCGCTAGAGATTTAATCCCCGCTATTTCTTTTCGTTCTCTTTCCGATTGAAGTATTCGTTTTTTTATCGCTTCCTTGATTTCCGCATTTCGATGTAGAAAGTTATCTAATTGTTCTTTGACAAAATTGACGATATAAGTTCTTACTGTTGGCCCCTCTGGCCCCATCTCTACAGAGCCCAGTTTGGTTTTTGTTTGAGATTCGAAAACAGGTTCTTCTACCCTTACGCTAATGGCTCCTATGATGGATGCTAAAATATCTTTGCGATCCCAATTGGCATCAAAATGCTCATTTACCGTTTTAACAACTGCCTCCCTGAAGGCCATTAAATGCGTCCCTCCTTGAGTGGTATGCTGACCATTGACAAAGGAATAATATTGCTCCCCATATTGGTTACCATGGGTAAAGGCAATTTCAATGTCTTCCCCTTTCATGTGAATAATTGGGTACCTCACCTGCTCACTAGACGTTCTTTTTTCCAATAAGTCCAGTAAACCATTTCGAGAATAAAAAACTTGACCGTTGAAGTGTATTTTTAATCCGGCATTCAAAAAGGCATAATTCCATAGTTGATTGTTTAAATAATCAATTCTGTATTTGAAATTTTTAAAAATGGAGGCATCTGGCTGAAAAATCACCTCTGTACCATTCTGCTCTTCAGATTTACTTATTTTATGGTCATTAATGATTATTCCCTTTTCAAATTCCGCCACTTTAGCTTTCCCCTCTCTAAAAGCACTTACCTTAAAATAGTCTGAAAGAGCATTAACTGCTTTGGTTCCAACGCCATTTAATCCTACTGATTTTTTAAAAGCTTTTGAATCGTATTTTCCTCCCGTATTGATTTTAGAGACACACTCTACCACTTTTCCTAATGGGATCCCTCTTCCGTAATCTCGAATCACCACCTTTTGGTGATCTATTTCGACATCTATTTTATTACCGAAACCCATTACATACTCATCAATACAATTGTCAATTACCTCTTTTACTAGGATGTAAATTCCATCATCTGAACCTGACCCATCCCCTAGTTTGCCTATATACATTCCAGGTCTCATTCTAATGTGCTCCCGCCAATCCAATGACTTTATATTGTCCTCTGTGTATTTTTCCATACTAGGTATTATTCGGCTAAAATATAAAAAACAATTTGTTTTATCTTATTAAATTGATCAAACCGGAATATTGTTGAGTGGCTCCGTCTAAAAACTCAACTTGGGCCGTGAAAATAAAAACTCCAGGATTAAGAGGGCGCCCTTTAAATGAACCATCCCAAGAACAACTGGAATCATTGATGGAACATCCACTACTTTCGTACACGATATTGCCCCATCGATCTGCAATAATAATAGATTCTACCTGTGCAAATCCATTGCCCATGATATAAAATACATCGTTAATGCCATCTCCATTGGGAGAAAAGGCATCGGGAATATATATTCTTCGAGGTTTTTCCACTTCGATTTGGACAAAAGCTTCATCCTGACAGTTTTGTTCTGTGGTAACATTTAAATAAAAATCACCTGAAAACAAAGGCAAAAGCCAGGTTTCCTGACAATTTGGGCAACTGATAAAGTTTTCCTCGTTGACCACCCATTGATACCTAAGGCCAGTAGTATTAGAAGTTATTTTAGGTTCCAAATACAAACTGTCACCTAGTTCGATAGTATACTGATCAGGTTCAAATTCAATTTGAACAAACGCCTCTTCTACTTCGTAAAAGACGTTAATACTGCCGCATCCAGCAGTTACCTCTACAGCGTATAAGCCACCTTGGTTGACCTCTATAGTTGAGGTCTCTTCTCCTGTATTCCATACATATTTTGCACCTGGGAAAGTCACATCTAAAGTCGCCGACTCCCCTGAACAAAAATAAGCCGAACGATACTGGTCATCAGTTCCTAAGCTGATAACCGTTAATGGAGTACTGTCCGCCTCTATTACAGTAGCTGGGTTATCCGAGTACCTAAACCCTCCCAATGATTCTGAAAGATTGGTCAAAATAGCTTGATTTTTATAGGATCCAGAAGTTACCTCTCCTACCTGCACTATAACAATCAATGTATCTATTCCCGGAGGAACACTCATGTTTTCAATCTGAACTTCCTCATCTCCTGTTTGACTCCCTAATTGTCCTCCAAAGGGATTTTTCTTCAATTTGACGAAAGAAAACCCATCTGGCAGTGCATCATAAAAATCAATCCCACTTTGAAGTTTGCCAGATGAATTGGCAATCGTGAAGAAGTATTCTACCTCGCTACATCCTACGGTGATCTCTGGCCAAACAGTTTTGCTCATTTCAATGGTATAAGGACAAGAGCAAGCGTCTGTTCCCTGGGCAGAAGGCCCCGAAGCTTCAATAGTAACCTTTCCCCTTTCCTTATCAATCTGAACTAAAGTATTTTGAGAAAACCCTCCTACACTTCCATAGGCAAAAAGTCTTCCAAATGCATCAAAAAAAAGAGAACCTGCAAATCCTAAAAGTGGGGTTCTAGCATAATTAGTGGTCACCGCACCCGTAACCATATCTACCAACATTAATCTATCGTCGTTGGAATCATACCCATATAAATTCGCCGATATGGGATCAAAGGCTATGTCTAACATCCGCACAGGCAAACCTGATAGTGGAATGGTACTAGTAGGATAGTTGGAGTCCTCCAAATTCACTCTAACTAATTCTCTGTCTTGGCCATTAGAACCCGGTGCTCCGGTGTTGGTCGCTCCAATTAAAATTAAATATTGGCCATCAGGAGTGATATCCCCAGCGAAATAAACATAATCGCTATTCAAATTAAGTTTATCTAGCTGAATGACAGAACCATTTCTGTCCACTTGATAAAGGTAATGTTCTATTGGATGAACCCCGTATATTAAATTGTCAGTGCTCCTGTAACCTATGGCGTTAATTTGAACCTGCATATTGCTACGGACGGTTCTAAAAACTACGTTTTGGCTGATAGGGTCTATAGTGACCTCACTTAATCCTGAACTGGATGAATTGGTTAATGTAATATAAAACTGTCCCTCACAAGAAAAGGGGATTTGCCCTTGCAAATCAAGAATAAGCCATCCCAATAAAAAAAAGATAATCCCCTTCTTTAACATTCCCAGATAGACATTAATTTTACAATGTAGTCTTTTAGCAACAGATGGTAGTATATTAACCTCGTTAAGCCAAAAAAGATTTTTTATAAAATTGAAAAAAAATAATGAACCGACGCTCATTTACCTCACGTTCCCTTTCCCTTCTCCCCTTATGGGCATTTTCCAAAAGAATAAATTTCCCTCCTCTTGCTTCAATCAAACCTCAACGTTTGAAAAAAGGAGACGCCGTTATGCTGGTAACGCCAGGGAGTTTTATTGGAGATGAACCCCTGCAAAAGGCTATTCAAAATTTAGAGAGTTTGGGACTCCAGGTATTTCTTTCTGATCACATTCGAGCTAAAAAAGGCTATACTGCTGGAACAGTTGAAGAGCGGGTTGCTGATTTACACCAAGCTTTTGCCCGTCCAGATATCAAGGCAGTTTGGTGTGCCAGAGGAGGATATGGATGTGCTCAGTTATTGCCTTATTTGGATTTTGATCTTATTCAAAAAAATCCAAAAATCTTAATTGGATTCAGTGATATTACCATTTTACTGCACGCTGTTACCCTTAAAACTGGTTTAATTACTTTCCATGGCCCTGTTGGATCTTCAGAATTTTCCTCCTACACTAGAAAATGGTTGCAACAGACTCTTTTCACACCCGCTGCTTCTTTGAATATGCCTAAGAGTGAAGAGCAAATAAATGGCTTGGTACCCTTTACTATTCGGCCGGGTAAAGCTAAAGGTATACTATTTGGAGGTAATTTAACCCTTTTGGCGTCAGCCGTAGGTACGCCTTGGATGCCTGATCTAAAAGGTAAAATAGTATTTATGGAAGAAATTGGAGAAAAACCCTATCGCATAGATCGGATGATTACTCAAATCCAACAAGGCACTAATATTCACGAGGCCGAGGGGATTATTTTAGGCCATTTCACCGACTGTGAAGCGGATAGTGGAGACCTTTCTCTTAGTTTGAAGCAAACGCTCTTGAGTGCCTTTAAATTTTTCGATAAACCTCTTGGGTATGGATATACCTGGGGGCATATTGACCAAATGACGACCTTACCCATCGGGCTTCAAGCTGCTATTAATACAGATGACTTCTCTTTAACGCTATTGGAAAGTCCGGTGATATAACCATGAATATACAACTTCACACGTTTTCTTTGCAGCTCAAAAGTCCTTTCAGAATCAGTCATGGCAGCAGACTTTCTCAGCCTACCCTTATTGTAGAAATGCAAAAAGATGGCCTCAGTGGCTACGGGGAAGCCACTGCAACAAGCTATTACGGACTCACCTTAGATGGTATGGTATCCACTATGAAAGAATTACTTCCAGATTTAGTAAAAATTCCTCTGGAACACCCCGAACAATACTACGCGGATATTTTTCCAATCCTTGGCAAACATCCTTTTTTGAGGTGTGCATTGGACGTAGCTGCCAACGACCTTTGGGGTAAAATGAAGGGCATACCCTTGCATCAACACTGGTTTGACGACTACTCCAGCATTCCCTTGACCAATTACACCATAGGCTTAGGAGATATTTCTGAAATATTAGAAAAAATAACAGCATTTCCCTGGCCTATTTATAAAATCAAATTAGGTGGGCAAGATGATCGAGCAACGATAGCTGCCATAAGGAAAGCAACGGAGGCCCGCTTAAGAATAGATGCCAATACGGGCTGGACCCCTTTCAATGCTTTTGAGCTCGTTGATGCTATGGCAGCATCAAAAATAGAAATGATTGAGCAACCTTTACCTGTTGCCAATGATTCATTAATGCCTAAATTGAAAAGTCATAGTAATATTCCTTTTATAGCGGATGAAAGTTGTCAGATATTGGAGGATGTGGAAAAGTGTGCGGAGGGGTTTGACGGAATCAATATCAAATTAATGAAATGTGGGGGATTAACTCCAGCTAGGCAAATGATACAAAAAGCGCAACAATTAGGTTTGCAAATAATGGTAGGGTGTATGACTGAGTCCTCTATAGGCATTGCTGCCATTGCCCAGTTACTTCCCGCATTGGATTATGTGGATATGGATGGCCCCCTTTTGATTCAAAATGATCCAGGGCAACCCTTATTGATGTCTAATGGTGTAGTTACCTTACCAAAGGGACCAGGAACAGGGGCTATTTTACTAAAAAAGAACCCAGTATGATTAATGCCCATACCATCCCTGGAAGGACATTTATTAATTCCGCAGGAGAAGAATGGCTTTATTTTGCCGGAACGGCATATCTAGGAATGCCTCATTATGATGCTTATCAACGTGCTATTCAAATGGGTATTGAAAAATATGGGGCCAATTATGGATCATCAAGAGCCTCTTCACCGGAAATACTGTTGTTTGGCAAAATGGAAGAAAAATTAGCTCGTGCCATTGGGGCACCTGCTGCTACACTCGTTTCATCGGGAACCCTCGCAGGGCAATTGGCCGTCCGATATTTTGACCGTTCACACGACTGTTACTTTGCTCCCGATGCCCACCCCGCCATAACCTCAAAAGATACATCTACAGAGGGGAATACCTTCTCCGATTGGTTGACTCAAACTGTAAAAAAAATCAATAGCGTGGAGGCTGAGTCAGCTATATTCTGCAATGCCATAGATTCACTAGGGGTGCACCAATACGATTTCTCTGTTTTACGTGAAATTAAATGTCCTGAAAGAGTTACTCTAGTTGTTGATGATTCGCATACGCTGGGAATTACCCATAAAGGCATGGGAAGTTATCATTATCTTAAGCAAACTTTTCCCGATTTACATATAACTATAACTGCTTCAACCGGGAAAGCATGGGGATTACCAGCAGGCATTTTACTGGGAGAAACTACGCTTATTTCCAACCTCTCCAATCAAGCGTTCTTCCGAGGAGCTAGTCCTCCCATCCCTGCTTTTTTGTACGCTTTTGACGAAGTCTTTCCTACTTTAATTCATAGATGGACTAAGCTAATGGACAACATTGATTATTTTCACCGAGAATTGGACCATCATCCCTGTATTAAAAAAATTCCGAATTATCCAGTTACAGCAATCACAATGCCGAGACTGGATGAGCTAGCCAAGAAAAAGAATATTTTGATATCCGCTTTCCCCTATCCGGCACCCCACTCTCCTAAAATAAAAAGGGTGGTGATCAATGCCCTACATACTCAAGAAGATCTCCATCAAATCATTCAATTGATAAAAGAAAATTTATGAAACAGATATTGCTACACCTTTTACTCATATTACTTTTGATTCCCGGTATGGCTCAAGATAACCCGCTGGTAAAAATTTTAAAGGATCATGCTGTCGAATTAGGAGCAGTTTTGATGAACCCCGAGGAGTACCGAATCCAAATCATTTATACGCAAATCGAAAGAAAGGAAAGTGGGGAAGTAACATTTAAGGATTATGAGTATCGCCCCACCCCGGACGCTTATTTTTATCCTGCTAGTACAGTGAAAATGCCGGTTGCCTTTCTCGCCTTGGAATATTTAAACGAACTGCGCATTAAGGGATTGGATGCCCATACGACTATGGTTACTGGACAAGGGAGTTTTCCTCAAACAGGAGTGGTGACGGATTCGACTGCGGAAGATCTCCTTCCCTCCGTTGACCACTACGTGAAAAAAATATTTTTGGTCAGTGATAACGATGCCTTTAATAGGCTATACGAATTGTTAGGACCTTGCTATATCAATAAAAAAATGCGCGAAAAGGGGTATTTAAAGAGTGAAATTATCCATCGGTTGTCAGCGCCTAATTATACATTCGAGACGAATATGCTGACGAACCCGGTTTCCTTCCATGTGGACAACCAATTGCTTTTTCACAAGGGCGAGGTGGCATGCACCAATTTACCTAGAATAGATCGGGGGGAAACTTCTTTGGGCAAAGCTTATGTGGATGAAGCAGGAGAAATAATCCAGGAGCCCTTGTATTTCGGGGACAAAAATTTGGTGGACCTTCATGATTTGCACGAAATTTTAAAAGCGTTTATTTTCCCTAATGACATCGAATCTCCCAATCGTACGTTCAATATCAATGCTGAGGATCGCGAGCGGGTTATGGAATATTTATCGATGTGGCCTTCCACTTCTACTTATCCGAACTATAGTGATATTCCTGATAATTATGTCAAATTCCTGTTTATGGGAGACGGCACTTATCCAGCTCCTGAAGGGTTAAAAATTTACAATAAGGTGGGCTTGGCTTATGGTTTTTTAAGCGATATAGCTTACTTCCATAATCCTTCCGAAGGAATAGAATTTATGCTTTCAGCTGGCATATATGTCAATGAGAATCAAACCCTTAATGATGGTGAATACGAATACGAGACCCTAGGTTTTCCCTTTTTATCCAAGTTGGGCAAATTAGTCTATGATTTTGAAGCCAGCCGCTAATCAATGATAGTATCGTATAAAACTTGATGAATAGACGGCCTTATATTCAATTGGTATAATTTGCGATTGTTTCTAGTGGGATGGACCCGATTAGAAAAAAATATAAAGAGCAAATCTTCTTTTGGATCTACCCAAACATAAGTCCCTGTATATCCAGAATGTCCAAATGCCAAAGGACTGGTGGAAGCAGCAACGGGACTTCTATTGGGGTCATATTCAATTAATGGTTTCTCAAAGCCCATACCCCTGTGGTTGCCTTCCTCACAATATTGACACTTAGTGAATTCGGCTAAGGATTCCTCTTGTAAAATTCTTTGCCCGCCATAGGTTCCTCCATTGAGGTACATTTGAAATAATTTGGCCAAATCCAACGCCTTGCTGAATAATCCAGCGTTCCCTGAAATTCCGCCCATCATGATAGCTCCTTCATCGTGCACTGTTCCTTGAATTTGAGTCATTCGAAAAAAAGTATCTCTCTCGGTAGGCACCATACGTTCCTTTGGAAAAAACCTCAATGGGTTGTAAGTAGTAGTAGTCGCCCCAATAGGCAGGTGTATATTTTCCTTGACATAATCTTCATAGCGCTGACCTGTAATCTCTTGTATGACTAAAGGCATTATATGAAAAGTCAAGTCAGAATAAACATATTTGGGATCCTTTGAAAGCGGAGACTTTCTAATGGATCGATATATCTTTTTTAGATACCCATCGTGTAACCATAGATCATCGGTGATTTTAACTGAATATCGTTGACTAGAATCCCGCTGTAAAGTTCTATTCTTAAATCGATAATCATTATCGAAAGCATTATCCCATTTTCCTTTCCAAGGATAGTTACTATTGTTTTTTAAAGTCGCCCTCCAAAAAGGAATCCACGCTAACAATCCTGATTGGTGGGCAAGCATACGCCGTAAAACCAAATCCCCTTTATCTGAATGCTTAAAAAACGGAACGTAATTACCCAGTCTTTGATCAGGATCAAATTTTCCTTCGCCATATAATTTAACTAAAGCTGGGGTAGAAGCACTTACTTTAGTTACAGAGGCATAATCGTACAAATCTTCCCTTTCAACTGTTCTTATAGAATCATAGTCGTGAAATCCATAGGTCTGATGATATACAATTTGCCCTTTTCTAGCCACCAAAACCTGAGCTCCAGGATAGGCCTTTTCCTCCAACCCAAAATTTACTATCGAATCAATTTGCCGAGATAACTTTTCGCCGTCCATTCCGACACTTTTGGGAGCAGCATACCCTAATCGAGTAGGCTCAGGTAGATTCAATCCGAATCCCTTTCTATAGAATATAGTCAAATCATTGGATAATGTACCCGTTGGACGACTGCCTCCATACATGACTTGCCCAGCATAAAATAAGGCATCTTCAATTGGACTTTCTGCAATAAGAACTACATCCCCCTGAAGTAATGACAAGTGTTTTTGAATCTCCTTAGGCTTATTTAATAGTAAAACCATCAACTTGCTGGTAATTGGTAATTTCCTTTTGATAAAAGATAAAACTGCTTCACCTGCTAATAAATTTTCTCCTACTACCGCCACCACCAAATCAGCATTCAAATCGTCTTGAGAAGCCTCATAACCATAATTTCCAATAGATGATTTTAAAGGCTCCAAGTCCGTCCCATCAAGGCTTACAAGAGATACCGAGGTTTTTAAATCTTTGATGGGCAACAGAAAGGAGGTATTCTTAAGCACGGTGGTATGTTGGACGACTTCGTCAAAATGTTTCCATGCTGTAAAAGGATTATTTTGAGCCAATAAGCTGGTTACAAAACAACCACTCATCAATAAAGTCAACCTAAGCATTTTCATAAAATAGTTTTATTCTTTTAAAATTGAAATTTATAAAAATTATATTTGAAAAAATACGCAGTCATGGAATCATATGGTTTTCTCTCCATCTTACCGCCCATTTTGGCTATTTTTTTGGCCATTATCACTCGCCAAGTTTATATTTCCCTTTTATTGGGAATTTGGTTGGGTTGGTTGATTCTTTCGGACTTCAATTTTATTGAGGGGAGTTTGGCAACCGTTGAAGGCTTAGTTTCCGTATTTGCTGATCCCGGCAATACCCGAACGATCCTTTTTTGCGCTTTAGTCGGCGCGCTCATTGTCCTCATGCAAAAATCAGGAGGCGTATTGGGGTTCATTCAAAGAGTAACCCTATTCTTAGCTCGCATCGAAACTAAAAACCAATGGTCCCAAAGAAAATTAGTGCAATTACTAGCCTGGTTTACCGGTGTAATCATTTTCGTAGAGTCCAGTATTTCTGTACTAACTGTTGGGACCTTATACAGACCACTTTTCGATCAACTAAAAATCCCTAGGGAGAAATTAGCCTATATAGCAGATTCCAGTTCGGCTCCAAGTAGTATTTTGATTCCATTTAACGGTTGGGGCGCTTTTATTATGTCCTTGCTTTTGGCTCAAGGGTTTCAAGATCCTTTTGCTACCATGGTTAAAGCTATAAGCCTTAACTTTTATCCTATGTTGGCACTTTGCCTGGTGCTGATTATTATTATATCCAATAAAGATTTTGGGCCGATGGCAAAAGCGGAAAACAGGACCAAAGCTACAGGTGCATTAATGAATCCGGACTCCAAGCCTATGGTTTCTGACGAACTCACCAGTATTACTCCAGTAGCAAATATTGATTACAAGCCGATTAATATGATTTTTCCCATTGTGGTAATGGTAGGAATGATGCCAGTTATGCTTGCCTATACCGGTTGGGAAAGTGCTATTTCCAATTTGCCTAATGGTATCCGATTCCAACAATTTGTATTTGCACTAGGGCAAGGTTCTGGGAGTACTTCCGTATTAATTGCAGTGATTACGTCAATTATAACCACTGTTCTTTTTTACCGCATTCAAAAAATTATGCGTTTCAAAGAAATGATTCAACTCATTCTCAAAGGCACTTCTGAAATGGTCCCCCTAGCCATGTTGATGCTTTTTGCCTTTGCAATTGGGAATGTTTGTAAAGCCATGGAAACAGGTCAATATGTAGCCAGCATAACCCAGGAATGGCTCTCTCCTGGTTTGGTTCCCTTTTTAATTTTTCTAGTGACTTGTTTCATAGCCTTTTCTACAGGAACCTCATGGGGTACCTTTGCCATCATGATGGCTATTGCCATCCCCATGGCGGAGTCCATGCAAGCAGATCCCTATATGACCATTGCCGCGGTCCTCGGTGGAGGAGTGTTCGGCGACCATTGCAGCCCCATTTCAGATACTACTATTTTGTCGTCCATGGCATCTGCCAGTGATCATATCGATCATGTAAAAACACAATTACCTTATGCCTCGATTGCCGGTGCTATTACCGCCGCTATCTATTTTTTTGCTGGAATTATATAAAACCAACGTTTATGAAAAACAGGAGAACATTTATCAAACAAACCGCAGCAATTGGGACCCTTTCCGCTTTGGGCATCCCTTCCACAATGAAAGCCTTAAACATGGAGAAAAATTACACCTTCGGTAAAAGTGAACGGCCCCTAGTTATTTCTACTTGGAATACTCAGGCCGCGGCTCAAGAAGCCATGAATACCTTTCAAAAAGGAGGTAGTGCTTTAGATGCTGTAGAAAATGGAGTAAAAATAGAAGAAGCTAATCCGGATAACCAAACGGTAGGATATGGCGGCCTACCCGATCGAGATGGAATAGTTACATTGGATGCCTGTATCATGGATGCTAAAGGCAATGCTGGAAGTGTAACCTATCTCCAGGACATCAAACACCCCATTTCGGTAGCCCGGAAAGTAATGGAAGATACACCTCATGTGATGCTCAGCGGAGAAGGCGCCTATCAATTTGCCTTAGAAAAAGGATTCCAAAAAGAAAAACTCCTCACTGAAAAATCCAAAAAGGCTTGGGAAAAATGGCTGGTAGAAAAAGAATATAAACCCATTCCCAATATCGAACGACATGATACTATTGGCATGCTGGCAGTAGATTCAAATGGAGTATTGGCTGGTGCCTGTACCACTAGTGGTATGGCTTATAAAATGCATGGTCGAGTTGGTGATTCTCCAATTATTGGGGCAGGCCTCTTTGTGGATGGGGAAATAGGAGGAGCTGTGGCTACTGGATTGGGAGAATTGGTAATGAAGACGCTCGGAGCATTTTTAATTGTAGAATTAATGCGACAAGGTGCTGATCCTCAAACAGCATGTGAGGAAGCAGTAAAAAGGATTGCTGATAAATTTGGAACAGGTCCTGATGCTCAAGTAGGTTATATTGCCCTTCGACCAGATGGCACTTATGGCGCATTTTCTATGTTAAATGGATTCAATTACGCTTTAGCTGATACACAAAAGGTCAGTCTCCATGATGCCGAAGCTTACGTAAACAAATAATGAAGTATTCGATAAACTATAAAATACAACAGCCAGGTAATAAACAGCCATAAAATTGGCCCTAAGATTTGGGGAAAGGGTAAAGAAAAACCTAACTCCATCGCAAAAATAAAATTCGAAAAAAGTGCAGCAGGACGGTAGCTTATTGGGGTGCCCGGCACAGTTACTAACGTGTTAATAAGTAAAACTGACCCTATTAAAAATGATAATCCAAATAAAATCGCAATAATTTGGATGATTAAGCGAGATACTTTCATGTAGTGTATTTTTTATTTTGCTATAATTGGTAGTTTGTCGAAATAGAAATAGAACGACATCAAAGGAACTACAAAAATTTGTAAACCCATCTGATAGTTTAAATGACGCCAACAAATGATAACTAATAAAGACATTGATGCCGCACATTTAGCCATTGCCCCTTACATACACAAAACTCCTGTTTTGACCTGCGAAAGTATCAATCAAATTACTGGTGCTAATATTTACTTTAAGTGTGAAAATTTTCAAAAAATTGGAGCTTTCAAAATGAGAGGAGCCATGAATGCCGCTCTGAGGCTTCCTTCTAACCTGTTAACCAATGGATTAGCTACCCACTCCTCAGGCAATCATGCTCAAGCTGTAGCTAGAGCCGCTGCAATAATGGGCGTGCCAGCCTATATTGTTATGCCTGAAAATGCCCCAGAAATTAAAAAAACAGCTACTAAAGGATATGGAGGATTAATTACCTTTTGCGAACCTACAGTGGAAGCTAGGGCATTTAGCCTTGACCAGGTAGTGCGGCAAACAGGTGCTACGGTGATTCATCCCTTTAATGATGAACAAGTAATTATGGGACAAGGAACAGCTGTTAAGGAACTTTATGAACAGTTACCCGCTAATACACCACTTGATTTTATATTGGCTCCGATTGGAGGGGGAGGTTTGATGAGTGGGACAGCTATTTATTCTAAACTTAAATTTCCCACCACTCGTGTGATAGGTGCTGAACCTCAAAAAGTTGATGATGCTAAACGGTCTTTGGCTTCGGGGAAAATTGAACATAACTATAGTACTGATACCATTGCAGATGGCCTTAAAACTGATTTGGGACCTTTAACTTTTGACTATCTCAGAAAATATCTAGATGATATTTTTACCGTAAGTGAAGAATCTATTATCGAGGCCATGAAACTGATATGGGAACGAATGAAGATTATTATTGAGCCTTCATGTGCTGTGCCTTTGGCAGTAGTTTTGACCAATCGAGCGCTGTTCAAACAAAAAAATGTGGGTATGATTTTAACTGGGGGAAATGTAGATGTCAGTAATTTGCCATTTTAATCGAACAATTGACTGAATCGAACCTTGCTCTTTAACTATTATTAAGAGGTGATATACAAAATAAATCTCCTAACTGATTCATTCAGCAACACTAAAATCTACTGAATTGAACCTTGCCCTTTAGCTATTATTAAGAGGTGATATACAGAATAAATCTCCTAACTGATTCATTCAGTCAATATAAATGCGAATTCTTGAATGGACATTACTTATAGCTAGAACCGAAAAAGTTTGATAACTATATTTAGTTGGCTGTAGACCGGATATATAAACCAGGCTTAGCTGCTGAAGATTTGGAGAAACTTTCAAACAACAAATCACTTATATTACTGCTAATAGAAGGGCCTGATATTCCTGATTTGTTTTCTTCAAAAGAACAACCTTGTACAATTGGTGCACAATCTGACATATCTTGGTTAAAGCTATAGATACTAGAACCCTTTATAAAAGAACTATTGTTGGAAAAAGAACAATTACTAATTAGTGGTTTTACCACTCCCTGAGCTCCTTGGTTAAGAATTCCAGCCCCATAGGTAGCCTCGTTTTCAGCAAAATAAGAGTCTAAAATTAAGGGACTGCACTCGCCTCTTAAACCATTATTAAAAATGGCGCCTCCATCTAAATCTGCCCTATTCTTAATAAAGGCAGAATTCCTAATGTATGGATTACATCTTCCATCAGTGGCATTATTATATAATCCAGCTCCTTCCAAGGCAAAATTATCCTGAAAAATACAATTGATGATGGTTGGATTGGAAACACCTCCATCAATCCCTTGATTATACCAACCGGCACCTGCCCTTTGAGAGCTTCCTGGTAGACCTGCTCCATCAGCATAACCTTCTTTAATGATGAACCCATCTACAATAGTTGAGGATTCTGCATTAATAGTGAGAATAACTGAATAAGAATTATCTGTATGTATTTTCTCATCTCCAATATTACCTGATAAAATGGATTGATAAATACTTAAATCTCTCTGATCGACTTGGCTCTCCGTCCCTTCAAAACCCCCATAAAGTGCAACGCCACTTGGAATGACGAAAGATACCGACCTATTACTATCCTCAGTGGGAGTGTAAGTTCCGAATTTAACCCAAACTTGATCTCCCGGCTTTGCAAGTGTTAACATGCTCGATAGATTTCCATTAGCTGCTGTCCAAGATGAGCCATCACCACTCATTCCCTGAGCAACATACCATATTTTGGTATGAGCCAAGAAGGGAAATAAGAGGGCTATTAAGATATATTTATTCACTATCATTTCGTTTTAACATGATTTGGACAATAACTGTGCCACAAATGCGGGCTGACAAATATATGGTAAGAAATCATCATAAACAATAAAAAGCCCATTTGTTAAAAATACGATTATCTAACGGTACTGATAATCAAAGAAATGGTTATATAATTAGATTATAATAATATGTTATTTATGCGTATTTTTACAATTAAATTTGATAAGACTACTTACTGGTTCAAATTTTTTGATTGATAACAATCCTAATTGGTTTGGCAATCTTTTGCTAAAAAGGAAGTATGAAATACATCTATAAAGTAAGGGTTCTTATTTTACTTCTATTGGCTTTTAAGTCGTTAGGACAAGACATACATTTCTCTCAATTTTATAACGCTCCGTTTGATCTAAATCCAGCTTTAACAGGTGTTTTTGGAGGAGATATGAGATTTTCTTCCAATTACCGAAACCAATGGTCATCCGTTCCAGTTGCGTTTCAGACCTTAAATGTAGCCTATGACCAGAACTTTGCGAATAAAGGGATGGATAGAAGTTTTTTTGCAGGAGGGCTTATCTTCCAACACGATATAGCTGGAATTTCAAAATTAACCAGGACCAAAATAGGAGTTTCAGGCTCTTACACTAAACGATTCTCTCCAAAGGTATTTGTTTCTGTAGGCAGTCAGGCTACCTTCAATCACCGAACATTTAACTTTAGTAAATTAACTTTTGACAATCAATATGATCCATTATTGGGTGTGTATGATCCTAACACTGGATCTGGTGAAAATTTTCCAACCACTAATAATAACTTCTTTGGACTTTCAGCTGGAATTAATATTAGAATCCAACAGCGCGATAGAGAGGGGCTCATTGATCGATTGGAGCAAAGAAATAAAATTGATTTTGGGGTTGGATTATTTCATATAAATCAACCGGATCAAAGGTTTTTAGAAGAGGGGGCTCCACTTCCTCTTGCAGTAAGGGTGAATCCTTATGTGTTAGGGACTTTGATGCTTGGAGGAGATTTTGATTTATTGGGTAATTTATCCGTTCAATTTCAGGGGCCTTTTCACGAAACTATTGCAGGAATAGGTGGAAAATTACATTTGAGTAAAAAGCCTGGTAATCAGGTTTCTCTGCAGTTAGGTTTCAATATAAGATTTTTTGATGCGAGCGATGCTTTGTTTCCCGCAGTTCAGTTAAATTACAACAATTGGAAGGTAGGTTTTTCATATGATAGTACAATTTCTGATTTCAATGCTGCGAACAAAGGAAGAGGAGGTCCTGAATTTTCCATTCAATACATCATTAGGAAAGTTCCCCCTGTTCCAGAATTTAAAATTTGTCCTTTAATCTAGGGGGACTTAAACTATAGTTAATGATAGTATGAGGAAAATAATATCCATATTATTATTTTTTGTGCTGGTAAATAGTCAGAGTATAGGCCAGTCCTTGAAAGCATGGGTGGAGGCAGGGGACACAGCCATGGTTAACGGCGATTATTACACTGCTATGAAATACTATGAAATAGCATTAGAATATGATTCCACTTCCCTCTCTAATAAGTATAAATATGGTGATGCAGCTTGGAATTTTAAAGCCTTTGATCTGGCGGAAACTGTAATTGACGAAGTTATTCAATTAGATACCAATCATCAGTTTCCCCTAGCTAGAATTAGAAAAGCACAAATAGCTATTACAAAATCTAACTACCAGCAAGGTTTATATTGGATTAATGATTTTAACCAACTTAAATCAAGTGAAAAAGAAAAATATCAGGAACTTTCCAACTTACTCAAGGAACAGTGCTATTGGGCGGAATCTAATAAAGATACCACCCGTAGAGTAGCCCTTAAAATTTTTCCCGAAGGGATTAATTCTCCAGAATCTGAATTTGGTTTGACGCTTAATCGAGACAAACTATATTTTGCCTCTTTCAAAGAGAAATTGGCAAAAGACAAGCATTTTCCAGAAAGAAAAGGGGCCAAAATTTTTGAACTTCCAATAGGGACATTAGATCTTAAATCCATGGATGTCCTAAATGATTCAACCAGAATTATTGGAAATTTAACTTTCGCTAAAAACAACTCGCTAGTATATTATTCAGGATGCAAATACGATGATGATAATGAAATTACCTGTGAGATTTTTTTTAGAGCGATAGGTCCAGATGGATCTTTTGGACCTGAGGATACCTTAAATATAAATTTAGAGGGGTATTCCACCACTCAACCTGCTGCAGGATTTCATCAAAAAGAAGAGAAGGACATATTGTATTTTTCTTCCAATAGACCTTTTGGAGGGCGCAACCAGGGATACGATATTTATGCTGCTGAAATCTTAGCCAACGGGGAAGTTTCCAAGCCAATTAATTTGCGTCAGATTAATACTTTAGGGAATGAAATTACTCCATTTTTTAATGAAAAAGCACAAAGCCTTTTTTTTAGTTCAAACTTTCAGATAGCCTCTTTGGGAGGATATGATATTTTCCAGTCCTCCGTTTTCGATTCTCCTTATGTACCCACCCAAATCAAAAATGGGGGCGTTGCTTTCAATTCCTCCTATGACGATCAATATTTTATTATTGACGATGTAGGCAACAAGGCCTTTTTTACCTCTAATCGTCCAGGTACTCAGGTGGTTGATGTATTCTCAAAGGCTTGCTGTAATGATATTTTTACGGCTGAGCTTTCCCCAACTATCGAATTAGTGGTAGAAGTATACGAAGGAACGCCTGAATTACGCAAGCCGGTTACAGATGCACTAGTATTATTACTTGAATTGGAGGGCAATGAGATGCCCACTGGTAATATCCCGCCCATCGTCAATGATAATCGTTATGATTTTTTACTTTCCCAATTTGGATACTTTCGCTTGGAAGTAAATAAGTCAACATTTATTCCTTATTCTCAAGTAATAGACTTGAGAAATCAAATTATCATTAAAGATTCTACCCTCACCTATGAGGTGTACCTCAAAAAAAGTCTGATAGACCTAGAAGTTTTAACCTTTGATTGCAAAACTGAAGAGCCATTGAAAGAGGTACAAATAGAGCTAAATGAATTCAAGGGAGGCGTAAAAAGGCAAGTTTTTCCCACTGCTATAAAAAATGAGCAGCAAGAATTTTTATTTAAATCCATTCCTTTGAATTCCGAAATCAAATTAAAGGCACAACGCGTTGGTTACCAACCTGCTGAAATTGAGAAAACATTTACAGTGGCTGATGTAATAGAATTTGGGAATCAAATCACCTTTGAAATATGTCTTCATCCTGACCCTATTCCCCCTTTACCTTTTTCACTTTATTACAATAATGACGAGCCTGGCCCCAAAACATTAACTAGTATTTCCAGCTCCACCTACTCTGAAGCATCAAAGGATTACTATCAACAAAAAGACCTTTTCGTACAGAAATTTATTGAGGGGATGGCTCCAGAGGATACCTTAGTGAGCGCAACTAGATTGAGAAATTTTTTCGATCGGGATGTTTTAGGTGGGCAGATTACCCTCAAATTATTTTTAGAAAAATTAGTTCCTTTTCTCGAGGAGGGTAATGAATTGGAAATTGAACTTCAAGGATATACGAGTCCAAGAGGAGATGAAGAATACAACCAAAAGTTAGCTGAGCGTAGAATTAATAGTTTGGTTAAAGAATTTGAAGCCTATAAAAACGGAGCCATCAAACCTTATTTGGAAAAAGGAACATTCAAAATTAAAATCCTTCCAATCGGAGAAGACCCTGGAATAGATCCAGAAATTAAAAGCAAATTAGAGGATATGAGCGATTTGAGAAACTCTGTGTATAGTTTTAGTGCATCTTTTTCCCGAAGGGCTGATATTATTGGAATAAATGTAAAACTGGTAGATGAAGAATAAGTATTTGAAACATCTGTTGTTTGTATTTACATCTATAATCGGTGGATATTTTCAGGCAAATGCCACTCATATTGTAGGGGGTGAAATTGGATATAAATGTTTAGGTAATAATACCTTCCAAATTAAATTAGATGTATATCGAGATTGTTTGAATGCAGCCCCAAATGCTTTATTTGATGATCCTGCTTCTATAGGTATCTTTAATAGAGATGGAATTTTGATTACGGAACTTTTGATTAGTCCTTCCATGGTCAATGGAATAATGGTGGACGACACCCTAAACTACGATGAATCAGATCCTTGTTTGGTAAGCCCTCCCGATGTCTGTGTTCATACCACGACTTATCTTGATACGGTGCAACTTGATCCAATTCCAGGGGGATATCAAATTGTTTACCAAAGGTGTTGCCGTAATGAAACCATAACCAATATTGAAGATCCAATTGCTACTGGGTCTACTTTTGATATCGATCTCACTGAAGAAGCTATCCTTATATGTAACAGTAGTCCAGAAATTAATTTTTGGCCTCCTATATTTGTTTGCTATGGCCAATCTCTTCGATTTGACCATTCTGCGATTGACATAGAAGACAATGTGGAGGATTCTTTAGTTTATAAGTTTTGTCAACCCAAAGCTGGAGCTAATTTGGCCAACCCCGTGCCACAACCCCCTAACAATCCGCCTTATGACACCATCCCTTGGATTAGTGGTAGTGGAATTGATTTTTCAGTTGATAATGTACTTGGATTAGGGGAGCCCCTTCAGATTGACCCAAATACTGGGGTGATGACCGGTATCCCGGAACTTGAGGGACAATTTGTTGTAGGTCTTTGTGTAGAAGAGTACAATAAGGAAACTGGTAATCTTCTGTCCATTACTAGAAGAGATTTTCAATATAATGTTGCCCAATGCGGAATTGTAACAGCTCGGTATGACCTGCCTGAGACGACCTGTGATTCGTTGACCTATAGCTTTAATAATAATAGCCTTGAATCTGATAATTTTCTTTGGTATTTCGATTGGCCTTCTACTGAAAATTCTTCTAATTTAGCCAGACCTTCTTTCACATTTGATGGTCCGGGATCCTATCAAGTGGCCTTAATAGCAGAACCAAATACTATTTGTTCTGATACCCTAATCCAAACTTTAGTGATTCATGGAACTGGGGCAGATATGGATTTCAGAATTGATGTCTATAGCTGTGAAGAAAGTCCAGTTGTAAGAATGTTTGATTTAACTGTTGATACTGCAGAGATTGTATCTTATTATTGGGAACTACAATATGGGAGTACCATTTTAACCTCTCGAGAAGAAAGTCCATTTTTTCCGGTTCCATTCGGAATATTGGGGAATGTAACTTTGACCTTAACCAATGAATATGGCTGTATAAGCACCCTTACCAAATCATTTGATAGTAGTATTCCAAACCTGAATTTGAATATTCCTAATGGTTTGGAGGCATGCCTTGGGGATAGTGTTGAATTAAATCCACTTACTCCAGAATACTTAGGTTATACCTACAATTGGGCTCCTGCGGAATTGGTATCCGATTCTAATTCAAGAAATCCGTCTTTCCTCGCCACAGAAGATATAACTTTTAGGGTCACGATTTCTGCTGGTGGAGGTGCTTGTTATATTACAGATTCCATTCCTGTTACGGTAAAAACCCCACCTGTTTTAGACTTCGACTTTCTACAAAGTTGTAAGAGTTCAGTGCAAGTGATATTTGAAAATCTTTCTCAAGGTGCAAATAATTTTAAATGGGATTTTGGAATTGATTCTATTTCAGCGGATACTTCAAATGTTTTTGAACCGCTATTTACCTTCCCTGATACAGGAAAATATGCCATTACCTTAAGTTTGGCCGATTCGGAAGTTTGCCGCGACACCCTTATCAAAGAAATCAATGTAGATCAAAAAACGCTACTAGCAGACTTCAAAATTGAATACAATTCTTGCAATCGGGATTCTGTTCTGGTGCAGTTACTAGATCATTCAATTAATTCAGACAACAATACCAACTTTTACGAATACCGACTTTCTAATGGATTAGTTTTCGATGAACCTAATCCAACATTCAAATTATATCAAAGTGAAACTCTTGATATCCAATACACCGTTACAGATGAGAATAACTGTAGTCATCAAATCAATAAAAATGAAATTCCTTTTTTATTAACCCAATCTGCCAATTTACAGGATTCTAATTTCATTTGTTACGGTACAGAAGCGCAAATTCCCATTTCAATAGATACTAACAGTTTTTATAAATGGAGCCCTACTTTAGGTATTAGTGATCCCAATATTGCTGAACCTTTTTTTAAACCATTGACCTCTACTGATTATACTTTAGTTGTTTCCACAGTTGGTGCAGATACCTGTTCAGCAGAAGAAAAAATATTTTTTGAAGTTTCCCCAACTGCTAATTTATCATTAGTTGGTGCAGGCCTCTCTTGCGAAGACTCCACCCAAGTAATAGCCACCTCTGATCTTCCTGTTACTTTTGAATGGTATAGTACAGGAAGTAAAGAAAGGATGGGTACAGGTGATAGTATTGGTTTAGCAATTAGCGGGATAGATAGTTTTTATGTTGAAAGCACCACATTAGACAAGGGTTGTAAAGAGCAATTCTATTTTGAAGTGATTGGTGGGCCCATTGATTTAGCATTACCTGATACGGCAGCAGTTTGCCAAGGTGAGCCATTCTCCCTTAACGTTCAAAACCTAGATTTAAATGATTCTTTGACTTTTAGTTGGCAGTCAAGTGAATTTTTTCTTACTGGCATCAATTCTGCTAATCCCATTTTAAAAGATACCATTGGGGAACGAATAGTTTATCTAACCACAACCTCTCAATATGGTTGTACTAGGTTAGATTCTATACAAACTGCCGTGATCGATACCAATTATTCTTTGAGTTTTACCTACGAATTCGAATGTGATGGTGCAACTATTAATTTTACCAATACCAGCAGCAATGCGTTAGCCTATCATTGGGATTTTCAAGAAGTCGGCGTATTCTCAGAGTCTAGGGCTACAGATCCTACTTATACTTATTCCAAAGCCGGAACTTATGTGGTTACCTTGTCTTTGGGGTACGATGTTGCCTGTGGCAATAGAGTATATAGAGATACCATTAATGTTGCTGCTGTTGAACTGGCTGCCAATTTTCAAAAATCTATTGAATCCTGTGGAAATACGAGCCAAACTATTAAGTTTGAGGACACTTCCATCAATATATTTGAAAACACACTCACCTATCAATGGAATTTCAGCAATGGGCAATCATCAAATGAGGCTAACCCTTCAATTGAAATATTGGAAAGTGGTCCCGTAATTGCTACTATGGTTATTACCTCAGAAAATAATTGTTCTGCGTCTTTTACTGATTCTTTCCAAGTTTATATTCCCCAAGTGTTTATTCCAGACACTTTGGTGGTATGTAGAGGGATTCCCACTTTTCTAAATCCTCAACCTGATACTAACTTGGTATACTCTTGGTCTCCCAATATTGGTTTAGATTTTACTCAGGGTGCCAACCCGGAAGTTACCCCACAATCTACTACTACCTATACTGTTACAGCTACCCACTTTGGTTTTGATACCTGTCAATACATACAAGAAGTAGTAGTCAAAGTACCAGAACCATTAAATCTAGCTACTCAAGGCAATACCTTAACTTGCGGAGAGGATGCTGTTCTTTTAGCAACAGCTAATGTTGGAACAAATATATTCTGGGAGAATTCCACTGGAAATTTGATTAACAATGGAACTGATCAAATAAGTATTAACCCTTTCAGAGTAGATACAGTAACAGCAGTAGCCGTAGATACCTTTGGGTGTATTGAAAAGGAAAAAGTCCTTGTAGTTGATAATGGCGTAGATTATGATACTGATTTTCCAATAGGTGCAGATACTTCATTTTGCCAAGGAGACACACTGCTTATCAATGTAGTAAATTTAGATTCACTTGATGACCTAACTTTTAACTGGGATCCTTCTGAAATAGTAACCTTAACCGATCAACCAGGTAATATAAAAGTTAGCTTTTCTGAAAATCAACAAACACTACTAGGATATATTTCCAATCAATTGGGCTGTTTGGATACCATTACCTTGACATCGGATATCACTCCCTTGGATGCTAATTTATTGGATACCATTTTTACTTGTCCCGATGTACTTTTTGAATTAGGAGAGAATGCAGATCCTACCTATATTTATGACTGGGGACCTAGTGAATTAGTTTCCAATACCAGTATTCCCAATCCAACCGCCTCTGTCATCAACAATACTTCATTTAAAGTTTCTATTGCCTATCCAGGTACACCGTGCCAAACGGATATTGAGGTCTTGGCGATTGTATATGATTCCATTCGTTTTACTTTACTGCCTGATACCACACTATGTTATCAGGATAGTTTGCACTTATTCGTGTCAAGTAATAACTCTACCGATGTTCGTTGGAGTTATCAATCTGATTTAAGCAGCTTCTTTGCTTCAGGAGATACCGTTATTGGATTAGCTACACCCGGCCAAATCCTATACGCAGAGGTAACAGATTCCAATGGATGCGTACTTGCTGATGCGCTTACTATTGGAGATGGTGTTATTCAAGCTACATTAAAACCGCTTGATACCGTCCTATGCGAACCAGCAAGAGATATTGAAATTCAAGTAATCAATCAAAAACCTAACGACAGTTTAGTCTATTTTTGGGAGCCAGTTACTGAAATTTTATCTGATCCTTTCGTAGGACCATCTGCTACAGTCACTGCGGTAGATAGTAATAATTTTACGGTTTTCCTAGAAAATCAATTTGACTGTAAGGATACTTTAAATACATCTATTCAATTTGTCGATTTAGGGGTGGCTGAGGTTTTTGCAGATCCATCTACCATTTTCCCTAATGATACTGCTAGGTTGGAGGTCTTGGGTTGCGAATCCTGTATTTATAACTGGACTCCTGCGAATTCATTGAGTGATCCGACTATAGCCAACCCTTTAGCTCAGCCCAGTACCACTACAGAATATTTGGTAGAACTTGAAAAATTAGGCTGTACCGAAATACTTCCCATTACGGTACAAGTGCGAGACGATTTGCCATGCAGCGAACCCTATATTTTTATCCCTAATGCATTTACACCAAACGGAGATGGAGAAAACGACTACTTTAAGGTCAGGAGCGAGATTATCATTGATTTGAATATGAAAATATATAATCGTTGGGGAGAAAAAGTTTTCGAATCTAGCCAGCAAGAAACCGGTTGGGATGGAACATTTAAAGGGAAAATGCTTCTTCCAAATGTCTTTGGCTATGTAGTAGAAGGAACTTGCTACAATGAAGAAAAATTCATTAAAAAAGGAAACATCACTCTTTTGAAATACTAATTTTCCTTAATTTTCAGCGATGAAGAGGATTGGTCTGGTTTTCTTTTTATTCTTGGGATTACAATTTTTTGTTTTAGGTCAATGTACCTTCAGCATCAATGAATTAGATGAATTTGATAGCACCCTTATTATTGCTACACCTTCGGTAAATATTGGCTATTTAATTGCTAGTGAATATTTAGAAGAGGATGGGATTAAATTAATTGAAGAAGCCAAAGTCATTTTGAGTTATGGAGAATTAGGGGGATACAGTAATTTATTTCTTACTCTAGTAACTCCAGAAAGATCTATTTCGGAAATAGATCCCGGCACTAATTTGCTATTGAAGTTAGCTAATGATACCATTGTAGGATTGATTAATTATCCAGATAGGGGAAACTTTAATAGAGAAATTAATATGAGGATATACAACCATACAGCTATTATCCCCATAGATGTATTTTATGCGTTAGTCCACTATCCAATAGAAAAAATCAGGATTAACTACAACAATAAAAAAAGGAATATCAATATAACCCTCGATCAAAGTGCCGAAATCCTTAAGCATATTAGATGTTTGGGAGAAGGCGCAGGATTGTTACCCATTAAACCTTAATTAATTTTCAGTAGAAGTGGTTTGAAAATTCAAATTAGCCTTAGTAAAGTCCCATAACAATTGCTCAATTTGACTTAAATCACCATTATCCACACTTACATCAGTCATTGAAGGAAGGTGGATAGCAAAATAAATATGGGTATTAGCCATTTCCAAAATAGTACTAGCCAGGGCTCGAGGATATTTAAACTGTGGATTAATTTCTGAAATAAAACCTGCTAATTTTTTGTTGAGTAGTTTGTAGGTTTTAAAAAACCCTTGATCATTTTCTTTTTCAATCTGCTTGGTATGATAGGTTTTAGTCGATTCGGCTACAACAATTTTATGAAGGATATCCTCATCTACAAAATCAATAGATGTATTTCTTCTAGTAGTCGCCACTATTGAAGAAATTGCAATTTTTAACTTCTTGAGAGGGTCTGAGACATTCATAGTGTTAAGTTCAATAGAGAACATCATCCATTCCCAATACCAACACAATAAATAAACTAAAAAAAGATGTTTGTTTTCGAAATACCTATAAATTGATGCCTCTGTTGAATTAATGCGTTCAGCTAATTTTTTGAAAGTAAAAAGTTCAAAACCTATCTCATCTATAATGACAATCCCTTGCTGTATGATTTTTTTGCCTAATTTGGTTTCCTGCGGATCTTTAATAAACAGGTTTTCATTAATTTTCATTTGTAAAGAAAAGCCCATACCTATATAATACCATTTAATGATTAGCGAGGTTCACGCCCCAATTGAATTAAATCCCCATCAGTCCCCAAAAAATCATACAACCATTGTAACGCATCTGCAAAGGTAGGAAAACAAAATTCTTTTGAAACCAATCCAGGTACTAGTTTTATTTTATACAACATATCTTTGGGCTGGCCACTTAACCCAGTGAAGACCACTGCTATTCCTTGACCTTTTAAATCAATAATAGCTTCCTCCAAAGCATACAATCCAGATTGGTCTACATAAGGTACCCGATCCATTCTAATGATAACCACCTCTATTTCTGGAAGTGCTTTAATCATTTCACCAAACCGAGAAGCAAAACCAAAAAATAAAGGTCCATTAAGGTGCTTTATGTAAACTTTGTTTCCAATTTTATCAATAATATCTCCTTCATCCTTCCAGGGAATCTCTCTAGCAAAATCTCGAATGGGTGCGGACTCAGTCTTATGATCAATGACATCTGAAATACTTTTCATAAACAAAAGTGCAGCCATGACCATTCCTATAGCTACCGCTTCCAATAAACCGACAAAAACCGTTAGCAAGAGTACAACCAACATGATTACCGCATCAGTAATAGGAATATTCCTCAAATGCTTAAATCCTTTATAATCAATAATACCAATGCCTACAGTAATTAGGATACCTGCTAAAACTCCATTAGGGATATTGCCAACTAAGGGACCTAGACCTAGTAAAATAGCCAATAAAAATAATCCTGCTATTACTCCAGATATCTTTGTTTTTCCTCCAGAATTAGCATTGATGACCGTTCTCATGGTGGCTCCAGCTCCTGGCAATCCACCTAAAATCGATGCAGCCATATTTCCAATTCCTTGTCCAACAAGTTCCTGATTACTATTGTGCTTTGTTTTGGTAATATTGTCAGCTACAATAGAAGTTAATAAAGAATCTATTGCACCTAATGCTGCTAAAGTAAAAGCGAATTCTACAATCAACATCAAATGACCAAAATCGGTAAATACACTAAAAAAATTAAGCTTTATTCCAGGGAGACCAGTTGGAACCCCATTAGCAGTACTATCATTTATTATCGGCACACTACCTACTGGCAAAAATAAAAATACCAAACCCGTCATCACTATTAAAGCCACAAGAGAACTGGGAACAGCCTTAGTAAGTTTGGGAAAAAGGTAAATAATCAAAACTGTTCCCATCGCTAAAAGGGTCGATGAGTAGTTGATATTTGGTATTAATTCGTTTAGATGGCTAACCGTTCCAACGGTTCCCCCTGAAGGAGCAGGTAAACCGAAAAAGGGAAAAATTTGGGTTATTATGATGATGACCCCAATGCCGCTCATAAAACCTGAAACCACTGGATAAGGAATGTATCTCAAGTATCTTCCAACTCCCAATATTCCAAATAAAACCTCCATTACCCCAGCTAAAAAAAAGGTTCCAATGATAAGGGGCATGGCCAATTCTAAGGAACCTGCATACTCAATCGAATCATTAATAATAACTGCTGAAACTACCGTCATCGGAGCTGTAGGGCCACTTATCTGAGTTGGTGTGCCACCAAATAATGCCGCAAAAACTCCGATAGCAATGGCTCCATACAATCCAGCAATAGCTCCTAATTCAGTTTGCTCTCCAAAAGCTAATGCTAGAGGCAGTGCTACAATACCAGCTGTAATTCCACCGAAAAAGTCACCTTTTATGTTTGAAAAATCAAATGCAAAAACATTTTTCATATTACTATTTTTTGAAAAAATAGAAGTATATCTTCTTTTAGTCAAAGTAAAATAGATAATAATTAATAGTATTTCTAGTATCTGAATTGATTTGTTTTCTGCACCGCATTAGTCAGCATTCCTTATTTTTGAGCCACTAATACAAACTCATGGGATTTAAAGAAGAATTGGAGAAAAGGAGAACTTTTGGAATTATTAGCCATCCAGATGCTGGTAAAACAACTTTAACCGAAAAGCTTTTGCTTTTTGGAGGAGCTATTCAGGAAGCAGGAGCTGTCAAAAGTAACAAAATTAAAAAGAGTACCACCTCAGACTTTATGGAAATTGAACGTCAAAGAGGTATCTCTGTAGCCACTTCCGTAATGGCATTCGATTATAGTGGTCTTAAAATAAATATCCTAGATACGCCAGGGCACCAAGATTTTGCAGAAGATACCTATAGAACTTTGACAGCCGTAGATAGTGTAATCGTAGTTATAGACGTGGCAAAAGGAGTTGAACCTCAAACTGAGAAATTGGTCAACGTATGCAGAATGCGCAATACCCCTATTATTGTTTTTATTAACAAGTTAGATAGAGAGGGAAAAGATGGATTTGATTTATTGGACGAAATAGAACAGAAACTAGGTTTGCATGTATGCCCACTCAGCTGGCCTATTGGTATGGGGCAGAGGTTTAAAGGCGTTTATAATTTATTTGAAAAGAAACTTCAACTTTTTAGTCCTCATGGCAAACTAGAAAATCCAGAAGAAATCATAGAAATTAAAGATCTGGAGGCAATGGAACTTGAAAATTCCGTTGGAAAAGGGCCTGCCGATGAATTGAGAGAAGAAGTGGAAACCATTAAAGGTATATATCCAAAATTTGACAGAAATGCCTATTTAGAAGGATCTATATCTCCTGTTTTTTTTGGTAGTGCTATAAATAATTTTGGAGTCAAAGAGCTTTTGGATTGCTTTGTACAAATTGCCCCACAACCATTAAAGAGAATTACTGAGGAACGAATCGTCAAACCAAATGAAAAAGATTTTTCCGGATTTATATTCAAAATTCATGCAAACATGGATCCTAAGCATAGGGACAGAATTGCATTCTTAAGAATATGCAGCGGAATATTTGAAAGAAACACCAATTATCTTCATGTTCGATTAAACAGAAAAATGAAGTTTCCCAACCCTACCTCTTTCATGGCTGAAAAGAAAATGGTCATCGACGAGGCCTACCCAGGTGATGTAATTGGATTATATGACTCTGGGAATTTTAAAATTGGAGACGCAATAACTTCGGGAGAGTCTCTTCATTTTACAGGTATCCCAAGTTTTTCACCAGAGCAATTTAGATACGTAAATAATGCTGATCCTTTGAAAGCCAAACAGTTATCTAAAGGATTAGAACAATTAATGGATGAGGGCGTTGCCCAAATGTTTACCAAAGATGAAGATGGCAGAAGGATTATTGGTACTGTTGGTGCTCTACAATTTGAAGTAATTCAATATAGACTGGAGCACGAATACGGCGCTAAAGTTACTTATGAGCCAGTAAGTCTTTATAAAGCCTGCTGGATTTCAGCAGAAAATAGTAAGGAACTGCAAGAGTTTAAAAATAAACGCAAACGAGATATGGCCACGGATAAGGATGGCAAACCTGTTTTTCTTGCTGAATCTGCATGGTCTTTAAAAACCATTCAAGAAAACTTCCCGAAAATTTCTTTTCACTTTCAGAGTGAATGGAAAAATAATCAGTAAAAATTACGTTCGGATTTGGAAGGTTCCTCTACAATCTCTTCATAGGGAATCCATTCTTCATTTTTAACTTTTGGCTTTTGCTGCTTTCTATTAAGTGCCTTAACAAACAAATACAGGGACACCAAAGGAATACATACAAAACTTAATACAATAGCACCCCCACCTAATATCCAATTGTCTTTCCACAAAGATTTAATTTTAGAAACATATTCCACAAATACCGATCGATCGATAAATAAAGTGGCTAAAAGTAAAAATGGAAAGATGCCAAACAATAACCTGAATGCAAATTTTACCACACTCATAAGAATAACAATGGCTATAGCCAGAAAAAGTAAGAAACCTATTAACTTTGAATTCACGCTTGAAATTATTTTTTATTTAATAACCCTCAGTTGATCAATTGCGTTCAACTTAGATTAATATTAATTACATTGTTTCGATTAATGTCAGCTAAACTCTTACCAAACCTTTTATTTCTTCTACTATTTACTCAACAAGTTTACAGTCAGGAAGTCACCATTGAAGTAAACCTGGAGAATTGTCCCAACCCTCCTTCCCTTTACTTATTTGACGGATTAGGTTTCAAAGAGGTTGAAAAAAAAATTTTATCTACCGAATCGCCAGGTACCGCATACGCGATCTCTATTAACCAACCTTCCTTTTACTATTTAGGACACCCTCCGAATTCTTTTAGATTATTTGCTCTGAATGGTAAAGAAACGAACTTGACCTTTTCTGGAAACTGCGACAACTTAAAAGAAATTACGCTTGCTAATGCTCCGTTTAACGAAGAGTTTGAAAACATTAGAAAACAATTAACCAATCTAAATATCGAATCAGGTAGAACTAAAGCTTTATTGCAAAAAGCAAACCAAGATTCGGTAAGAAATGCTTTTTTTACCAAACTCTATGAGATAAATACGAAAAAATCCAATCTTCTTATAGAATCTCATCAACTTGATCCGACTATTGGAGAAGCCATAGGTTTGACCACCTATTTGGACTATATACCCAATGCTTCTCCATACAAAGATGAAATCAACCATTTTATTAATGAATTTTTTCGCCAAGCTAATCTCAGTAACCTAGCTGTCCCTTATAATCCCTTTTTGTATGAATCATTTAGAAACTATAGTAAAACCTTAGTGGATATAGGAGTTCCAATTGATTTAATGAATACCATATTTTCAGATTTACTTCAACTGCTGCCAGAACAAGCTAATATTCAAGTTATGGCATTAGGTGGTATTTTCAATTCCTTAGAACAAAAAAAACATCCTGAACTTCTTAAATATGCCAATCCATTCTATGAGGTCTTACATTCAATAAACCCTGAAAGTTCCAGAATTTTGGAAGAAAGGATAAAAACAGCCACTCAATTTAATCCAGGGGGTACACCTCCAGATTTTACACAAGAAGATCCAAATGGAAAACTTATTAAAATGTCTGATTTCAAAGGTAAATATCTCCTATTGGATTTTTGGGCCAGTTGGTGTGGCCCCTGTAGAAGGGAAAATCCCAATGTGGTTAGAATGTATTCAAAATATCGTGAAAAAGGCTTTGAAATATTAGGAATCAGTTTGGATAACAACAAACAACGTTGGCTCAATGCTATTGAAAAAGACCAACTGACCTGGCCTCAGGTAAGTGACCTAAAAGGCTGGAGCAATAATGTTGCACAACAATATCAAGTTACCTCCATACCGAAAACTTTCTTGCTGGACCCAGAGGGTAAAATTATTGCAGTTAATTTGAGAGGTCAAGCTCTAGAGACCAAACTAGAAGAAATCTTTTTAAACCAATAGGAGAAATAAGTATTATTAATCAGCACTTTTGTATTGAAGGACAGAACATGATTCCTCTTTCATTATTTCAACAGCACAAGTTTGAATTTGCTCTGGAGTCACCTCATTGTAATAATCATATTCCTTATTGATTATAGAGGCATCGCCCAGAAGCTCATAAAAACTAAGATTAATTGCTTTATTAACAGAACTCAATTCCGATAGAGATAATTGTGTACTAATCTTATTTTTAACTTTATCAAGTTCTCTACTACTTAGGGGACGGCTTTTTAAATCTTCTAAGATTTTCCAAATTTCAATTTCTGCCATTTCCAAATTTACTCCTTTTGCTGGCCTGCCTTCAATCACTAACAATCCTGGATCAATATTTCCAGTAACATAAGCATCAATAGAATTAAATAACTTCTTTTCTTTGAGTAATTGCCTATAC
>JBEAPR010000090.1:0-3393 GCA_041164265.1 Bacteroidota bacterium | reverse complement strand
TTTTGACACTCCTTATACCGCTTTGGATTTGGATGTTCCGGAAACCATCAAAAATGTATGCCGAGCTCCCAATGGCATTGGTTATCCTGAAAAAAATGTCGTTACCTATACTTTCCCCGGTACTAAGTACACTACGGATAAGTTGACTTGGATTTGGTATGATGGTCCAGGTGCACCGGAGGAAAAACACCCCGATTTAACTTTACCTAATGGAGATAAACTACCTGATCAAGGCGCCATGTTTATCGGAGAAAATGGTGAAAGGCTGCTATTGCCTCATTTTATGCTAAAGCCTAAAAAGATAGTTAACGGCCAATACGAGAATTACGATTATCCCGATTTGGATAAAATAGATCACTATCACCAATTTGTCGATGCTTGTTTGGGAAAAACTGATTGTAGCGCTCCTTTTAGTTACTCTGCTCGTTTGACAGAGGCTATTTTATTAGGCGTTATTGCTGGAAGATTCCCGAATCAAACACTCCATTGGGACAATGCTACTGCTCAGTTTAAAGAATCTGAAGCTAATCAGTATTTGCAGTCCGAATACCGAGCTTTCTAAATTTAATTGGTTTAAAAATACTTTTAGGGGGAACCTTTTCGAGTGTTCCCCCTTTTTTTTATGGCTTTATCTATCCCTTCCCTACTCCATCACAATATTTCCAGAGCCTGTTATCCCGATTTTAATCCTCTAACCCTACCTCTGATTGCTCCCAATGGATCGGTGATATGGAGCGGACGCAGCGATAGCAAAGTCTGATCTTATATCACGTGTTACTTGCCGTACTCCTCCTCACTTTCCTTACCAATTTAGCATATCCTCCAGATAGATAAACTACATTCCACCAATAGGATCTTAGATATTTCCAGATCATTTTCTTCCTCAATTTGTAGGTGTTGTAGTGCTTCATGATTCCTAAGTAAGAGTTCATACTACTCTGAAACTTTACTTGCTCTTCAATAGTCGGCTTATATTTTTTAGTGATCTCATTCTGTCTAAGGATTGCCTTATAAAAATTACCCTTCGTTCGTTTGCCAATGTAGATGCGATTAGGCTTGATGAAGGTGCCAAGAAATGAAACCCCTTTGGTATAATGCTGTAGATAAATTTTCTTGGGATGTATATCTAATCGCAGTTCGACTTTTAGAAAGATTTTGATAATACCTATAAGCCTTTTTAGATATTCCTTATCCTCATGTACAATCACAAAGTCATCTACATATCTGCCATAATATTTAATACCCAAGTTATGCTTGATAAAATGATCAAACTTATCCATGTAAAAATTAGCGAAGATCTGGCTCGTAAGATTTCCTATAGGTAGTCCGCTTCCAGAAGGAGAATGAAACAAACTCTTTGATTGTGGCAATCCCTTCCACTTTTTTGCACTGCTTTTCTTAATGCAATTGTCAGTTGGATCATTAAAGACATTTATCTTGACTAACTCAAGAAGCTTTATTTTATCGTCCCCATTGTACTTTTGAGTTATGAATTCCTTTAATCCAGCATAGAGTATACTCCGATCAATGTGCATAAAAAATCCTTTGATATCCAATTTCAAGATGAAGCAGTCTTCACTATAATTTTGTGAGCACTTTCTGATAAATCTATTGATCCGCTGAATGCCAAAATGGGTTCCTTTTCCTACTCGACATGCATAGCTGTCTATGATAAATTGTTTCTCAAATAATGGATTGAGTTTCTTAATAATATAATGATGAACAACTCTATCCCTAAAATCAGCTGCAAATATTTCTCGCTTTACGGCTTGATCTATGATAAATGCGATAGAGCGATTTGGCTTGTATGTACCCGCATTTATCTCTCTCCATAAATTTATTAAATTATGCTCATAGTCTATTTCGAAGGCTATCGCATTAGCTGTATATCTCTTATTTTTTCTGCATTGTAAATAGGACTCAAAAATCTCTACCAGAGCAACCTCTCCGGTTATCTTAGTTTCCTTTCCATTGAATAGCTCAAGTTGCATTTCATCTGTTGGTTTAAATGAAAGACGCCTGAGATTGATTTATTAACTCAGGCATCCTTCTGTCTTGATAAAAAACCCGAACAGCCCTTACTCTGTTGTTGTTGTTCTTATTGTTGTTGTTCTGGTTGCCATTGTTGAAATTCTGTTTCCACGCGTTGTTACTATTGTTCTCAGTAGAACTCCAGTAGAACGTACTCGCAAAGCCACCAACTACAATAAATAAAGGTGTTTTAATCTATGTCAGGAATCTCACATAAATTTGAAAGTTTCACCAGAAACCCAGACCACTCGATCCAGATTCTTACCAAAACTCTCGTTTAACAGCCTCGACATCTGTCGGGACTGTCCCTTTATCGCTTTTTCAATCAAAACCTTGCTATCTTGCCATCATCTTAACAATGCCAATTCCAGCCATAATTATTCTTTCTGTGCATTACACCATCCTGTTATTTGTTTGCCAATACTGTCCATTAACAGGCTAAATTCAGTTTGTTTTCTTAAGGGCAATATTTTCATATCAGTACAAAGTCTAATCTCCAATTTAAGTATTTCAAAATCATCCAAAAATGCTTCAAGGTAAACTACCTTACTTTTCGATTTGTTAGCCCTATAGATACTCCTCACAAGTTGTATCGCATCACGCTTCATATCTTGTCCGATCGTAAATTTGTATTCTCTCGGGAAATCTTTTGTGTATTCAAAGATTTTCAATGTGAGATGATATACATCTTTATATACTGGTAAGTCATAATACAGAGCCATGCTTATTTCTATAATCGACCGCTTCGCGGTAAATGGTTAAATAGATAAATAGTTAAAAAGCCCGAACAGCCCTTACTTTGCCGTTGCTGGTCTTAGTGAAGTAGTTGTCCTGGTCGCCATTGTTGAAATTCTGATCCCACGCGTCGTAACTATTGAGCTCAGTAGAACTCCAGTAATACGTACTCGCAAAGCCACCAAGTCCTTCCACTTTTAAGTTATTATACATCAAGTTCAATTCTTCCTTTGAAGGCAGATACCAGTCTCCATATCCTCCCCTGACCAGATCAGCACAGAGTCGCGCAGCTGAGTCTGTATCTCCTCGTTGTGCTGATACTATAAGCAGCGTATTCATCGCGCCTGCTCCGATGCCATCTCCTCTTGCTCCAGTATCTTCGTATACCGTACTCCATTGATGAGTAAAATCCCCAGCGTAATCCAGATCCACTGTGTCACTTACTAGGCCGTGCTCTCCTGATGCATCAATATAAAAGACAATGCCTCCCTGCGTCATATCACCGATTTGAACTCCGCTTGGTATCTCGCTGCGAACTTGTCCAATTGAATCGCTTAAGGCAGTTTTCGTTGCTAAGGTGCTTAAATCCTGGTCGCCTGTATTCGTACCTGAAAGATTACTCAAATT
>JBEAPR010000089.1:0-3380 GCA_041164265.1 Bacteroidota bacterium | reverse complement strand
TACGGTGTGGTAGGGGATTTATTCGAAGTAGTGCCAAGGTTGCAACAAGCACTGGAAGAGTATTATAGTAGTTAAAAATTAATTGCTTTACTTGACATATTTTTACTTGAAATGGTCCATTCCTGATCTTTAGGTTTCCACTGAGGTAAATTGTTTATTGAAGCCCTATAAGTCCAACAATCATTAGTTGTTCATAACATGGTTACAAAATAATTATTGTAATAGCGATATTCAACTGGTAGGGCTGATTCCCGAGGTATTAAATTTTCACTTAAGTATTGTTAGGAAATATCTTTTGACTGTAAGAGGCATTCAATGAATATTGCCGGTGTTAAAGAGTAATTATTGTAATAGCGATATTCAACTGGTAGGGTTGATTCCCGAGGTATTAAATTTTCACTTAAGTATTGTTAGTAAATATCTTTTGACTGTAAGAGCCATTCAAGGAATATTACCGGTGTTAAAGAGTAATTATTGTAATAGCGATATTCAACTGGTAGGGCTGATTCCTGAGGTATTAAATTTTCACTTAAGAATTGTTAGTAAATATCTTTTGACTCTGAGGTATTCAATGAATATTACTAGTGTTAAAGAATAATTACTATATTTGCGACGCTGTAACTGATGGCATAATCACTAACGGTTTAAAAATTAATTATGGGTATTTATTTAACTACAGAAAAGAAAAACGAAATTTTCAAGGAATTTGGTGGTTCCGAGTCGAACACAGGTTCTTCCGCTGCGCAAGTTGCGTTGTTTACTTACAGAATTCAGCAGCTTTCTCAGCATTTACAACAAAACAGAAAAGACCATTCTTGCAGAAAGGCATTGTTGGGAATGGTTGGTAAGAGGCGTCAATTATTGCAATATATTGCAAAAAAGGACATTCAAGCCTATAGAGATCTGATTGAAAAATTAGGAATCAGAAAATAAAATTAAAGCGACTGTTCTTTGAGCAGTCGCTTTTTCTTTTCTCATCTTCCCGACCTACCTCAATATTGGTTACTGGGAAAGTAAATTTCCATCTAATTGGTATATTTGAATTCTTTTGATGGAATTGATTAATATATAGTTCTGTCAAATTGTTTTTGTTCATCCTTAAGGATGGTCTAAAGAGTGATTTTTTTGATGCTTAAATATAAATTAAATGGGACAACAGATTCCAATTTCAACTTCCTTTCAACTTCCCGATGGTCGGGAGGTTATTATGGAGACCGGGAAGTTAGCTACCCAGGCCCATGGCTCTGTGGTAATTAAAATTGAGGATACGATGCTTTTTGCTTCAGTGGTATCCAATTATGAAATGAAAGAGGGGCAAGCATTTTTCCCCTTGTCAGTTGATTATCAGGAAAAATTTGCTTCAGCGGGAAGAATTCCGGGAAATTTTTTCAGGAGGGAAACTAAATTATCAGACTATGAAGTATTGATCAGCAGGTTAGTAGACCGAGCCATACGTCCTTTGTTTCCCGACAATTATATGAATGAAACTCAGGTGATTATTAACCTCATCTCTGGAGATACAGATGTACCACCTGATGCTTTTGCCGCCTTGGCGGCGTCTGCAGCCTTATCGGTTTCGGATATCCCATTTGCTGGACCTATTTCTGAGGTTAGAGTAGCCAGAGTGGATGGTAAATTTCTAGTTAATCCCAAGCACAGTGAGATGGAGAATGCCGATATGGACTTTATTGTTGCGGCGACCATGGATAACGTTATGATGGTGGAGGGTGAGGCCAATGAATGTGCCGAAAATGATTTAATAGAAGCCATTAAAATTGCTCATGATGCCATTAAAGTTCAGTGTCAGGCACAATTGGAATTAGCAAAAAAGGTGGGAGATAAGGCTTCAAACAAGAGAGAAATTGTATTGTTAGCTGAAGATGCTGATTTGAAATCTTGGGTGGCAGCTGAAACGGAAAAGGCGATTTACGAAGTTGCTGCAGGTGCTTTAGACAAAAATGCCAGAAAGTCTAGATTTGATGAAATAAAGACTTCCTTAATGGATAAGTTTGAAGAAAAGTTTGGAGCAGATGAAAATGTGGAAGAAAAGGCCAAGATGGTTGATCGGTATTTTGGCAAACTCAAGAAAGAGGTCATTCGGAATATGGTTTTAGATAAGGGGATTCGACTGGATGGTCGTCAAACTACCGATATTAGAAATATATGGTGTGAAGTTGATTATCTTCCTTCAGCTCACGGATCTGCCATATTTACAAGAGGGGAAACCCAGTCTCTTACTTCAATGACTTTGGGAACCAAGCAAGATGAAATGATGATTGACAATGCGCTTGGAATGCGCTTTGATAGATTTATCTTACATTATAATTTCCCAGCTTATTCTACAGGAGAAGTTAAACCTATGCGGGGACCTGGTAGAAGGGAGGTTGGTCATGCCAATTTAGCTGGTCGAGCTTTGAGGAAAGTACTGCCTACTGAATTCCCCTATACCATGAGAATTGTTTCTGACATTATGGAATCTAACGGTTCTTCCTCTATGGCTACCGTATGTGCAGGAACTTTAGCAATGATGGATGCAGGGGTTCAAATTAAAGCACCGGTTTCGGGAATCGCTATGGGAATGATTGCAGAAGGGGGTAGGATTGCCATTTTAAGTGATATTTTAGGTGATGAAGATGCCTTGGGGGATATGGATTTCAAAGTAACGGGAACTGATCAGGGGATTACTGCAGTCCAAATGGACATCAAAGTAGATGGTTTGCCATATGCGATTTTGGAAAATGCGCTATCTCAAGCCAAAGATGGTCGAATTCATATTCTGAATGAAATGAAAAAAACCATTGAACAACCGAGAGGAGATTATAAGCCTCATGCCCCTAGAATCGTAGAGTTGGTCATTGATAAGAGTTTCATAGGTGCGGTGATTGGCCCAGGTGGTAAAGTTATACAAGAAATTCAGGCAGAGACAGGTACCAATATTAATATTGAGGAAGTTAATGATCAAGGAATTGTCAGTATCGCGAGTAATGATAAGGCCTCTATTGATGCTGCTTTGGAGCGAATTAAGAAAATCACCTTCGTTCCACAAGTAGGAGATGTTTATGAGGGTAAAGTCAAAACAGTCATGCCTTATGGTGTATTTGTTGACTTTTTAGGAAAAAGTGGTTTGTTGCACGTATCGGAAATCTCACATAGTAGAATTGAAAAAGTAGAAGAAGTCTTCAAGGAAGGAGATCCAGTTAAAGTTAAATTAGTAGGAGTGGATCCCAAAACAGGCAAATTAAGGTTATCCAGAAAGGCTTTATTGCCTAAACCTGAAAGACCTTCCACAAAAGAAGACTAGAATACTTTCAACTTTTCTTACTTCAGGAACTTTAAAGGGTAAACAGGTGTTTACCCTTTTACTTTATACAACCAAATAA
>JBEAPR010000088.1:0-3240 GCA_041164265.1 Bacteroidota bacterium | reverse complement strand
ACTTGCCATGACGCTCTGCACGCAACCATCAAGCGCATCGAGATATGGAAGGCCATGAATCTCTCTTAACTGTTGTTCGCTCAGTTCAGTGTTTCCCCGATCAATCCCATCAGTGGTTCCGCCATCGCCCAGAAAATGTTTTGCAGTTGCAAGAATGTGCTTAGAGTCTAAAAAAGTCGGTCCACTACCCTGCAGGCCCTCAATCATAGCCTTTCCAAGCTTGCTTACTAATTCAGGATCTTCAGAAAACCCTTCATAAGCTCTCCCCCAAGAATCGTTTTGAGGAACAGCAATTGTAGGAGCAAAAGTCCAAACTACTCCGGTACTAAGAACCTCTAAAGCAACAGCTTCACCAATCTTTTTTAGTAATTCAGGATTGTGCGTAGCACCTAACCCAATATTGTGAGGAAACAATGTGGCCCCTTTTATATTGCTATGACCATGAACAGCATCGGTACCCCAAAGTACTGGAACTCTTACCCCATCAATTACGGGTGAGTGATTGAATAACTCCTCGGCATAACGCTTCCAATCTTCAGGAGTTGCATCGTTATTTCTATAAGGAGCTGTATTCCCTCCATTCAAAACAGAACCTAGTTGGTATTGTTGAATATCTTCAAAGGTTACAAAATCTAAATCTGGCTGTAGTACTTGTCCAACCTTCTCTTCGATGGTCATCTTACTTAGCAGTTCTTGTACTGTATTGTTTGATTGGTAAGCACAGGAATTTTCTCTTTCCCAATCTACTGACTGAGAGCACGAACTTAAGATAAGGCAGAAAGGAAGAAGGTTTTTCATATTACAACTTAATTAAACAAAAGAGGGGGTAAAGAACCCCCTCAAAAAAATTATGATCTACAACAGATTAAAACTTATATCTAAATCCTAGCCTGTAGATAGGACCATGATCTTGAGATAAGAAAAGCATCTCATTGTATCTTGCATACAACCTGGTGGGTTCATCATTCAAGTTTTGAACTTCCAAGAATGCTGCAGCATTTTCATTAAATCTGTATGCAAAAGAAGCATCCCATTGGTTTCTTTCTTCTACATATAGTGGTTGATCGTAAGCACCAAATCCAGCAACAGTTTCTCCACGTGTGTTAAGAGCAACTCTAGCTGTAATTTTTGCATCTTCGTAGAAAAGAGAGAAGTTACTTGAATCACCTAATCCTGGGAGGATGAACTGACGACCAATGACATCCCTGTCGATGTCGACGTCTCCACCTTCAATGATGGTAGCATTTAATTGAACGCCCCATCCTGTATCACCAAATAAGTGCTGAAGTACAACTTCAAAGCCATCTACGGTACCAGACTCAAGGTTCATTGGTTGAGAAATTTCAAATAAAGCCAATGGATCTGCAGAGGTCCCGTCAATGTAACCAGGCTCACATCTCCACCATCCTTCATAATCACAAGCTCCCCAAGGAAAACCATTTGATACATCAATACCTCTAGACATAGCGACAGCTACCCAACCCATATGATGGTATAGATTCATCCAAGATTGAGCCCATAGAGCTTGTTGCGATACACAATCATTTGAACCCCATTCACCGGGGAATCCTGGATCAGGTCTTCCTGCTGCATCCCACGCTTGAACACATGCTTGCGCATACTGACCAATCTCTGATTGAGCTGGATTGGTGAGACCATTGATATTTCCTGTGGTAATGTCTGAAGAGATAAAATTATCAATTTCTTTTCTAAAGTAATTAATTGAAAAATAACTACCTTCATCGTAATACCACTCATAAGCTACATCCAAATTATCGGATTCAAGGGCTTTAAGATCAGGATTACCGCCAGAAGCTGTTGGAACTAAATAATCTCTGTTACCAAAGAAGAAAGAACTTTTTAAATCTTGCAATGATGGTCTTGCCATTGATTTACCATATCCAAGTCTTAAGACCTGATCATCAGCAAATTCGTAGGCCATTACTAACTGAGGTAAAACAATATCATTACTACCAGATCTGGCTGCTGGAACTGCACCACCAGAAGGATACACTAGACCATTAATCATATCCCATCTAATAACTGAGGGAGTTGATTCAAGTGCTGTTGAGACTAAATCAGTCTCTTCGTAACGTACTCCGAGAACTACATTTAGAGGACGCTGATTTACTGAGAACTCCATGTTTGCCTGGATAAATGCAGAATCTAAAGTTTCTTCAACTTTATCATTAGTATCTACAGGGCCAGCTGATGGAATTCCAAAGTTTTTAACCCAATCACTAAGCATGTAAGTCTCGTTGATAGAAAAATAGTAATCGGTAAGTAAGTTGACACCAAAGGCATCCATAAAGGAACCTAGGTCAGTTTTAGTAAAAATCCTACTATCAGCAGATGTCCCAGGAGCAGCATTATTTACTTCCTCCATTCTCATATCATTAAATTCTGATTCAACTCTGGATAAACCAAATTCTAAGGACTTAATAACCCCTGAATCAAATTCATACGTACCAGTGATTTGGGTTTGCTCCATGAGATTTTCTTTAAACGCATCCCTGTAATAGAGTGATCCGTATGTAAAATCAGAAGCTGAGAAATCTCTATTGTAACTAAAGGAGTTTATCCCATTTGAACCACCATTTTTATGGGTGACGGTAGCAAGAGGAGTTGTAAAACCTAGCTCGTTTGGAAGCTCAGTTCCATCTTTTTCTGCAGATGAATCATGGTAGTCGAACGCAAGTGTAAGTCTATCGGAAACATTCCAATCAAGATTTAAACCAATAGATTTATTTTCATTTGCTGTATCACCCCAAATGTATTGATGGTCATAGCCCCTATCGCCAACCACTACATCAGTGTAAACACCGTTTTGGTTAATTGTTCCTTTTTGAGTGGTCCATCCACCAAGCCATGAACCAAACATTACGCCCCGTGAACTAAATTCAACTTTTGAATATGTATAATCAATTGTGGCTATTAAATCTTCGCTCATTTCAAACTGAAGCGTTACTTGAGCATTGGCTCTTTGTCTATCGTTATCTTTTATCTGATATGCAGTTGGTTCTTGGTAAAAAGTTTTACCATCTGCTCTGGTATTGTTATTTTTGATACCAGCTGCATTTTTATCAACTCTAAAGTAACCCTCTTTTAGTGCCAAATCTTCTACGGTAATCCAATTCGATTCACGAGTACCCTCTTCTCTATTTTCTCTGTCTTGAAATGAGCCTGAAACCGCAATACCCCATGAACCAAAATTAGAGCTATGGACAAAATTAACCTCAG
>JBEAPR010000087.1:0-7813 GCA_041164265.1 Bacteroidota bacterium | reverse complement strand
CCATTTCCAATTATCTCCAAAAATTCATAGTTTATCGCAAAAGAAAAGTATTTGTAGGTGTTCGTGTAATTGAAGACTTAGATCAATATTTCAAAAAACATAAAACTGAAAAGTTTTTACTTCCTTGTTCTAATCTTGGAGCTAAAGAAGTCTCCAATTATTTAGATGAAAATGATTTGGATTGGAAAGACGCTTTAATGTATAGAACGGTAAGTAGTGATTTGTCAGACTTAAGCGATGTGACTTATGATATTTTGGTGTTTTTTAGTCCTCTTGGACTAAAATCCCTGTTTGAAAACTTTCCGGACTTCAAACAGAACGACACAAGAATTGCCGTATTTGGAAACAGTACCTATAGTGCCGTTCAAGAATTGGGCCTTACCACCAATATTAAAGCCCCTGCAGAAGGTATCCCCTCCATGACTATGGCCCTGGAAAAATATATTCAAATCGCAAACAAAGAGGGTTAAACTTATATCAGAATGATTACAATTACTTTTCCTGACGGAAAAACTAAACCTTTTTCCGAAGGAATCACTTCTTTGGAAATTGCTTCCTCCATTAGTGAAGGTTTAGCGAGAAACGTTTTAGCAGCTAAAGTCAATGGTTCCGTTTGGGATCTCTCTAGAAAAATCTACACAGACGCTGAAGTTTCCTTGCTCACATGGGAAGACGATTTGGGGAAAAGCACCTTCTGGCACTCTTCTGCACACCTCATGGCAGAAGCATTACAGGAATTATATCCTAATGTGAAATTTGGGATTGGTCCTTCTATTGAAAATGGCTTTTACTACGATATAGATACTGGAGAAACCTCGATTTCTATAGAAGATTTAAAATCTATAGAAGATAAAATGCTCGAACTAGCTCGGGAAAAAAATACATACGAACGAAAAGAAATTGGTAAGGCAGAAGCCATTTCTTATTTCAAAGAAAAAGATGATCCCTACAAACTCGAACTTTTGGAGGATTTAGAGGATGGTTCTATTACCTTTTACCAGCAAGGGAAATTTGTAGATTTATGCAAAGGTCCTCATATTCCAGATACTGGAAAGATTAAAGCGGTAAAGCTCCTAAACGTTGCCGGTGCCTATTGGAGAGGCGATGAAAACAGGAAAATGATGACTCGTATTTATGGGGTTACTTTTCCTAAACAAAAAGAACTAACACAGTATTTAGAACTTCTTGAAGAAGCCAAAAAAAGAGATCATCGTAAACTCGGAAGTGAATTGGAACTCTTTATGTTCTCCAATCGAGTTGGAGCCGGATTGCCTATGTGGTTACCTAAAGGTAATGCCATTCGGGAACGTTTAGTGGAATTTATGAAAGAAGAGCAAGTAAAACGTGGATATCAGCTGGTTACGACCCCTCATATTGGTAAAAAAGAGCTATATATTACCTCTGGTCATTACGAAAAATATGGGGAGGACAGTTTTCAACCTATCAAGACGCCAAGGGAAGGAGAGGAATTTCTTTTAAAACCTATGAATTGTCCACACCACTGTGAGATTTTTGCCTTTAGGCCACACTCCTATAAAGACCTTCCCCTTAGAATAGCAGAATTTGGAACTGTATATCGGTACGAACAAAGTGGAGAGCTTCACGGCCTCTCTAGAGTACGTGGATTCACTCAAGATGATGCCCATATTTTCTGTACCACAGAACAACTCAAAGAAGAATTCTTAAACGTTTTGGAACTGACTACAACAGTCCTCAATAAGATGGGTTTTAAAGACTTTACAGCTCAAATCTCCCTCAAAGATCCTAATAATCCAACAAAATATATAGGATCTGAAGCCAACTGGAAAGCTGCAGAATCTGCTATTATCGAAGCCACCCAAGAAGTGGGAATGATAACCACGCAAGTTAAAGGTGAGGCTGCTTTTTATGGTCCAAAGTTGGATTTTATGATAAAAGATGCACTAGGTCGTTCCTGGCAATTGGGAACGATTCAAGTAGATTACAATTTGCCTGAGCGTTTTGATCTGACCTATACTGGTTCTGACAATCTTCCCCATAGACCTGTCATGATTCACCGGGCCCCCTTTGGATCTCTTGAACGGTTTATGAGCATTTTGATTGAACATACTGCAGGTAAATTCCCCCTTTGGCTTGCTCCTGAACAATATGCATTACTGCCAATTAGTGAAAGATTTATTCCTTACTGTAAGGAAATCCAAAATCAACTAGCTGTTCATAATATCAGAGGTTTAATCGATGATAGAAATGAAAAAATTGGAAAAAAAATTAGAGATACCGAACTGAAACGAATCCCCATAATGCTAGTAGTAGGAGAACAAGAGGTAGCTAACCATGAATTAGCAGTTAGAAAACAGGGTGAAGGCGATCAGGGTAAATTTAGCTTACAAGATTTTATTACTTACTTTAACGGTTTATTAGAAACTGAAGAGTAATCTTTTTTGTTAAATTGATTTGATGATACTTTTTATGTTTTTTTAATCTTTACATTTACAGCTTAAGAATCTAGGATGTCCGGCAATTTCATATATATCAAATTTATCATGACGATATCTTTATTAAGCCTATCGATATGCTTGCCGGCGCAAAGTCAAAAATTAGACTTCACAGAATCCCCTGACATTAGTATATATCCTAATCCTGTGGTCAATGATTTCCAACTACTAAATGCCCAGAGCGTAGAAAAAATAATTATCTATAATTGGTTGGGAAGAGAAGTCCGAAAATTCAATAACGAGCGCGAGGAACAGTTATTTGAAATAGGTGATTTGCCAAAAGGCTTTTACTATGTACAAATGAGAGCCACCAATAATCAAATTATCACTACTAGAAGGATTAGCAAGAATTAATCTCCTCTGGATATCCTCTGAATAGTTGCTAATTCCCTCATTTTATTTCTTTTATCTTTTGCTGGAATTCCAAAATAATTACTGTTAGGCGGTACGTCTTTAGTAACTAACGATTTGGCCATAATAGTGCTATTGGAAGATATTCTTAAATTTTGAATGATTCCTACTTGACCGTAGACAGTAACCTGATCCTCTATTATAGTGTTTCCAGCTATTCCAACTTGTGCTGCGAATAAACAGTGTTTGCCTATTTTAACATCATGCCCAACATGAACATGGGAGTCAAGTTTACTGCCCCTGCCAATAACTGTGTCTCCACTGATTCCTCTATTGATACTGCATCCACATCCTATATCTACATTGCTTTCAATTACTACTCTACCGCATGATCTCCATTTTTGATAGCCTTCTTTTGTCTTCTTAAAATAAAAGCCATCTGCACCAATTATCGACCCATATTGAATCATAACTTGATCCTCTATAATAGTATAGTCACCAATCACACTATTCGCCTGAATATGAACGTTTTTGCCTATTGAAACACCATGGCCTATGGTAACATTCGGTTCAATTATACAATCCTCTGATATTTTGCAATTTTCTCCTATAGGCCCTAACATTGGTCTGACTGGTCTAAAATAAAGGACTAGGCTATTATACCCCGCAAATGGATTTTCCATATACAGGAGTACCTTGCCTTCAGGAGGGGTTATTCGCTTATTGATAATTATAGCCGTAGCTTCTGAATTTAAACATGCATTATAATACTTTTCAACATCAACAAAAGTCAAGTCACCCAAACCTACCTGATGGATTTCATTGATTCCAATGATTTCAGTATTTCCATCCCCGATTACTTCTGCGTTGATAAGTTGGGCTAAATCTTTTACTTTCCAAGGTTGATCTAATTTCATGCTTTTTTTTTAATGTGCTTCTCTCCAATTATTCCCCACTCCTACCTCAACTAAAACAGGAACAGACAAGGAGGGCATTGCGTTTTCCATTTCTCTTTTCACCAAAGTTTTCATTTCCTCTAACTCCTCCAAGGGCACATCAAAAATCAATTCATCATGAACTTGTAAAATCATTTTTGATTTTAATTGGGACTCTTTGATGGCACGGCCAATATTAATCATTGCTAATTTAATTAAATCCGCTGCCGATCCCTGAATTGGACTATTAATAGCCATTCGTTCGGCATTGCTTTTTTCCAGTGATGATTTAGAGTTAATATCTCTAAGATATCGTCTTCTTCCTAATAAAGTCGTCACATAACCTTGATTCCTAGCAAGCGATATCGTATTTTCCATATAAGCTTGAATACCTTTATATTGTTTAAAATATTGCTGAATCAATTCGTTCGCTTCCGAACGCTTTATATTGAGTTGTCTAGATAGATTTGTAGCTCCTGCTCCATAAATAATACTAAAATTGACCGTTTTTGCCCTATAACGCTGCTCTTTAGTAACCTGATCGTATGGAACTTCAAAGACATTGGCCGCTGTCGTACTATGGATGTCCTTCCCCGATTGGAAAGCCTCCAACATAGATCTGTCACCACTAATTTCAGCTATTAATCTTAACTCGATTTGAGAATAATCCGCCGCAAGCAGAACATGATTTTTGTCTCTTGGAATAAATGCTTCCCGAACCTTAGCCCCTTCTGGAGTTCTAATAGGAATATTTTGTAGGTTAGGGTTATATGAACTTAATCTACCTGTCGCAGCTAATGCCTGATTGAATGAGGTATGTATTCTTTTAGTTTTAGGATTAACCATTTTAGGCAATGCTTCCACATAGGTAGAAAGTAGTTTTGTCATTCCCCTATGGTTGAGTATTTCCTTAATTATTGGATAATCTCCCGCCAATTCAGATAATTTTTCTTCGTTAGTAGAATATTGCCCAGATTTAGTTTTCCGCCATCGATAAGGGATATTTAGGTCTATAAACAATATTTCTCCCACTTGTTTAGGAGAAGAAATATTGAATTTCTTTCCCGCCATCTCGTAAATATTGGCCTCTACCTGTCCAATCTTATTCCTAAGGATTACAGCGTACTCCGACAATAAATCTGAATTTAGATTAATGCCTTCATATTCCATATCTACCAAAACTTTAGCAAGAGGTTCCTCAACCTCCATATACAATTGCTCTAAACCAGATTCTTTAATCTTAGGAATAAAATGCTGAAACAATTGACCAGTAATGTCGGCATCTTCAGCTGCATAATCCACTACCTTTTCAATTGGGACATCAGTCATTTTAAGCTGATTTTTTCCTTTTTCCCCTATTAAAGTAGTAATGGAAATGGGTTTGTATTTAAGATAGGTCTCCGAAAGATAGTCCATATTATGCCTCAAATCGGGTTCTAGTAAATAATGTAGTAACATCGTATCCCATATTAGACCCTTCACTTCCACTCCATAATGTTTAAGAATTAAAGCATCATACTTAAAATTTTGAGCTATTTTTTCTATGGTCTCGTCTTCAAAAACAGCTCTAAATCTATCGACTAATTTTTCTGCTTGCTCTTGAGATTGGGGTACTGGGACATAAAAACCTTCCCCTTTCTCTATAGAAAAGGACATCCCAACCAAACGGGCAAGATTAGCATCCAAACCAGTAGTTTCAGAATCAAAAGCAAAAATACTCGTTTTAGATAGGCGATCAATCAGAACATTGATTTCCTCATCCTTATCAACTAAATAATAGCGATGTTCAGTATGATCAATGGTATGAGTAGCTATAGCGTGGTCCTCAAGCTTTACCTCTGACTTTTCCGAATCAAATAGGGAGGATTGTACACCAATATTACTACTAGAATTCTCCGACTGCCCCAAAATGGATTGTGCCAAAGACCTAAATTCAAGTTCCTTGAAAATTTCTGCCAATAAAGCACGATTAGGAGGATCAATTACAAATGTGGTGGCATCAAATTGAATAGGAACATTACAATCAATTGTAGCTAGCTTTTTTGACAATAAAGCCTGATCGGCAAACTCTTCAACTCTTTCTTTTTGTTTACCTTTCAATTGTTTAGATTGGGAAATTAAATTTTCAACAGTATCGAACTCCTCCAATAATTTAACAGCTGTTTTAGGACCAATACCAGGTATTCCAGGAATATTATCCACTGCGTCTCCCTGCATCCCTAATATGTCAATTACTTGGTCTACTCTAGTAATCCCCCAATTTCTCAAAACTTCCTCCACTCCAAGGATTTCTATTCCATTTCCCTGCCTAGAAGGCTTATACATAAAAATATTAGGACTAACCAATTGGGCATAATCTTTGTCTGGAGTCACCATATAGACTTTGTACCCCTCTTTTTCCGCCTGCTTGGCTAAAGTTCCAATTACATCATCAGCCTCATAGTTGTTAACGGTGACAATTGGAATATTAAAAGCCTCCACAATTTGCTTAATATATGGAAATGCCTTTTTTATATCATCAGGCTGTTCTTCTCGATTGGCCTTATATAAACTATATTGTTCATGCCTAAAAGTAGGTCCACTTGGATCAAAAGCAACGGCAATATGACTTGGCTTCTCCTTTTGAATTAAATCCCATAATGTTCGGGTAAATCCATTGATAGCGCTTGTATTTAATCCTTTAGAATTAATTAAGGGCCTAGCAATAAAGGCGAAATGCGCACGATACACTAGGGCATGCCCATCTAACAAATAAAGCTTTTTATCCTCCATCCTCTTGAAATTTAACTAAAAATAAAAATTCATACTCTATGAGTCTAATATAATTAAACTGTCAGTCTAAAATTTAATTTGATAGGTAATCAAAAATTGTTGGGTCATACTTAATCTTTTCCCTAATCTATTAGTCCCTCCAAAGGAATTTCTATCCGTAACTTGAACAAGCACATCATCGTCATAAAAAAGGTTTACCAGCAAAGAAAAATTGAAATTTTTGTACAGGATCCAATCCAAAGTATTTACCATATCAAAGTCCAGATTCTGTGGATTCTTAAGGTAATTTGAAAATAGTATTAACGACCCTTTATACTTTAACTTCCCTTTAAAAACTTGCTTTTGTAAAGTAGCCCTAACAAATGAACCGAATTGAAAATTGAAATTTTCATAATTAGTATATAGGCCTAAAGAATCCGGCATCCCTTCGGTGTTATTACCATGGACCCCAGTAGAGGCAATAAAATCATCTTCTACTATAATATGTTTTATACTTATAGGGCTATAAAAAACCCCTAAGTTTTCGCCCAATTTGAATTCATTCCCCATGGAAAAAGTAATAATGGCAGGGGATAGAAACTTACTAGTAGGAGGTTTACCTTCGGTAAAAATATCTTTAAAAAAATTGCCACTCAACCTCTCGTCACCATTGAATGAAGGAGTTATCAAGGTACGCAATCCAAAATTCAAAGAATAAAGCCATTTTGAATGCTCTTTAATACTATAACCTAATTTAGAATTAAATCGCAAATCATCTATAGATTTTTGAAAAGGAACTGGAATATTCAACCCTGAGCCAATGGTTCCACTACCCAACCTTTGCGCCCCGAATTGCCAAACCATATCATTTTCCCAACTGAAAAATCCTCGATTAAAAGAACTTTTAAAACCCATTACACTATTTAAAGAAAGCTTATTTTGACCAGCTCCTTGTAAGGGATTTATATATGATAACTGGGCAAAATCAAAACCTATAGAAAGCTCCCATTTCCAAGCCGAGTCTGGTTTAGTTAAACTATCCTTTAAAATACTATTAGTTGCTGGAAGGGAATGAGTAATTAATAAACCAAATACTAAAGTCCAATATTTCATTTAGATTAACTTTCTTTTACAGCCAAATATATATGGAATGTTGTGGTACTAAACAAAAACAGCCCGACATGCGCTATGGCATTCGAGCTGTTTGTTTTTTGGTGTTGGCAGCGACCTACTCTCCCGCCCTCTCGGGTAGTACCATCGGCGCTGGGGAGCTTAACTACTCTGTTCGGAATGGTAAGAGGT
>JBEAPR010000086.1:0-5290 GCA_041164265.1 Bacteroidota bacterium | reverse complement strand
ATAGTCAAGATGCGATTTATGAGGATTTACTTGCTACCCTAGATAGAGCAAAGGGTTTATTGTCTGGAGCCGGAAGTATTTCAGGAGATATTATTTATAATGGAAATGCTTCCAATTGGATAAAATTGGCCAATGGTTTGAGTATGCGCCTTTTGATGACCGCGGGGGACAAAATATCCAGTGCGGGATCTAGATTTGCTGCAGTTGCCAATTCTGGGCAGCTGATGACTCAAAACTCGGAGAATGCTACATTAACCTATCTAAATGGATTCCCGAATCAATTTCCCCTTATTTCCATTAAAACAGGTGATTTTGATGCGGTGGCTATCAGTAAAACAGCATTAGACATAATGATGGGGTATAAAGATCCTAGATTGATGCGTTACGCCCGTCCAGATAACGATGATTTTAATGATATCTCAGCATTTAATGGGGCGGTTAATGGCTCTAATAGTGCTTCTTGTTCCAAGACAGGTTCTAGATTGGGAGTTAGTTATTGGGATGACCCCACAAGAACGACAGCTGCTTCACTGGGATTAGCTTCAGCGGAGGGAATCATTATGACCGCATCAGAGACCCATTTTTTATTAGCAGAGGCAGCAGCTTTGGGATGGATTGATGGTGATATTGAGACCCTTTATAAAGGGGGTATTGCCGCTTCTATGGAATATTATAAAGTAGATGTCAATCCTTTTGGGTGGAGTGACTTCGACGATTATTACAATAATTCTGGTGTAGCTTACTCAGCTGTTAAGGACATCTGGAAACAAAAATGGTTGTCTTTATTTTTTACCGGACTGGAGCCATATTTTGAAGTCAGAAGATGGTACAAAGCTTCAGGGATGAGTTGGGATGGTATTCCATTTTTGAATGCACCTTGCGATAATCTTAATGCAGATAAGCTTCCCTTGCGATTTTTATACCCAGGTCAAGAGCAGAGCCTCAATGCAACAAGTTATGAAGCTGCAGTGAATAAATTGGGTGGAAATAATCAAAATGCAGCCATGTGGTTAATGCAGTAAAATCTTGGAATGGTAAATCGAAAGACAAGACTTTTTGATATTCATAGGCCGGTGTTTTATCCGGCCTCTTTTATCGTTATAGGAATCATAATCGTATCTTTTTTTTTTAGTGAAACCATCGTAAAAATTTTTAGCCAATTTCAAGAGATGGCTTCAGATTCCATGGGGTGGTTCTTTATTCTTTCTACCAATATTTTTGTGATTGCCGCTCTGTTTTTTGCATTAAGCAAATATGGAAATATAAGACTAGGTGGTACGAATGCAACACCAGATTTTTCTACATTTTCTTGGTTTTCCATGCTTTTTTCTGCTGGGATTGGAATTGGACTTCTTTTTTATGGAGTAGCCGAGCCAATATATCATTACAGCAATCCTCCAATGGAAATGACAAATGATGCAGCTAAGGCGCGCCAAGCCATGCTGTTTACTTTTTTACATTGGGGACTACATGGGTGGGGACCCTATGTTATCATTGGACTGGCACTAGCTTATTTTACTTTTAATAAAAAATTACCTTTAACGGTCCGTTCTTTGTTTTACCCTTTAATAGGAGATAAAATATACGGCCCTATAGGTAATGCTATTGATGTGCTAGCTGTGGTAGCTACTTTGTTCGGTTTAGCTACTACCTTAGGACTTGGTGTGCAACAAGTTGCCGCTGGATTAAATTTTCTATTTAATGTCGCTAATAATACGACCACCCACATCATACTTATTGGCATTATTACATTAGCAGCTACCACCTCTGTAGTGCTTGGACTTAAAAAAGGAGTAAGGTTTCTGAGTGTTTTGAATATGCGGATTGCCCTTTTGTTTTTGGTAGCTATGCTCATTATTGGCCCCACTGTTTATCTTTTAGATGGTTTTATTCAAAATTTGGGACAATACTTTAATAATCTTCTTACAGTTGGTACATGGGCAGAAACTTATACTGGAGGAAATTGGCAGAACAATTGGACTATTTTTTATTGGGCTTGGTGGATCAGTTGGTCTCCTTTCGTAGGTATATTTATAGCCAGAGTATCAAAAGGTAGGACGGTCAGAGAATTTGTCTTGGGGGTATTGTTGGTACCTTCCTTACTCATTTTTGTTTGGATGTCAGTATTTGGTGGCACAGCAATATTTTTACAGACTAATGGAATTACGGAAATTGCCGCTGCAGTTAATTCCGATCTTTCCACTTCCCTTTTTGTGCTGTTAGAAGCTTTTCCATTTAGTCAAGTGACTTCCTTTATAGGAATATTTTTGGTGACCATTTTTTTTGTTACCTCATCGGATTCCGGTTCATTAGTAGTGGATAGTATAACATCTGGAGGCAAATTAGATGCACCAGTTGGGCAACGCATTTTTTGGGCATTACTAGAAGGAGCGGTAGCTGCAGCATTACTTTTTGCCGGAGGCCTAAAAGCCATGCAGAGTGTGGTTATTTCCGCTGGATTGCCATTTGCTGTAATCCTCCTCATGGTGGTTTTCTCATTAAATAAAGCGTTTAAAAAAGATAGCCAAGAAATGAGGAAAAAAGCCTACAAAAAAGAACAGGAAACTTATGCTGCCAAGATTAAAGAATTGTTAGAAAACGAAAATGAGGATGAAAACAATAAATAGTTTGATGGTTTGTATTGACCTTTCTGATACGGATGATAGGTTGGTGGAACAAGCTCTTTTATGGGCCAACATTTTTCCTGAGTGCAATCGATTAATTTTATTTCATAATATTAGGGCAGAATTTTTGAATGAGACGCTTCCTTTATCCAAAGAAAACATCAATAAATTGATGTCTAATATTTTGGCTTCCACCAAAAAACGTTTTGCCAATCTGATTGCCGACAAACCCATTGATTGGGACATAATGGTAACTTTCGAACCAAATAGTGCTAAAGCTATTGTCGATACGAGTATAAAACACAACTCTAGTCTTTTGGTAATGGGCAAAAAGCGACCAGGTCGAGGAACAGGGGTTATAGCACAATCCGTAATGGCATTGGATAAATCTTGCACACCTGTTTTGTTGGTTCCCCCCACCAAATCAGTTGGGATAAATAAGGTGGCTTGTTGTGCAGAGTTATCTATTGATGAAAAACCGATGTTTGATTTCGCTTTAAAGTTGCATGAGCAACTGGACACAGAGAATCAATGCCTCCATGTGTATAAATTACCTTTAGCTTATTTCCCATATATGGAGCAAAATGATCAGGCTTTAGAGGATGCCACCCAAAAGCGTGCCCAAGAAAGATTTAAATCTTTTAAAAAGCAAGCCAAATTAGATGGAGAATTGTGGGAACTAGTCCTCCGTAAAGGGGTTCAAATAGCAGATACAGTGGCAATATATGCAAAGGAACAAGCTTTGGATTTAGTCATCATTACGCGATCTGGCAAAAACACACCTGCTACCTATCGGGTAGGTAGCAACGCTAAAAAACTGATGAGAACTTCCATAGGAATTCCAATGTTAATTCTTTAATCAAATTGAATTAACATGGATTTACGCCTATTCGTGTTTGGGATACTTTCATTTATTAGTTTAAACTGTCAGAAGTCGGAATTGAAAATGGAGGATTGTAAAGGTCCAGAATTAACTATATTTTGTACCAAAGAATACGATCCTGTATGTGGGTGTGATAATATCACTTATGGCAATGCTTGTGAGGCACAAGCAGCGGGAGTAAAATCTTGGGAGGAGGGTTCTTGCCCATAATCTCGCCCCGTTACAACTTCAAAAACCTCTTTCTAGTCCATTCCCCATTTTGTTGAACTGCCAGTATATAGGTTCCCGTTGGAAGGCGAGAAATATCCATATCTAAGGTGTTTTGTCCCCTTGTAGCTTGTAGATTATTCTTCAATTGCCTGTTTCCCAATAAGTCAAAGATGGTGATATCAGCCAAACCGGATTCAAAAGTTTCATATTCTATCCGTATGGATTCCGAAGCGGGATTGGGATATAAGTCCACCGTTTTTTCAGTTCTACCCTCAAAATCTTTGAATTCATCAGCATGATGATTGGTTAACAATAGGTTTTCAGGTAGGTTTAATTTAGCATCTAAATTGGCTGAATCCAGAATGAAGATACCATCAATCGCAATATCACTCTGCCATGAATTTTTGGTAGTAGCTACAAATCGTAGTTTGGTTTGTTCATAAGATTGAAGGGAGCTAAGTGATTGATTGACTACCTGCCATTGATTTCCCCTGTTGGTGGAATCTGACCAGATGGTGTACCATTCTTCTGTTGGTGTCCTAGCTTGTAGTTCTAATTTACCCATATCATCCTCTGAACCGTACATGTGGTAAGAAAATTTAACATAAGGAATAGTCAAAAAAGATAAATCAGTACAAGGCCCTTCCAAGATGGCAGATTTGTTGGGATAATTAGGGCTTGAAGCCTCTATAAATGCATAGTAGGTTCCTTCAAATGCAGCATTGGGTCCTGTTCCAGATGAATTGGTAAGTCCTGAATTTATTTCCCAATCAAAATCGTCTTCAGCATCCTGAATCCAATCTCCGACTCCATTTTCAAATCCTTGAGCGTAGGTAAGCGTTGTTAATGCATCTTCACAAACAGTTCCTATAGAGGATACAACTATATAGTTGTTTTTAACCTCCACATCAGATCCATAATTATTACCTACCTCTAAGGTGACTTTATAAACCCCTGGAGTATCATAATTTACAAGAGGGTTTTGAAATATACTGGTCTGAGGAGAACCTCCCTCAAAAGTCCAATTGATTATTCTGGTAGCACCTTGAGAAAGGTTATGAAATTGAACATTTTCTCCTGCTAAAATATCCGTATCCGTAGCTTCAAAATCTGCCACAGGCAACGTTTGGTCGGAATTTCCTGTAATGGAAATTTGGTCTATAGCAATATCTCCTTGCCAGCTATTGCCTGTCTGTCCCACTATTCGAAGATAAACTACATTTTTGCCGGCATAGGCACTTAAATTCAAGGTAGTCTCTTGCCATTGATTGCCTTGGTTTCCTTTTGCTTCCCAGAAGGTAAACCACTGTTCATTGGAATCAGTTCTCAATTGAACGGAAAGCGAATGGATATCTCTACCGTAAAGGTGATAGGCAAATGACATTTCTATTTGTTGATAGGCCTGCCAATTCAAACAATTGCTCTCGAGAACCGCAGTTTTATTAGGACTATTTGGAGGAGATGCTTCTAAATAAGCATAAAAACTGCCTTCTTTAGCCTTGATTGGGCCGGTGTTGAGCGAAGGGGTAGCGCCAGATTTTACTAGCCAGTCAAAATCATCTGTTTGACTTTG
>JBEAPR010000085.1:0-8325 GCA_041164265.1 Bacteroidota bacterium | reverse complement strand
TCAGAAAGTCTTTGCCATATACGGAGATAAGGGAATTAATGAAAAGGTACCTCCCAATTTCTGGAAAGAAGAAAGGGACTTGTTGTACCAATTTTTTAAGGAAGGGAAATATGCGGATGGAATATGTGAAGTGGTTCAACAGGTGGGTGAAAAATTGCAGCTCTTTTTTCCTATTCAAGCAGATGATAAAAATGAACTTTCCAATGAAATTTCCTTTGATGCCTAAATTGGTTGTCGCCTTATTATTCCTTACTATTCAGGGAATAGGACAAACTGTTCCCCCTCCTTTCGATCCCCCCAGGTTGGTTAATGATTTTCATGGGTTATTGAGTAAAAAAGGAGTAAATGCCATTGAGAAGGACCTAAAAGCTTATTATGATTCTACCTCCACAGAAATCGCTGTGGTCATTGAAACCACTTTGAATGGCCAACAAGATTTTGATCGAGCGATGGCTTTTTTTGACAGTTGGAAAATAGGGGATGAAGAAAAAGACAATGGCGTTTTATTGTACATATCCTTTTTAGATAGAAAATTGAGAATTATAACTGGATACGGAGCTGAGGGTTTTCTCCCCGATGCAATTGCCAAAAGAATCATACAGCGCGATTTGGTTCCAGCATTCAGGTCTAAAGATTATGATCGGGGAGTGCATGAAGCCGTCCGCAACATTATGCTAGCTGGACAAGGAGAGTACAAGGCTGATCCATCTGATAGCCCCGAAGATGTTTTTACCATTGTAGGAATTATTTTTTTTATTACTCTGCTAATTATTTTTATTAGCATCAAAAAAAGTGGTGGTTTTGAAAGAGGTTATTCTGGACGTGGGGGTTATAATATGGGAAGAGGTGGTTGGTACATCCCCGGAAGCGGGGGAGGATTTGGAAGTAGCGGCGGAGGAGGTGGATTCGGCGGCTTTGGTGGTGGTTCATCTGGAGGAGGTGGTGCCGGAGGAAGTTGGTAAGTCCTTTAGGGAGTCGACAAACTCACTGGCAAGACTTTGCCATTATATACATGGTGTCCAGTTAATGCAAAATTAGCCAAATACTTGCCCATAGTGTCCGCATCAACGGGAGCTTGAATTCCCGGAAATGCTGTTTCTAACATTTGAGTTTGAACCGCACCTAGCGCCAAACCGTTAACAGCTATATTTTGGTCTTTAAATTCTTCAGCCAAACATTCTGTCAAAATCGATAAGGCACCTTTGGCTGTACTGTAAGCCGATAACCCAGGAAATTTAGCACTACCCTGCACACCTCCCATACTCGAGATATTCACAATATGAGGTCGATTGGATTTTTGCAACCAAGGCATCACCAGTTTTGATAAATTAACCGGGCCCAATAAGTTAACTGCCAAAATTTCATTCCAATCATCTGTGGTAGTTTGCATAAAGGGCTTATGAACCAGATAACCTGCGTTATTAATGAGAATATCCAAATGGGGAATTTGGCCTAATTTTCCCGATAATTCCTCGTGATTTAATTGATTTAAGTCTGCTACTAAAATTTCAAAATGACCTTTGGCCCCTCTTTCTCTGGCTATCGCTATGGATTCTTCTAAACCAGATTGACTTCTCGCCAATAAAAAGATTTTGTGAGATTCAGGCATTCCTAAGTAGCTGGCTGCATACCTTCCGATTCCACTGCTTGCCCCTGTTATTAGAATATTCATAAGTGATTTTGTTTAGTCTAATCGAAATTGCTTAATATTAATTAAAAATGCATCTTTGCGGCTAACCACACAATATTATGGATTTTAATTTACTCTACAATTTTGGACGGTATTTAATACTGATGAGTGCTGCCTTTAGCAGGCCAGAAAAGTGGCGGATGTATTATAAAGAGACCATAAGACAAATGCATGATATTGGCGTGGGCTCAGTGGTTATTGTAGTCATTATCGCTGTATTTATTGGGGCAGTAACTGCCGTTCAATTTGCCTACCAAATAGAGGGCAACCTCATTCCCATGTGGTATATTGGTTATATAGTAAGAGACACCACTATCATAGAATTAGCACCTACGATAACTTGTTTGGTTCTTGCGGGAAAAGTTGGCTCGAATATGGCTGCAGAAATAGGCGGGATGCGGCAAAAAGAGCATATAGATGCGATGGAAATTATGGGGGTTAATACCGCTTCTTATTTGATTTTACCCAAATTAATTGCAGCTCTACTTGTAATTCCTATGTTAGTAGCCATTTCCGCTTTTCTCTCTGTTATGGGAGGTTACCTAGCGGTAGTCCCCACTGAATATTTGTCATCTTCAGAATATATTCAAGGAGTTCGTGCGTTTTTTGTCTCCTATAATGTATTTATGATGGTGGTCAAATCCCTTGTTTTCGCTTTTCTTCTAACCTCAGTTAGTTGTTTTCAGGGGTATTTCGTCAAACAAGGAAGTATAGAGTTGGGGAAAGCAAGTACTAATGCCGTAGTTTTTTCGGATATTCTGATTTTATTAGCAGATTATGTAATAGCTACATTACTTACTTAGTGATTTTTAAAACTTATTTTCGAGATTATGATCAGAACTGAAAATTTATATAAATCATTCGGTGACCAAACTGTTTTGCATGGTATAACAGCTGAATTTAAAGCAGGTAAAATGAATTTGGTTATTGGTAGAAGTGGTTCTGGTAAAACCGTTTTACTCAAATTACTCGTAGGCTTACTGGAACCTACTGAGGGTAGAATTTTCTACGACGACACAGATTTTGGATCTCTTTCTAAGAAAGAGCTTCGAAAATTGAGGATGCAAATCGGTATGTTATTTCAAGGTTCAGCTCTTTTTGATTCCATGACCGTGGAAGAGAACATAAGATTTCCCATGGATATGTTTACCAATATGACCGAAAAAGAAAAATTGTACCGGGTAAATGACTGTTTGACTAGAGTGAGTTTGACGGGAGTAAACAAAAATTATCCTTCTGAACTCAGTGGAGGAATGCAAAAAAGAGTAGGAATAGCTAGGGCAATAGTTCTTAACCCTAAATATTTATTTTGTGATGAACCTAATTCTGGTCTAGATCCTAAGACTGCTTTAACTATAGATGAACTGATACAAGATATCACCGAGGAGAATAAAATAACTACCATTGTTAATACACATGATATGAGCTCGGTGATGGAAACGGGTGACCACATCTTCTTACTTTATCAAGGAAGAATAACATGGGAGGGCAATAGGAATGATGTGCTGCACAGCACTAATGAAACTTTACAAGATTTTATTTTTGCTTCTCCATTCCTCAGAAAGCTAAGAGATACAGCGATTCTTAACGGAAAATCCATTTAACTTTTTCTATATTTGCTTCATTAAGTCATCCGCCCGGGTGCTGAAATTGGTAGACAGGCATGGTTGAGGGCCATGTGTTCTTTAGGACGTGCGGGTTCAAGTCCCGCTCCGGGCACTCTTGGAATAACCTCTTCTCAACTATTCTATAATTTTGGTGTTGGTAAGGAAATTGATATAAGTAACATGGAAAGTAAAATAATACCTATTAGACAAGAGGAAGCTGAAAAATTGGAGCGAATAGCATATATACTAAAAACTATTGCTCATCCCCTTCGATTAGGTATTATCCATTTATTAGAACAATATCCCAAACTTTCTGTGTCCGAAATTTGCGAAATGCTAGGTAGCGAACAGTCCTTAACTTCTCATCATTTACAAAATATGAGGTTAAAAGGAATCCTCAATGTAAAAAGAGATGGTCGAAGCATGCACTATTCCTTAAAAGAAAGAGATGTATCTCTTATCATTGAATGTTTAGAGAATTGTCAATGTAATATGTAAAATCCACCTTGGAATCCATAAGACAATTAGATCCTGATACCTTTTTTGCTGAAATAGCAGTTACAGAAGATGCCATCCTTCTCGATGTAAGGCCCGCTTCAGAAACCCTTTTAGAACCCCCTCTTTCTGGTGCATTTTTACTAGATTACATTGATATTTCATTCGATGAAAAATTTAGCCATTTAGATCCCCTTTCTCAATTTTATCTGTATTGCAGTGATGGTATTTTGAGTATTAGGGCATCCAACCATCTCCAAACTAAAGGTGTTCATTCTCTGACGGTTCTTAAAGGTGGAAAAAGGGCATGGAATCAAATTCAAAAACAAAAACCTATTCCTAAATATGAAAAGTAGAATCTCAAGTATTTTTAACTTGAATTGTCCAAAATGTCAAGAGGGTAGTTTATTCGAAACCAGTACTTTTTCTTTAAAAAAACCTTTCACCATGCCGGAGAGATGTAAAAACTGCCAGCAACCCTTTATGCCTGAACCCGGTTTTTATTACGGAGCCATGTTTATTTCATACATTTTTATGGGCTGGTTCTCCTTTTTTTTTGCAGCTTTTTTCCATTGGGTACTGGATTGGTCCATTACCGCAACTTTCGCTGCCCTAATTGGAGTTTGCTTTCTATTTTTTATTTACATTTTTAGGTTAGCTCGTTCTATTTGGATTCATATTGCAATCCCTTCGTCCAATAATAATTAGCTATGGAAAATAATCTTCCCGAAGACTTTAGAAAAACTTTTCCACAAATTGCTGAGACGGCCCTTCAGCAAAGTATTGTTGACAATGGTCTAATTTACAATTTTAAGGAAGGGGAGGTGATTATGGACATTGGCCAATATGTAAAAATAGTACCCTTGGTATTAAAAGGTTTAATAAAAGTTTCCCGAGAAGATGAGGAAGGAAGAGAACTTTTTTTATACTATTTACGTCCGGGGGAATCCTGCACCATGTCCTTCACCTGTTGTATGATGAACAAAAAGAGCGAGATTCGGACTGTAGCTGAGGAAAATACCACACTGATTGGAGTTCCCATCAAATTCATGGATGAATGGATGACTAAATACCAAAGTTGGAAAAATTTTGTCATGCAATCGTATGATAATCGCATGATGGAATTAGTAAAAACCATTGATTCCATTGCATTTAAAAAAATGGATGAACGCCTATTTGAGTATCTAGAAGCCAAGTCTAACGCCTTTAATTCAAAAGAGCTACAAGTTACTCATCAAGATATAGCATTTGACTTAAATGCCAGTAGGGAAGCTATCTCGCGATTACTTAAAAAAATGGAAAAAGAAGGAATGCTGGTGTTGGGTCGAAATAAAATCAATCTCAATTAGAATGGATGCAGCTTTCTTAAGAAAATTGTACGAAGAGCAAAAGGCTTGCCAACACATTCCATCCCCTGAGCAAATCTGTATATGGATTGAAGGATTACTTGCTTTCCTATTTCCACAACTCGCCAATCAAAAATACCTCAACTTTATGGAATTTGAGGTATTAGCCAAAAAAATTGAACTGGATCTTCATTTGTTACTCAACAATTTATTTGATGGTGATCTGCATCAGGTAACCCAACTACAAAACGAAATCATCTCCAATTTGCCTAGTTTGAAGGCTAAAATTCAAAAAGATGCGGAGGCCATTGATCAGGGAGATCCCGCTTCTTCTAATGTAACTGAAGTGATAAGAACTTATCCTGGCTTTTATGCTATTGCGATTTATCGTATTTCTCATTTATTTCAAAATTTAAATATTCCTCTGATTCCTAGAATTTTGTCAGAGCACGCCCACACCAAAACAGGAATAGAGATTCATCCTGCTGCGCGAATAGGGGAAAGTTTTTGTATCGATCACGGAACTGGTGTGGTCATTGGAGAAACTGTTGTTATTGGTAAAAATGTAAAAATCTACCAAGGCGTTACACTAGGAGCCATAAGTGTTAAAAAAGAAATGGCTAAAACTAAAAGGCACCCCACGATTGAAGACCATGTGGTCATTTATTCAGGAACAACCATTTTGGGAGGGTCCACAGTCATAGGCCACCACTCCATTATTGGAGGAAATGTATGGCTAACCGAAAGTGTTCCGCCTCACTCCACCGTATATTACAAATCTGCCGAAAATATACTATCTTAGTTATTATTAAAAGATTTATTATAAAACTAAAAACAAACGGGTTAGAATTCCCATTTTTTATCTATAGTTTGGACCGCTAAACTAAAAACCGATGCAAAAAAAGAGTATTATACTATACCTGATGCTGACTTTAGGTGGCATACCCATTTCCACCTTAGTAGCCCAAAATGCTGAGCAATTAGCCAGGCTCAAAGAGTTGGGTGATTATTTTGCAGAAAGGCATTCCCAAAGAAAAGCAGAAGCTTTGGCAAGAGCTAGAAATTCAAGAATGATTACTTCCCAAGAGGTGCCGGGTCTTGGAAAAATGGAATTGATGTATTTCAAAGACAATCAACCCTACTATTACACCACCTTTAACGTCAATGCGGCTAAGACAACCTCCACCAACCATATTCAGGTAGGGGGTAGTACCGGGTATAATCTAACTGGAAGTACGGAAACTTTAGGGATTTGGGATGCTGGGACCACCCTAACCACCCATCAAGAATTTGGGGGCAGGGTTACCAAATCTGATGGGGCTACCAGCACCCATTATCACGCTACTCATGTAGGTGGCACCATGATTGCTAGTGGAGTAGTCGCCAGTGCCAAAGGGATGGCTACACAGGCTCGATTAAATTCGTATGATTGGAATAACGACTTTTCTGAAATGGCCTATGCCGCTGCTGCTGGCATGCTAGTCTCTAATCATAGCTATGGGTATATTAGAGGATGGTATGGAGATACTTGGTACGGCAATTCATTGATTAGCAGCACTGAAGATTATTTATTTGGTTTTTATGATGTCAATGCTCAAGATTTAGATTTCGTGGCTAATGATGCCCCCTATTACCTAGTAGTATGGGCAGCAGGCAATGACCGCAACGATACTGCTCCGGATGGAGAATTAGCAGAAAATGATGGAGGAGCAGATGGTTTTGATTGTATAGGTCAAGAAGGAGTCGCTAAAAATATTCTAACTATTGGGGCCGTTGGTGATTTGACCAATGGATATACCACCGCTGGGGCCGTATCCATGTCTAGTTTTAGTAACTGGGGACCAGCAGATGATGGAAGGATTAAACCCGATTTAGTAGCCAATGGAATTGGTCTATATTCTACTTATAATTCTGCCAATAATGCTTATGCTAATTTAAATGGGACCTCCATGGCTACCCCAAATGTATCCGGTTCTATTGGTTTACTGTTGCAACATCAGCGCAATTTATACGGAGATGTGGTAATGCGGTCCTCCACCATGAAAGCTTTGTTGCTTCACACTGCTGATGATGCTGGCAATGTAGGTCCTGATTATTCCTTCGGGTGGGGGTTGCCCAACTTTAGAACTGCGGCTGAACTTATAGAGGAAAATTACAATTCTGGATTAAATATTAGAGAATTTGAACTCTCTGATGGGCAGACGATTAGTTTTCAAGTATTCAAAGAAGCTACTCAGGACTTAAAAGTCACTATGGTTTGGAACGATCCAGCAGGCACCCCTCCCCCTGCTTCGCTCAACCCAAGAACTAAAATGTTGGTCAATGACCTGGATTTAAGGCTGAATAATGGTTCCACCACCTTTTTGCCTTGGATATTGGATGTTGAAAATCCGGGAAATACTGCCACCAAAGGGGATAATATCACCGATAATGTGGAGCAGGTGCTCATTGAAAATGCGAATGAAGAACCAGTAACTGTTGAAATTACACATAAAGGATCCCTTTCCGGAGGAAGCCAGATTGTTTCTGTTATTATTTCAGGCAATAAACCATTTGCCACCGCTCCTATCAACCTGCAAGATAATGCTACCCATACTTCGGGAAACAGCCTTCAATTAACAGAGGCTTATATTCTATCCAACCGCACTGTACCTACTGGTTTACAAGTCAATTATATAGCTCACGATTCTATTGTCCTCAAACCAGGATTCACTGTTGAGTCAGGTGCTACATTTAATGCGCAAATCTATGACCCCACTAATAATTGGGTTAGCGATTCCAGATTACTTTACCCTGGTTTTATTTACGAACGCAATACGTCAGCGCGCTTAGAAAAACCTTCCAATACCAGCCTTTCTTTCGATCCTATTATATTGCCAGAAGAGCGTGAAGAACCTTGGTTTAACGTTTCTCCGAACCCAACTATTCATTCTATTACCTTGGATTTTGAGGGCCTTTCAGATGGCCAATATCCTACCTCCATTCAATTATTAGATCAAGGAGGGAGGGTGCTTCAAACTTATTTTAAAGATGCTCTTCAAGAAAATGGAAATACCATTTCTTTAATTCGGTATCCTTCAGGAATTTATCTTTTAAAAGGGTATTTTGAGAATGGTATACAAACCCAAAAAATTATCAAAAATTAATAAAGCAAAATCTAATGCCCTCAATAACGGCGCTGGTTGGA
>JBEAPR010000084.1:0-21099 GCA_041164265.1 Bacteroidota bacterium | reverse complement strand
AATCTTGTTTTAAAAACTTCAAATTCCCATTAACGTAAGTCCTCAAAACTTTTGTTTCTAATATTTCCTCTTCCTTGCAAGTCAATAAATTGTGACTTAAAACAACTAAATCAGCGTATTTCCCTACTTCTAGACTCCCTTTTTCCTTTTCTTCGAAAGCCGCATATGCATTGGCCAAAGTATAGGAATATATGGCTTCCTCTCGAGTCATAGCTTGTTCTGGATAAAAAGGCTTAGGATTGTCTATTCTCTTGCGAGTCACCGAAGCGTAAAAGCTTGGTAACGCATCTACCTCTTCAACTGGTGCATCTGTGCCATTAGTCACTACTGCTCCAGCATCTAACAAGGACCGCCATGGATAAGCGCCTGTTCTTGCGCGCTCTAAACCTAACCTTTTTTCCACAAATGGGGCGTCCGAAGTACAATGAATGGCTTGCATAGCAGCAATAACCCCCAATTCGGCGAATCTTGGAATATCGTCAACAGAAAGATGTTGAGCATGTTCAATTCGCCATCTCCAACTTTCAGCTGGGTTCTTTTCTTCAAAGGTAGCTTCGTAAATATTTAAAACCTCCCTATTGGCCTTATCGCCAATAGCATGAACACATAACTGCAATTGGTGATCAGCAGCCAGAGCAGCAATTTGTTCTACCTCTGAAATTGGAGTAGTATTTTGACCAACAAAATCAGGCCGGTCTTCATAAGGTTCCAAAAGCCATGCTCCAAATGCACCTAGTGCACCATCCAAATCCGCTTTTATAGCTCGACAAGTAAAAAATCCTCCGCCAGCATTGATGATAGGTAATTGACTCACTTGAGTTTTTAACTCCTCATAAGGCCTTCTAACCATTGCCCATAGCCTGATATCTAATTCACCATTATCCGCCATATCCTTATACCGCTGGATTTCTTCAAAACTAGATCCAGCATCCTGAAAAGAGGTAATTCCTCTTTCTAAACAAGCCTCTTGAGCCAGTTCAATTCCTTTTTTCCATTGAGCTGCTAAATCCTCTTGAGAAAGGGAAGAAAGGTATTCATTATAGGCTTGGGTGATCATCCCCTGAGCTCTTTCTTCAAAAATTCCTATAGCTTGTCCCTGTGCATCCCTTACAATTTTCCCTCCTGCAGGATTAGGAGTCTCTTTTGAAATACCTGCAAGTTCCATCGCCTTGGCATTGGCAAAAAGCCCATGACCGCTAGCGTGTTTCAATAATACTGGATGATCAGGTGTTAGTGCACTCAAGTCGTTGTGAAAGGGATAACCTTGAATATTTCTATCTGGAGAAGTAACCCATTTTTCTTGATGCCACCCTCTTCCAATAATCCATTCCCCAGGCTCCATGGTTTTCGCTTTTTCTGACACTGCCTCCATAATATCATCCCAAGATTGGGCGTGCAAAAAATTCAAATTCATCAAACTACTTCCCAATCCACTAAAATGGCCATGCCCTTCTATAAAACCAGGCATAACAAAAGCTCCCATCAAATCTTCCACTACTGTTGGATCACCTGCAAATTCTAGTACTTCAGCTGTGCTTCCAACGGCAATGATTCTCCCATTTTGAATCGCAATAGCTTCTGCCATTTCAAGGTCTCGATCCAGCGTATAAACTTGTGCATTGGTTAAAATCAGATCTGCAACAACTTCATTATTATTGCAACCAAATAAAATGATTAACCACAGTAATCCTACTATTCGCATTCCTTTTAATTTTGTTGGTCGAAAGATAGGAATATCTAACTTTGAAGGCAAATTAAGTTTATGGAGATAAAGATTAGAACAGCTACCCTTAATGATATGGAAGCCGTCCACCAATTAGTCAATGAATTGGCTATTTACGAAAAAGAGCCAGATGCCTTTATAGCTCCATTGAGTGCTTATCAACAAGATTTCAAAAATGGAATTTTTGAAGTTCAGGTAGCAGAAACAGCTGGAAAAATTATAGGCATGGTTTTCTATTATATGGCCTATTCCACCTGGAAAGGAAGAATGCTTTACCTGGAAGACTTTGTAGTTGCTGAAGAATATAGAGGTAAAGGAGTAGGGCAAATGTTATTTGATCAATTTATTCAAACTGCTCGAGAAAAAAATTGTGTCATGGTCAAATGGCAGGTCCTGGACTGGAATGAACCCGCCATCAATTTTTATGAGAAAAATGAGGCAACCATTGAGAAAGGTTGGTATAATGTAAAAATCATCTTCTAAGGTGCCAACCTCCGTTTTTCCCAAACCCCTTCACGATCTAACATATAGTTAATTCTATCGTGCAGGCGACTTCTTCTACCTTGCCAAAATTCTATCCTTTGAGGTCGGACCAAGTATCCTCCCCAATGATTAGGCATGGGAATTTCGTCATCTGGTCCATATTTTTGATTCAGTTCCATAAAGGCCTTTTCTAATGATGCCCTGTCGATTGGAGTACTCTGAGGAGATGCAACTGCTCCAATTTGACTTCCACGAGGCCTGGTTCTAAAATAAGCCTTGGAAGTTTGAAGATCCACTTTGGAAACCACTCCCTCTATTCGAACCTGTCTTTGTATCCCCAACCAAAGAAAAACCAGAGCTACATTTGCATTTTTATCCATTGAAAGCCCTTTTTCACTTAGGTAATTTGAATAAAAAACAAAACCCTCCGGTTCTAATGCCTTTAGTAAAACTACTCTAGCAGAAGGAGAACCTTCCTGATTAATAGTAGCTAATGTCATGGCATTGGGTTCTGGCATTTCAGCCTTTATAGCATCTTCTAACCAGACCTCAAACTGCACCAAAGGATTTGCATCAGCATCCTCCAAATTGAAGGGTGCTGATGAGTATTCCTGCCTTAAATCCTGTATTTTCTTAAGCATGATACCTTTGTTTAAAATGAAAATTTACTCCATTTTATTTTCATCTTATAAATTAACCAATACATGGATGGCACCACCACAAGGGTTAAAAAAGTAGCAAAGGTAAGTCCATATATTACCGTCCATGCCATAGGGCCCCAGATGGCTGTATTGTCTCCTCCAATGTAAATATTCGGATCTAAATCTGAAATTAAGGTGAAAAAATTAATATTAAATCCAATGGCCAAAGGGATTAAACCTAAAATCGTAGTGATAGCGGTCAAGAGTACTGGTCTTAATCGGGTAGCTCCACCTTTAATGATGGCATTTTTCATATCCTCCTCAACCAGATACTCCTGCTCTAAAAGACCCAATTTTGCCTTTTTTTCCTTAACTATTAATTCAGTGTAATCTATCAAAACAATGGCATTATTGACAACCACTCCTGCTAAAGAAATAATACCCACACCTGTAAAAATTACTGAGATATCCATTCCAGTTAAAGCATAACCCAAAAATACCCCTATGGTACTAAATAATACCGACAAGACGATAATAAAAGGAAAGGAAACCGAATTAAATTGAGCAACTATAATCAGAAATATGGCAAATAAAGCGACTAAAAATGCGGTACTTAAAAATTCCATATCCTCAGCCTGCTGAGCCTGTTCTCCAGTAAATTCATACGTCATCGATGCTGGTAAAGGAAAGTTTTCCATGTCCTCCTTTATTGCCGCTACAATTTCATTAGCGTTATATCCTTCTAAAACATTGGAGTAAATCGTGACTACTCGATCCAGGTTTTTTCTCTTTATAGAACTATAGGTTGAAGAATATTCCATTTTAGCCACCGCAGAAATGGGAACTTGAGATATAAGCCCATCTGCAGGGCTTCGAAAAGTTACCTTTTGATTCAATAATTTATCCGCATCATTTCTATACTTATCATCCAAGCGGACCATAATAGGATAATCGTCTTCACCTACTTTGAATTTGGAAACCTCTTTTCCAAAAACGGCAGTCCTAAAAGCATTGGCAATATCATAAGTAGAGATTCCATATCGCCTTGCAGCTTCTCTATCAATATTCACTAATAATTCCGGTTTACCCACCTGGATATCAGCTTGAAGTTCTTCAATTCCAGGAATTCCCTGCTTATTAAGATAATTAATTACCTCCTCTGAAGTAATTATTAATTCGTCAATAGCTTCTCCTTGAATTTCTAAATTAATAGGTTTTCCCGTAGAGGGCCCATCTACATTTTTTGCAATAGTGAGTTGGACTCCAGGGATTCCTTTCTGAACAGCTTGCCTAATATCTTCCATGACATCCCAGGTAGAAATACCATTGCGCTCTTCAGTTGGCACAAAAGAAACGGTCAACCTCGCCTTATTAGGCGAAGCTCCAGGTTCAGGTTCGCTATTGGGATCTGAAGTATTTTCTCCGATTTGAGATAAAACTGCATCCACAATTTCGGAATAAGGTTCAATAGCTTGTTGAATCATTTCTTCCAAATTCAACATGATTTCATTCGTCGCCTCAATATCTTTTCCCATGGGCAGTTCTACAAAAGCATTGATGTAAATTGGCTGTGCATTTGGAAAAAAGATAACTTTTGGACTTTTTACAGCCAATAAGGCTAACGCTAAAAAAAGTAAAATAAAACTTCCAAAAAATATAATCCATGGAATTTTAAGCGCTCGGGTAATAAATTGATCATATCCTCTCTCCAATTTAGGCAAGACTTTGATTTGAAAGTTAAAAGAAGCAGGTCGAAGTAGGAAAAAAGCAAATACATTTATTAATCCACCAATAATGGTGATATTTCTCAACCAAAAAATACCCATAAAGTGGAATCCCAATGCCAATACTAGCACAAGTAAAGTACCTATTAAAACGTTTTTCCTCTTGGATTTCTTAACCTCCAATTCATTTGAAGCCTTTTCCAACTTCATATACTTAGAAGTAAAAACTGGATTGATAACTAAAGCCACAAAAAGCGATGATGTCAACACGATAATTAAAGTGATTGGCAAGTATTGCATAAAACTACCAATAATGCCCGGCCAAAAGGCCAAAGGTAAAAATGCAGCCAAAGTAGTTGCTGTGGAGGCAATAATAGGCATAGCCACTTCCCCTGCACCATATTTAGCAGCATCATATCCACTATATCCATCTTGCATATAGCGATATATATTTTCTACCACTACAATAGCATTATCCACTAATAATCCTAATGCCAGAATTAATGCAAATAGTACGACAATATTAAGGGTCACACCAGTGAGATACAAAAATAATATGCCCATCAGCATGGACAATGGAATAGACAAGCCTACGAAAAGAGAATTTCTTACCCCTAGAAAAAATAATAATACCAAAATAACCAAAATGACACCTGATATGATGCTATTTTCCAAATTATCAACCTCTTTTCTTGTATAAATAGATTGATCATTAAACAAGGAGATTGATAGTTCCGATGGAAATTCCATTTGAACCTGAGCAATAATTTCCTTTATCTTATCTGAAGCCTCTAGGAGGTTTTCTCCTTGTCTTTTGATGACATCTAGTGAAATTACAGGCAAACCATCAGCTCGGGCAATACTAGTTCTCTCTTTATATCCAAAACTGGCTTGTGCAATGTCTTTTAAAAATACTGGTCGCTGATTTTCACTTTTGATGATCATTTCCTCCAACTCAGAAACATCCTCAAATTCACCAATAATCCTTATCGCCCTTCTGTAATCTCCATTTACAATTTCCCCTCCAGACATAGTCAGATTTTCTGAGGCAATAGCATTTTCAATATCCATGAAAGAGATCTCTCTAGCCTCCATTTTTAATAAATCAACATCAATTCTTACTTCTCTTTCCAGAGCCCCTTTTAGTTCGACATTAGTAATTTCATCAAGAGATTCAATTTTGTCTTGAAGATATTCCGCATAGCCTCTTAATTCATCATTAGAATAGTCTCCACTTACATTAACCGTCACTATGGGTATTTCAGAAGTGTTTATTTCAAGAACTGTTGGATCGGCATCTAAATCACTTGGTAATTCTTGTTTAGATTTATCAATTGCGTCCTTAACTTTTCTAACCACATCTTCTAAATCTAATCCTGAATCAAACTCAGCCGTGATCACAGAATAATCTTGAAGAGAAGTGGAATTAATATCCTTCAGACCATTGATAGATTGAAGCTCCTTTTCAATCGGCCTAGTAATTAAATTTTCAATATCCTCTGCAGAGTTTCCAAAATAGGGTGTATTAATATAAACCGTTGGTAAATCAACATCTGGAAATTGTTCTTTAGGCATGCTGTTATACCCCTGAATACCAAATAACAATATCATTATAGTAATCAGAAATATGCTGGTTGAATTATCCACTGCAAAAGAAGACAGTGAAAAATTTCTTTTTTTTATCTCACTCATTTTTCTTTTTACTTTTTAATCTACTAAGGCTATTTTCTGACCATCAATTAAATTTCTTGCTCCCTCATCAATAAGTATTTCCGAAGCATTTATTCCAGATCTCACTATAATTTCACCCCCAAAAGAAGGTCCTGTTTTCACCACTTTTTTTACCGCTAGGTGCTCACCTCCTTTTTCTGCAATAACCATTATATATCTATCACCACTAACATCCTGTTGAACTAAATCTAATGGAACTTTTAAAACGTCTTGTTCTGTGTAATCATTAATCATTATAAATGCAAGTAAGTTCGGTTTTAACCATTTTTGATTTGGGATGTCTATTTCAACTTTAAAAGTCCTGTTAGAAGGATCTATCACTCGACCAATTTGACGAATCACTCCATTTACTTTTTCCTCCAATATTGGGAATTCCACTTCTACTTGATCTCCTACTGCTACTGCCTTGAGGAGCGTTTCTGGAACATTACCCTCCACTCTCAGTTTACTATCATCCAGAATTTGAGCAATAGGCATTCCACCACCTGCCATTTCTCCTGTTTGAAGAAACACATCCTCAATGACCCCACCTTTAGGGGCAAACACAACCCCTTTACTGATTTGAAATTCTAGAGTTGAAATACTTTTTTCCAATCGATTTACCCCATTTTCAGCTTCTAAAAATTGAATTTCAGATCCAATTTTCTGTTCCCATAATCTTTTTTGCTTTTCATACATTGTACGCGCCAACTCAAGTGCTGTCTGAAGCTCTTCTAATTGTTTGTTGAGTGATTCCAAGTCTAAAGAAGCTATTTTTTGACCTTTTTTTACCCTGTCTCCTTCTACAATATATAATTGTTTTACTCTTCCTGGAATTTCAGAAGTAATCTGAACTAAATCATCTGCCATGACCACTCCCTGGATTTCCACATAGTGATTAAAATCACCAACTTCAGCCTCAACTGTGGTCACCACTGGGATTCTTTCATTTCCCGACGTTTGACCCTTCGCTGCTAATTGAGCTTCTATTTCCGCAATTTCATCAGATAAAACTTTGAGTTGGTTTTTCTTTTCTTTTAAAAAAGAAGATTGTTCCTCTATGTTCATATCAGCTATAGCTGGCTGATTTGCATCTCCACATCCTACAGCTAACAAGGAGCATAGCACGTAACTAAATATTTTTTTCATTGGTTTGGTATTTATAGTTTGGATTATTTCCCTAAGGCATATTTGAGGTCAAGACCTGCCTTGACATAATCAAATAGCGCATTTAAATAGTTTCGTTGAGTAGTATATAAAGATTGTTCAGCTTGAATAATCTCCAAACTACTGCCGACTCCTTCCTTATATTTTATAAGCGTGGTTTCATAGATTCTTTTCGCAAGGGCTAAATTGGATAACTGATTTTCATATCTTTTTTGAGCTCCAGTTAACACTTCTTTTGCATTTTCTACTTCAACATTAACCAAATTCTTTAACTGATGTAATTGATTTTGAGCTTGCTCTAAATCAACTCTGGCTCTACCAATCTTTGCTTTTTTATCCAAACCATCAAAAATGGGTATATTTATTCTAAATCCAAATACTCCTGTAGGAGCCCAAAAGCCATCGTTGAAATTATCGCCTTGGTAATTCTGAGAATAAGAACCAAACAATCTGATACTGGGTAAGTAGCCAGCTTTAAAATTCTTCACATTCATTTCATTCAATTCAATGCCAGTTTGAGCCAATTGAAATTCAGGCCTTACCTCCACTTTTGAATTTTCAGATTTCCACTGGTCAAATTCAGGAAGGATTAAGTCCTCTAAATCAGACTCAATACCTAAGGGAGTAGGTTGAGGAAGCCCAATGGCTAATTTTAATCCATTCAATGCTCCTTCGAATTGATGGTTTAAATTATCTCTTTCTACTTCCAAGTTAGCCAATGATAAAAGCTGCCTATCTACATCCAATTTTTCTACAAAACCATTCTCAAATAAAACTTGAGTCTCAAGAACAATTTTTTGAAGACTTTCTATATTTTTTTCGAGTAGTAAGATATTTTCTTGAAGCAAAACCACTGGCAAAAATGCATCTGTAACCGATTCTTTCACCTGTTTGACTTTAGTCTCAAATTCTTGAAGAGCGTACTTTTTATATGCTCTGGCTGCTTGTAATCCAACAAAATAAGTCCCATCAAATAAAACCGTTTCGGCCGTTATGGTAGGACTAAAATTATTCCTCAGAAAAAAAGACGCTTCACGGTTGACCTCTTGACCTGGATTTAAACTTTGAATTAAAAGCACAAACGGCTCGGGTAAAGGTTGTTTGGGTACCTGAAAATATTGTTGAAAATTAACATTAGCACTTATTTGGGGAAGGCCCCAAGCCCTTCTTTCAACAATTAAATAATCTGCATCCACTATTTCTAGTTTAGCATTTTTTATTTCAATATTCTCTTGAAGTGCTTGCGCAATTGCTTCCTCTAAAGTGAAAGTTGGCGGATCTTGTGCCTTCAATTGCCCTGGTAAAAAAAGGACAACATAGGGTACCAAAAGAGCATAAAAAATAAGCCGGTGCATTGATTTAATATTTAGTGTGTTTAATTCTTTAAAAATTCTTTCATTTTCAAGTTAAATACCTCCAAACCCTTTTCAGTTACAATTCCTCTTAAATGACATTCCATAGCTTGAAGGGGTACCTGACTAAAATGAGGAAAGTTCTTGGGAAATAATCTTCCGTCCATTATGGCTAAAGATTGGCCTAAATGTATTCTAGCTGTAATTTCTGGATTGAGATTATTTCTGTACAAACCTTGAGAAATGCCCTTTTTGAGGTTCTTGATCAAAATTTCCAGCATATATTTTTGATGCAGGGACTCGATGGAATTCCAGGTGCTTTTGTGGTATTTTTTTAAATCAAAAATGGTACTCTGTGATAGTTTCTTAAGGATATCAATCTTCCTCTGGGTTATCAAGAGTAATTCTTCGATTGCATCGGCAGATTGAGAAGTGGTCTGTTCCAGAATTTCTTTTTCTTTCTGAATTTGAGTGGCAAAAATTTTTTCGATTAGCTCATTCTTATTACAAATGGCCTGATAAAGGGTCTTTTTGGAAATACCTAATTCGTAGGATAGGTCATCCATGGAAACACTTTTAATTCCAAACTTTGTAAAAAGCTCGAACGCTTTGTCCAGAATCTGAACTTTTAAATCCAATGTTAATTTGTTTGGGTTAATCCCTCGTAAACCTAGAAAACTTATAATTGTTTGAAAGTTTCCCAAGTTTTTTTTAAAGTTTAGACTAATGCAAGATTTTAACTGATAAAATCTTGCCAATCTTTGGGAGTATCAATATCTATAGCAGCTTCGGCTAAAGGAAGAGCCAGCGCATCTTTCGATCTTTCATTCAATAATTTTCTGGCCCCTTGATCTCCTGTTAAGTTCTTTAAAAAACCAAACCAATGTTTGGGAAAAAGTGCTGGGACTCCTTTTATTTTTTTATAGAAAGAACAAACACAATACTGCTCATTCTTTTGGTAAAAAGTTTCAATTAAACCCATCAAATGCTCTTTTTGAATAGCCAATTGATCCGCTAAAATGATAATGACTCCATCTGGGTTTTCCTTTTCCGCAGCGTTTACACCAGCGGCAATTGAACTTCCCATACCAGTTTGCCAATTAGAATTATAGATAACACCAACTGGATAACTCAATAGTTTTACTTCCACCTCTTTCTGATAGGCTCCTGTTACCACTAAAGTACGGGTATTGGGTAGAGTTGTGGTTAATTCAACCATTTTTTCTATAACTGTTTTCCCTCCATAAGGAAGCAACTGTTTGGGCGCTCCCATACGACTGGCTTTTCCGGCTGCAAGAATGATACTAACCAAATTTCCCATCAGATTATTTATCTTGGTTCAAAATAAGGATTTGTTATGAAGGAGCAACACCTAATTCCAAGTATTAATCCAACGACAGGGATTCTCATTAATAATAAGAAAACCATTACTGCCTGGTCTTTCTATGATTGGGCTAATTCAGCCTTTGCACTAGTCATCACTGTAGCGATTTTCCCGTCTTATTTTATTTCCGTTACGGAAGCAACTATTCCCTTGTGGGGTTGGCAAATTTCCAATAGTGCTTTATATGCTTATGCGATATCATTTTCTTATTTGGTTATTGCGCTGCTTTCTCCACTACTTTCAGGAATAGCGGATTCAGGTGGTAGAAGAATGTTTTTTCTTAGGATTTTTACGGTATTGGGTAGTTCTTCTTGTATTGCACTATTTCTATTTACCGGTATGGATAATTTATGGTTTGGAACTATAGCGTTTATACTAGCCTTAATAGGATTCTCAGGTGGATTGGTATTTTACAACTCTTATTTACATGATATAGTTAGCTCTGACCATTATGATCAAACTAGTGCTAAAGGTTATGCCTATGGGTATATCGGGAGTGTAATTTTGTTGATTATCAATCTAGCTATTATTCTAAATTTTGAATATTTTGGACTTAAGAGTGTTCAAATTGCGACAAGGCTTTCGTTTTTGATGGTTGGCCTTTGGTGGATTGGATTTGCTTTGATTCCCTTTACCAAATTACCTAGAGATTCTAAAACACCATTCAAAAGAGAGTTTTTAAAGCGGGGAACCAGAGAACTTAAAAAAGTTTGGAATGAAGTAAAAACCAGAAGGGATATAAAGGTCTTTCTGCTTTCCTTTTTCTTTTACAGCGCAGGTGTTCAAACCTTATTATTTTTAGCCGCCACTTTTGCCGAAAAAGAATTAGCATTTGGCACTAGTCAATTGATAACGGTTATTTTGGTTTTACAGATTTTAGGAATCGCTGGTGGTTATTTATTTGCCTTTTTATCAAAAAAAATGGGCAATATTAATGCGATTTTACTCATGCTATTTTCCTGGATGTCTGTTTGCTTTGCCGCTTCCTTTGTTTACGAACAATTTTACTTTTATATCATGTCTGGTTTTGTTGGATTACTAATGGGTGGCATTCAAGCCCTCTCTCGTTCCACCTATGCTAAATTAGTACCTGAACAAACGAAAGATGTTACCTCCTATTTTAGTTTTTACGATGTGTTAGAGAAAATAGCTATAGTATTGGGTACTTTTATTTTTGGGTTTATAGACCAACTATTTGGTAATATGAGAATCAGTATTTTATTTCAAGCGATATTTTTTATTGCTGGAATCATTCTTTTATATAAACTAAAAAGAGAAAGAATTGCTTTATGAAGAATATTGAAACAGTAGTATTTGATCTAGGAGGAGTTCTCATTGACTGGAATCCTTTATATCTATACAACAAAATTTTTGAAAACCCAAAAAAAGCGCGGTCTTTCATTGATGAGATTTGTACCTTGGATTGGAATGAACAACAAGATGGAGGCAGAACTATAAAAGAAGGTACCGATTGGCTCATCACCAAGCACCCCGAATATTCAGAAGAAATTAAAGCTTATTACGATCGTTGGGAAGAAATGTTAAGTGGTCCTATTTGGGGTTCTGTCGAAATTTTAAATCAGTTGTATCATAACAAAATTCACAGGCTTTACGCTTTGACCAATTGGTCTGCTGAAACCTGGCCAACCGCTTTAAAATTATTCGACTTTCTCCATCATTTTGAGGGAGTCTTAGTTTCTGGTCAAGAAGGACTCAAAAAGCCAGATCACAAAATTTATCACCTTCTTTTTGAAAAGTTTGATATCATCCCTGATAAAGCCGTATTTATTGATGATAACTTAAGAAACATAAAGGCAGCTGAAGAAGTAGGTTTAAACACCATACATTTTAAAGATCCTATCGATTTAAAAGAAAAACTATCGGTGCTACAAATTATATAGTACTTCCAAAATTTACTTTTCGTATTATTGCAAAAAAATAATTGAATCCATGGACACATCTAATAAATCTAACCTAATGGATTGGGTTTTATTTCTTGCCTCTACTGTTATTTTAGTATTAATGTTGATATATGTAAATGAATGGTTTTGGTTGGCACTTCCTTTTTCTCTTACCTACTTGGTAAAGTCCTTAAGAGTAATGTAATTTAAGATTCTAATACATAATCTAATTTCATATTTTCTAAGGCTTCTATAAACTCACTATCAGCCATAATTTTCTTGGTGTTAGAAATCATCCTTAGTGGTTCATTGAGCCCGGGTTCGAATAATTCAAATTTGAGAAAATGAGGTCCAGGCTTATTAGTGGCCATTTCGTTTATTCTTTGAAGTAAATTTTCATCGAGAAACTGCATAGGAATTCTAATAGAAATTCCAATAGTTTTTTCCCTCCCAATGGTTTCTAAAAATCGAATATCTACAATTTTAAATTCAAATCCATCGCCTTTCCATCCTTTCTGAAATTTACCTTTTAGGTACAGAGCCTTACCCAAATCAATTAAATGTTTGAATTTTTGATAATCCTCCCCAAAAATTCTGAATTCTTTTCCACTTTGAAAATCTTGAATTTCAAAGAAAGCAAAACCATTTCCATTCTTACTCACCCGATGGTTAACTTCGGTTACCAGTCCCGCTATTGAGATTAAGCCTCTAAATGCATTTTGCTCCATTTGTTCAATCCCACAAGTAGTGTGGTGCTTGATTTCAGCTCTATAAATATCCAAAGGATGACCGCTGATATATATTCCAGTAACCTCTTTTTCTCTATTGAGTTGTTCAACCAAACTCCAGGGAGTAGTTTCCGGATAATGGGGTTCTGGGATCATAACTTCTGTAGAATCTCCAAAAAGTGAAATAGATGCTTCAGCTTTCTGATTTTGATAGGCTTGTCCATACTTCAACCCATGTTCTAAAAGAGAATCATATTTTTCAGATGGAGCAAAATAAACAGCCCTATGAATATTATTAAAACAATCAAAAGCACCTCCTAAAACCAAACTTTCCACTACTTTTTTATTGACTGCCTTTAAGCTAAGTCTTCTCATTAAGTCAAAAAAACTATTGAAAAAACCGTTATTATTTCTCTCTTCTAAAATTTCTGAAACTGGTCCTTCTCCCACTCCTTTTAGAGCTGAAAGACCAAATCTAATTTTCCCAGAATTATTGACACTAAAATCTGATTGACTTTCATTAATATCTGGTCCCAATACTTCAATACCCATTCTTTTGCATTCTCTCAGGAAAAAGGTAACCTTTGATATGTCGTTCTTGTTATGGGTAAGAACTGAAGCCATAAAGGCACCTGGAAAATGCGATTTAAGGTATGCCGTTTGAAATGCAATAAAGGCATAGCAAGTAGAATGTGATTTATTAAAAGCATAGGATGCAAAGGCTTCCCAATCTTTCCAAATTTTTTGGAGGGTCTTTTCTGGGTGACCCTTTAGCGTTCCCCCTTCTAAAAACTTGGGATAAAGCTGGTCAATTAAATCTCGCTTTTTCTTTCCCATTGCCTTTCTTAGGACATCCGCTTCTCCTTTAGTAAAACCAGCTAATTTTTGGGATAATAGCATTACTTGTTCTTGGTATACCGTTATCCCATAGGTTTCACTGAGGAATTCTTCCATTGCTGGTAGATCATACTCAATAGCCTCTCTTCCGTGTTTCCTAGCTATAAAATTAGGAATATATTCCAGCGGTCCAGGTCGATATAATGCATTCATGGCGATTAGATCCTCGAAGGCAGTCGGCATCAAATCTTTTAAATACTTTTGCATCCCTGCACTTTCATATTGAAAGATACCGACTGTATCTCCTCTTTGGAAAAGCTCGTAAGTCAGTTCATCTTCCAGTGGAATTTTTTCAATATCAATTACCTTTCCATACACTTCCTCAACAATTCTAACTGCATCTTTAATAATAGTCAGAGTTTTCAACCCCAAAAAATCCATTTTTAAAAGACCAGCTGATTCCGCGACGCTATTATCAAATTGAGTGACTAAAATATCGGACCCTTTATCGATTTTAACTGGAACATATTTTGTTATTTCATCTGGAGTAATAACTACCCCGCAAGCGTGTATTCCAGTATTTCGAACCGATCCTTCCAATTTCTTAGCCGTCCGAATCATTTCTCCAATGGCATCATTATTTTCTGATAATTTTCTGAATTGATACGTTTTTTCGACCTCCTCCTGATTGAGTACACTTTTTAATCCTGAATCAATATCCTTTTCAGCTAATACATTTTGCAGATTGGCTTTCAAATGAGTAGGAAAGGTTTTGGCTACCCGATCCACTTCTGACAAAGGAATATTCATGACCCTTCCTACGTCTCTTAAACTCATTTTTGCAGCCATAGTACCATAAGTCACGATTTGAGCCACTTGATTTCTACCATATTTTTCAATAACATAATCCAATACTTTTTGCCGTCCTTCATCATCAAAGTCAATATCTATATCAGGCATAGAAATGCGTTCAGGGTTAAGAAAACGCTCAAACAGTAAATCGTATTTAATGGGGTCCACATTAGTGATTCCAAGGCAATATGCTACTGCAGATCCCGCAGCAGAACCCCTTCCTGGGCCTACTGCCACACCCATTTTTCTGGCCGTATTTGTGAAATCCTGGACAATTAAGAAATATCCTGCATACCCTGATTTTTCTATTACCTCTAATTCAAAATCTATTCTTTCCTTTACCTGCAGAACGCCATCTCCATATCTAGCTTTCGCCCCTTCATAAGTTAAATGTCTGAGATAAGCTTCTTGATTAGCAAAATTAGAGGGAATAGGAAAGGCGGGCAAAAGAACATCTCGCTCCAAATTTAAATCTTCAATCTTATCATAGATTTCCAAAGTATTGTCCAATGCTTCAGGAATATCCTCAAATACAGCATTCATTTCCTCTTTGGTTTTAAGGAAAAAATCTGAGCTGGGGAACTTAAATCGAGATGTTTCTTCTATCAGACTATTGGTATTAACACAGAGTAGAATATCGTGCGGTTTCCAATCTTCTTCTTCCACGTAGTGAGCATCATTGGTAGCAATAATAGGAAGTTCGTATTTATTGGCCAATTTGATTAACTCTTGATTTACATCCTCTTGACTCACACCCAACCCATCAATATTCATTAAACCTTTATGTCTTTGAAGTTCAACGTAGTAATCCTTTCCAAAAAGATCCAACCACCATTTTAATTTTTTCTCTGCCTCTTCGTACTTCCCGTTGAGCAAAGCTTGAGGAATTTCAGCTCCTATACAGCAACTGGTTGCAATTAGTCCCTCGTGATATTTTTCAATTAGTTCCTTATCAATTCTGGGGTATTTCCCGTACAATCCTTCAATAAAGCCCAAAGAACAAAGTTTGGATAAATTCTCATATCCCTTCTGGTTTTTGGCTAGCAAGAGTTGATGATACCTAATATCTTGCTCTCCATTAGCCCTAGAAAAGGTTTGACGATGCCTATCTTCTACCAAATAAAATTCGCAACCAATGATAGGCTTTAACCCATGTTTGTGTGCTTCTGAGACAAACTTGAATGCCCCAAACATATTGCCATGATCGGTTAAAGCCACCCCCTTTTGGCCATCTAATTGTGCCTTTTTCATCAAGGTGGCAATGTCCGAGGCTCCGTCTAATAAAGAATATTGGGTATGACAATGCAGATGGACGAAATCAGCCATTAAGTTTATTTTACATTAATACACGGTAAACTAAAGCAGCAAAAATAGCTCCGGTTACAGGGCCCAATACAGGAATCCAAGCATATTGCCAATCAGGATTAGCTTTGGTTTTTCTAGGAATTAAAGCAAATACAATTCTAGGGCCTAAATCCCTAGCTGGATTAATTGCATATCCTGTTGTTCCACCCAAAGACAATCCAATAACCCAAACTAACAACCCAACTGGTAGGGCGTCTAAAGCTCCTATTCCGTAAGCGCTAATTTCCATTCCTTCAATTTCTATATTAGGACCTGCAATATAAAAAACACCAAAAACTAAAATAAAGGTCCCTAAAGCTTCGCTAAAAAAATTGTTTTTATAGTTCCGAATAGCTGGACCCGTGCAAAAGGTTCCCTTTACTGCACCTTCATCAGAAGTAGCTCTATAATGGTCAATGTAAAATAAATATACCAACCAAGATCCTGCCATAGCACCAAATAATTGAGCCACAATATAACCAGGTAATAACTGTAAGCTAAATTTCCCAACCAATGCCAATCCAACAGTAACGGCCGGATTAAGATGAGCCCCACTAAACTGGCCAGTTATGAATACAGCAGTAAATACAGCTAGACCCCAAGCTGTAGAAATAATCATCCAACTAGGATTTCCAAAACCAATAGTATTCTTTAAACTAACATTAGCGACGACACCACCACCCAGCAAAATGAGAATGGCAGTACCTAAAAATTCTGCAATTAAAGCACTCATAATTGATAATTTTTTGCGATTGACTTAAAATTTGAAAGTTGTAAAGCCATCCAATCTTCATCCTTATCCATTTCTTCAGCCATTATTTTAGTTACCTCTTCTGCGATTTCAACAGATTTCTTAGCATCAAGGAAAAGGCATCTGGAGCGCCTTGCTAAAATATCCTCCAACGTTACTGCCATTTCCTCTCTGATACTCCACAAAATTTGATTTTTAGAAAGTTCTAATCCTTCACATAGAATATTATTGCCATTAGAATCATTGGAGGCATGCTCCATATTCTCCAGATCAGAGCCATATCTAGAAAGTGCTATATCTCCAAAAAGATGATGGGTGGAATAGCCCCATAATTTTAATTTTTTGGTTTGACAAGGTCTTTTCTTTCCCTCCATATCCATCCCCACTCGGTCAACTAAATCTTCTGCCATTTGCCTGTATGTGGTCCATTTACCACCTAAAAGATTAAACAAACCACTTTCAGTTCGGGTAATTTTATGACTTCTTGAAACTTCCTTTGTTTTCCTATCCCCATTTCCAGACGCCGCTAAAGGCCTTAACCCAACAAAAACACTTTTAATATCTTGCTTACTAGGTGCCTTTTCCAAATAATTAGCCGCATTTTCTAAAATGAAATCGATTTCCCTATTAGTAGCCTTTGGTTCCTCTTCGGTTTTTTCAATGGGCATATCCGTTGTTCCAACAACCAAAGAATTCATCCAAGGAACCGCAAAGAGTACTCTACCATCAGTCGTTTTGGGAACCATAAGGGCGGTTGCCGATTTTAAAAAAAAGGAATCAAAAACCAAATGTACCCCTTGACTCGGTCTAATTGACTGCTGAGCATCAGGCTGATCAATTTGGATAATCTGGTCTGAAAATACTCCAGTTGCATTTACTACTGCTTTCCCTTTAACTGATTTCTCTTGTCCCGTTAAAACATCTCTAAATCGAATCCCAACTATTTTTTCCTCTTCCTTTACAAAATCAATCAATTCGTGATAATTTAACAAAATAGCACCTTCATGAATAGCCGTTTTGGCCAAGGATATCGCCAAACCTGCATCGTCAAACTGCCCATCGTAGTAAAGGATTCCGCCTTTTAGGTTTTCTGTTTTAAGATTTGGAAGAGATCTAATAGTCTCCTGACTACTTAACAATTGGGTTTTTCCAAAACCTAGTTTGCCAGCCAAAAAATCATATAAAAAAAGACCTATTCCATAAAAGTATTTTTCCCAAAGACGGTAAACTGGAATAACAAAAGCTTGCTTTTTAACCAATTGTGGGGCATTTCTTAGCAAATATCCCCTTTCTCTTAGGGCTTCTAATACCAATTTAATGTCGCCGTTTTGAAGATATCGAACGCCTCCATGAACCAATTTGGTACTCCGCGAACTGGTTCCTTTCCCAAAATCAGATTTTTCAATTAATAAAGTCTTGAACCCCCTATTTGAGGAATCAACTGCAACTCCTAATCCCGATGCCCCACCACCGATAACTATTACATCGAACTCACCTTCAAAACTTTCTAATGCCTTAATTTGAGATTCTCTTTTCATCATCAATGGGTCAATACTTTAGCGATATTCTTTTCCCAGTTTTTTATAATTTTATCTGTATCCAAAAGATGATTAGGAGTAAAGACCCGTTCTTCCTGCCACAGTGATTCCAAAGCTTGGATGTCTTTCCAAAAACCAGTTGCTAATCCAGCTAAAAAAGCAGCTCCGATTGCTGTGGTCTCTGTTATTTTTGGCCTGATTACCCTTTCTCCTAACAAATTGGCTTGCATTTGCATGAGTAAATTATTGTTACTGGCACCTCCGTCTACCTTTAAATTGGTAAATTTTGTCCCGGCATCTTTTTCCATTGCCACAATAATATCTCTTGAACTTAAGGCGATGGCCTCTAATGCTGCTCTAGCTATATGACCTTTGGATGTCCCTCGGGTAATCCCAAAAATAGCTCCTGTAGCCCCTGAATCCCAATGCGGGGCTCCTAGTCCAGATAAAGCGGGAATAAAAGTTACTCCACCATTGTCCTCTACCGAAGCTGCTAAATTTTCTACCTCAGGGGCCGATTTAATTATCCCTAAGTTGTCTCTTAACCATTGGATTAAAGCACCAGCTATAAATACGCTACCCTCTAAAGCGTAAACTACTTCTTTTCCAATTTTCCAACCAATGGTAGTTAACATTTTATTCTTTGAATGAACAGGCTGATTACCTGTATTCATAATAGCAAAACAACCAGTACCATAAGTATTTTTTACATCTCCAGGATGAAGACATAACTGTCCAAATAAAGCTGCTTGTTGATCTCCTGCAATCCCTGCAATGGGTATCGCCTCGCCCAATAAGGAAACTTCCGTATGACCAATAACTTGACTGGAATCCGCCACCTCTGGGAGCATACTTTTAGGGATTTCTAAAATATTCAATAGTTCCTCGTCCCACTTTAAGGTATGAATATTAAACAAAAGAGTTCTACTTGCATTAGTGACATCAGTAATATGATGTTTGCCACTAGTTAGGTTCCAAATTAGCCATGAATCAATTGTACCGAAAGCTAATCCACCATTACTGGCCTTTTCTTTTAATTCCGCATTTTGGTCTAGTATCCATTTTATTTTAGTTCCTGAAAAATAAGCATCTAACACCAAACCTGTTTTCTGAAGAAAAATCTGATCCTTGGCTGCTGCTGTAAGAGCCTGACAGGTGGAAGCAGTTCTGCGATCTTGCCAAACAATTGCCTTTCCCACTGGCTTACCAGTTTCCTTATCCCAAACGACAGTAGTTTCCCGCTGATTAGTGATTCCAATTGCACTGATTTCTGATGCTTGTACCCCCTGTTCCACCAAAACTGATTTGATGGCTCTTAATTGGGTATCCCATATTTCATTAGCATCGTGTTCCACCCAACCTTCCTTTGGAAAATATTGTGGAAATTCATACTGTGCTACTCCAACTTGTTGCCCATTATGATCAAAAAGAATAGCCCTAGAGCTAGTGGTTCCCGCATCTATTGCCAAAACGTATTTTTTCATAGTTTCTTCTTTTCTTTCTCATAAAACTATGAAAACGATTCAATAAATCAGGTAACAGATAGAACGAATTTATCAAAAGATATTTCCCCTATGAATCTACAGCTCGTAATTAGGACCTAATTCTGTTGATTTTTCTGCGTAATATCCATTGATGATCCTAACCACTTCCTCTGGATCATCCGTTATCGGCATCAAATCGAGGTCTTTCTCACTAATATTATGCTCTTTTTCTAACATCACTTTCTTGATCCAATCAATAAGACCTGACCAGAATGAACTTCCCACCAAAATAATGGGAACCTTAGATATTTTATTGGTTTGCACCAAAGTGAGGGTTTCAAATAATTCATCCATCGTACCAAAGCCACCTGGAAGAGCAACAAATGCTTGTGCGTATTTAACAAACATCACCTTTCTTACAAAGAAATATCTAAAGCTTAGATTTTTGTTGTAGTCAATATATTGATTGTGTCCTTGTTCAAAAGGTAAATCAATATTTAATCCAACTGAAGTACCGCCAGATAATGATGCCCCTTTATTACCAGCTTCCATAATACCCGGACCTCCCCCAGTGATAATTCCATACCCTTCCTCGGTCAACAACCTAGCAATGTCCAATGCCAATTCGTAAAATGGATGGTCCGGAGAGGTTCTTGCTGAACCAAAAATAGAAACGCATGGGCCTATGGCATTCATACTTTCGAAACCTTCGACAAACTCAGAGATAACCTTAAACATGGTCCAAGAATTTTCTCCCTGAATATGTCTGCCCCACTGTTTCATTTGCTTACCTCCAGAATGCCTTACAGCGTATTGATTGTGATGCTTCATTTAATTTATTTTAAGTTCCATACGTTCTGAATCACGTCATCCAGAATTATTTTTTGATCACTCAATATTATCAAACGTTCGATTACATTTCTCAGTTCTCGAATGTTACCTCCCCAATTCACTTTTTTTAATTTTTCAACCGCCTCTACCTCTATTTTCTTTTTACCTATTCCATACTCCTCACAGATTTGTGTAATAAAATGATCGATTAACAGTGGAATATCCTCCGTGCGTTCATTTAACGATGGTACCTCAATAATAATAACCGCTAAACGGTGATAAAGGTCTTCTCTAAACCTTCCCGCCTCAATTTCCTTTTTGAGATCTTTATTGGTAGCTGCCAAAACTCTAACATTCACCTTGATATCTTTCTCTCCTCCTACCCTGGTTATCTTATTTTCCTGTAATGCACGCAAAACTTTAGCTTGAGCCGATAGACTCATATCTCCAATTTCATCTAGAAATATTGTACCCTCATCCGCTTGCTCAAACTTTCCTATTCTTTGTTTGATTGCAGTAGTAAAAGCTCCTTTTTCGTGCCCAAATAATTCGCTTTCAATTAATTCAGCGGGAATGGCTGCACAATTAACCTCTACTAAAGGACTACCAGAACGTTCACTTTTTGAATGTAACCTTCTCGCAATTAATT
>JBEAPR010000083.1:0-3639 GCA_041164265.1 Bacteroidota bacterium | reverse complement strand
AGTAATTAACAGACCAGTTCCTCCTTCACTCCAAGTTTTATACAGGTGGATTAACCTGTCGGAAGGAGCCCCCTCAGCGGTGCCCATGGCTTCGCTCATGGCAGATTTGACCAATCTGTTTTTAATGGTTGAGGCGTTCGGCAAACTAAAAGGTTCGGAAATTTTCATTTGGATTGGGGGTTACAGGTTTATGGTTTTTCAGTTTGACGTGATTTAAGGGCTTTTTCAGTTTGTAGAAACATATTAACCATAAGGATTAGCATGATTCCAATCCCAATTGGGTAACTTATATTTTGTGGTAACTTTATAAAATATCCCAGAATAGAGAAGACAAGTAAATACAGGCCAGCATTGGACATTTCCTTTGCTGAATGCCGTTGTGCAAAATCCCAGCTTTTTTGATCTTTCATGGACCGCTTCGTTCGGTATCCATAAATTGGATTGATTTGTTTAGGCGGCTTCTTTTTTATCAGTAAACCAACCATTAGGAAGGTGGTGCCTACTATAAAAGGTAGGAGTACCAAGCCGTTTTCTATAAAGTCGTTCATAAGGGAAATCGTTAATTGCTAAGAAAAGTAATGTAAAATTTCAAAAATTATTGCTGTTTGGTCAACAGTTCTTCCCATTTTTGAATAGACCTTTCGTTCATTCTGACAAACTCGTCTTTTCCTTCTTTTTCGGCCAGTTGGGCTGAAATCTTAGCTAATTCTATAGCTTTTTGGTAGTTTTTGAGTTGTCCTTCTACTTCAGCCCATACTCTGTGTATATAGTATTTATTAGGATGAAGTGCATTGGCCTTAATCAGATATTCCTTTGCGATGGCTGGCAATAATCCTGCTTCTTTAAGGTACCTCCCTGATTGATAGTAGGTATCTGCGGTAGGGTTGTTTTTTACTTGATAGGTGATTTCCCTCAGCATTTTGGTTTGAGTTTGGAAAGCGATAGGAACAGAAACTTTGGTGTGTTCCCAATGAATGACCAGGTCTGCTTTTTCAAAAGTAATATTTTCAAAATAGAGCTGTAAATCTTCGGAGTGATAAAATTGAGTATCTGGGGTGGTAGTAATTCTTAGCGCATCTTCTTCTGGGCGATATTGCTTTCTGCCATCTCCCCAATGGGAAAGGTTGCGGTGAAAAATAACCTCCCATTGCAGACTATCCGGAATGGCATATAGGGCATAGGTGCCTTTGGGGAGTAAATGACCTTTAATGAAAACAGAGTCCGAGAAACTAATTTTTGTTGATTCATTGGCTCCAACTCTCCAGATTCTTTTGAAGGGGACTAATGACCCAAATATTTTTCGGCCTCTGGCACCGGGTTTGTGATAAGCAATGGTGATCTCGGTCAATCCAACGGTTTGTTGAAGTGTACATGCTGGACTAATTAAGGGATGCGTAATTTGTGAAAAAAGGGTGTCGGTACTTTTAATGAGGGTGGTGAAAACCAGAATGAGGTATAGCTTTTTCATAAATACTCAGATAGAAGTTATCATTTCTAATTCATAAATTGGGAAAACAAGTGTAATATCATGAGAAAGAACAAATTATTAGCATTAATTGGCGGTTGGTTGACCATTTTTAGTTTTGGAAGTAAGGAGATTCAAGCGCAGGAGGGGGCTGTGCTTAGGCTTGGAGTGATTGGGTTGGTGCATGATCATGTGCATTGGGTGTTCAATCGAGAAAATAGAGATATTCAGGTAGTGGGGATCGTGGAAACGAATCCTAAGGCAGTGGTGAAATATAAAGAAAGATATGGGTTACCCGATTCCTTGTTTTTCGAAAGCTATGAAGCCTTGATGCTAAAGGCTAAGCCAGAGGCGGTTTCTGCTTTTAATGAGACAAACGAACATTTGGAGGTGGTGGAGTATTTTGCGCCTATGGGTATTCCAATAATGGTGGAAAAACCAATGGCTTCTACTTTTAAAGATGCACAAAGAATGGTCGAGTTAGCGGACTTATATCAAGTTCCCTTGCTGGTCAATTATGAAACATCTTGGTATGAAAGCACTTACGAAGTAGAAAGGATATTGCGAAAAGGGGGTTTGGGAGGGGTTACTAAATTGGTTTTTAATACGGGGCACATGGGCCCTAAGGAGATTGGCTGTTCTCCAGAATTTCTAGAGTGGCTTACAGATTCTATACGGAATGGTGCGGGAGCTTTAACCGATTTTGGATGTTATGGCGCTAATATTGCTACTTGGCTATTAGAAGGAGAAGTCCCCATTAGGGTTACCGCTGTAGCCAAACAAGTCAAACCTATGGTTTACCCCAATGTAGATGATGATACCACCATTTTGTTGGAATATGAAAACAAACAAGTGGTCATTCAAGCTTCTTGGAATTGGCCATTTCACCGGAAGGACATGGAGGTATATGGCACGAAGGGGACTGTTTACGCTTTAAATGCTCGGAAAATGAATTGGTTGGATTACGACTCTGGAGAGAGTAGAGTGCATATTCCAGAGGAGATTGCTCAGCATGAAAAAGATCCATTTCGAATGCTTTTTGAGGTGGTACATCAGGGGAGGATGGTTAAAGAGGAGTCTTTATATGGTAAAGGGAATAATTTAAAAGTTTCAAAAATATTGGAATTGGCCAAAATTTCGAGTGCTTTGGGACGAAGTGTGGAGTGGGATGAATTATGAGATTTTCGAATCTTTTGAGGGCAGTTGGCGTCATTCACTTGACTTTGTAGTAAGAGGTCGATAAACTTGTAGATTTAATGTTGATGATTGTCTGTGCAAGATTTGGTATTTATAGATTGGAAGTCTGATGTGGGCTTCAAATGGTTGTTTGCCAGAGATACTGTTAAGGAGTATTTATTGGAATTTTTGAAAGATTTGGCAGTTGAGGTGTCCGGGTATTCTGCTTTTTTAGAGGTGAATTCTTTGCACAAAATCAGGGGATTGGACTATCTCAATGTAGAGCGTGTTTTTAAGGTGGATTTAGCACTTCGAAAGATTTTATTTGACGTATATGTAGAGTTGCCTAATGGACAAAGGGTGATTTTGGAGATGCAAAAGTCACCACATAAGGGGCTGTATCGCAGGATGTTGGGCTATTTATTGCAAGGAGTTGAAGGTTCTAATGAGATTCCGCATGTATTGATAGGTTTGATGAATTTTAAATTTTCAAAGAGTTGGGGAACTTTTCAAGGGGATTCGGTAATTGATATACATAGAGTTTTTAGGGAAGGGGAGTTGATTACGGTAGAATTTGGCCGATTTGATAAAGCATTAGAGGAGTTGGAGACGAAGTTTGACTGTTGGTTGTTTTTGTTTAAGAATATTACTAATTTGAAGGTTATTCCCGATATATTTCGGGGTACGATTTTTGAAAAAATGATGGAGATGTCAAGGATCAAAACATTGCCGGGGGAGAAGTTGGAAGAGTGGCAGCAGGAGTTAATGAATAATAAGTACATTCAAGAAGCGATAGAAATCTTGGCGGAACAAGCAGCGGAAGAAGCAGTGGAACAAGCAGTGGAACAAGCAGCGGAGGAGGCTTTTGCCAAAGGTCGAGAAAAGGGAATTGCTGAAGCTCGAGAAGAGGGAATTTCTGAAAAGGAAGAAGAGGTGATCGATGCATTTCGCAAAGGAGAAGTGAAAGGATTTCAGGAGGGAGAAATGAAAGGATTTCA
>JBEAPR010000082.1:0-12896 GCA_041164265.1 Bacteroidota bacterium | reverse complement strand
AGTCGGGATGAGAGGATTCGAACCTCCGGCCTCACGCCCCCCAGACGTGCACTCTAACCGGGCTGAGCTACATCCCGAACAGGGCGCAAAACTAATCAACCCAGATTAATTTTACAACTGTATCTAAAAATTATTATGCCTTCACCTTAGCCATACCTAATCCCCTTAACATTGCCCAATGAATCTTGATAGCATCAAAGAACGTAGGTTGAACGTGATATGGCAAATTGAATTCTTCAGCAGTTTTCTTGACTATTGCGGAAAGCTTTTTGTAGTGAACATGACAAATATTGGGAAATAAATGATGTTCAATTTGGTAATTTAATCCTCCGATAAACCAAGAAAATAACCTACTCTTAGGTGCAAAATTGGTAGTCGTCAATAATTGATGGATCGCCCAACTATTTTCCATTTTACCATCTGCATCAGGTTCTGGAAATTCTGACGTCTCCATGACATGCGCGGATTGAAAAATCAAAGTAAGAAATATACCAACCGCAAAAAGCATGATGAAAAAGAACAAAATGGTCATGTACCAAGGAATATCAACAAACACAATGGGTATAACTACCATATAACTGTAGTATACCAATTTAGAGAATATGACATCCCAAAGAGCAGTTCTGAAAGAAAGTCCCTGGGTTTTAAACAAATCCTCTTTTTTATATTTCTTTAATTGCCTAATGTCCTTGACTGTTACCCAAAGGTGAACAGAAAGACCATACAAAAACCAGGCATACCAATGCTGAAATTTGTGAAACCAGTGCCAATCTTGTTGAGGAGAAAACCTCAAAATCTTACCTGCCTCTATATCCTCATCCATTCCATGAACATTAGTGAAAGAATGATGCAATACATTGTGCTGAATCCTCCAATTGATGGCGTTCCCCCCCATCAAATTCAATAAATAACTCATCGCAGTATTGATCCACTTATGCTTGGAGTAAGCCCCGTGATTGGCATCGTGCATGATAGACAACCCAATACCAGACATGCCCGCAGCCATAAACATCCAACAGGCAAAAACTGCCCAAGTACTTTCAAAAACACCCCCTACCATTAATCCATAAGGAATATAATACAACGCAATCATTACCGCTGACTTGGTAACCATGCTCCAATTACCAAATCTAGAAATCCCCCTTTTGGAAAAATATTCATTTACCCGACTCCTCAATTCCTTAATAAATTCAGCTTTGTTTGATTTCTCAAACTTAATTTCATGAATCTTCATTAATTAAACTTTTGTTAGTTTGATGATAAAAACAATCTCCTCAACACCTGCTCACTTCAGTATAACACCTCATGGTCAACTAAAGATTGTATAAGATAAGATTCAAATTCGAAAATTCAAAAATAAAAATTGGTATCTATTGTGTTTTATCCACAAACAACCCCAGCTCGATCGAGCGCTTGTCTAATAATTTCAGGCCTTCTAGTTCCAATAAAAACTTTTTGACCATCTTTTAAATCTAACCAAATTCCAGATTTGCTTTTTAATGCAAAGGTCTCTTCATCACCTGTAAATCGTATCCTCCAACCATTCACTTTCGATAAAACTTGCTGATCCATCACCTTAAAATGATCAATCTCTTCCAATTTAATTTTTCGTTTACCTAAGGAATTTGGAAAATATTTGGCCTTGATAGATTTCTCTCCTACTTTAATGGTTAGTTTAACCTTCCAGAAATAAATAATACCTGCCACTAAAGAGGTAATAACCAAGCCATAAGCCCATAGTGGGAATGATTCTGTTAACTCCTTACTGGTTACCAAATCATTAACCATTCTACTGATGGCTAAAATCAAAATAACACCTAAAAGGAAAAAAAGCCCCATGTTTCTGCCCTTTTGCTCTTCTGAATATATTACATTTTTCATTCTGCTTAACTTTTAGTTTACCGTAAATTTACATTAATTTAACATAAGGAATGGAATTAAAGTTTCCAATAGACAAAAAGTCATATTATTTTTAAAAAAATACGACAAACTGTCGCTATTAATTATTCATATCGGCCACTTTGACATTAAATATTCATTTGGAACAGAGATTGATTAATACGATTTAACTAAATCGATGAAATCATGAATTTTAACCAATTTACTGTAAAGGCTCAGGAGAGCGTCCAAGCGATGCAGCAAATAGCAGTGGAAAAAGGACATCAATCCTTAGAACCGGGACATTTGCTTCAAGGGATTTTGCAGACAGACGATACGGTTACTGCTTTTTTAATCAAAAAGTGTGGTGCCTCTCCGGATGCTATCCATCAAGTGGTCAACAAAATGGTCGATGGATACCCTGTGGTAAGCGGTGGGCAGCCGTTTTTATCCAGATCTCTTTCAGAGGTATTTAATAAAGCCAATGGTTATCTCAAATCCATGGGTGATGAATTTGTTACTATTGAACACTTACTTTTAGCTCTTATTGAAGTGCCTTCCGATGTAGCAACGCTACTTAAAGATGCTGGACTAACTTCCAAATCCTTTAAAGCAGCGATTGAAGATTTAAGAAAAGGAAATAAAGTGACTTCACAAAGTGCTGAAAATACCTACAATGCCTTAAACAAATACGCCATCAACCTGAACGATAAGGCCAAAAATGGAAAATTAGATCCCGTTATTGGAAGAGACGAAGAAATCAGAAGGGTACTGCATATTCTAGCGAGAAGAAGTAAAAACAATCCTATCCTTATTGGGGAACCTGGTGTAGGAAAAACAGCTATTGTAGAAGGCCTCGCACACAGGATCATTAGTGGTGATGTGCCAGAAGACTTACGAGAAAAAGAAATTTTTGCACTCGATATGGGTGCCTTAATTGCTGGTGCCAAATACCAAGGCGAATTTGAAGAAAGACTCAAATCAGTTATCAATGAGGTCACTCAAGCTGATGGCCAAATCTTATTGTTTATTGATGAAATCCATACTTTAATTGGAGCCGGAAAGACCCAAGGAGCTATGGATGCAGCTAATATTCTCAAACCAGCACTAGCAAGAGGAGATCTTAGAACTATTGGCGCAACTACCCTCTCGGAATATCAGAAATATTTCGAAAAAGACAAAGCCTTAGAGCGTAGGTTCCAAAAGGTCATGGTAGAAGAACCCGGTGAAGAAGACGCCATATCCATACTTAGAGGTCTTAAGGAAAGGTACGAAACGCACCATAAAATCAATATCAAGGATGAAGCCATCGTAGCAGCAGTTCAACTTTCATCACGATATATTACCGATAGGTTTCTACCGGACAAGGCTATTGACTTGATCGATGAAGCAGCAGCTAAGCTGCGGTTAGAAATGAATTCTATGCCCGAGGAATTGGATGAAATGGAACGCAAGATCAGACATCTTGAAATTGAGAAGGAAGCAATGATTCGAGAAAAAGATAAGGACAAAGCAGCCAAAATTTCAGAAGAATTGGCCAATCTGGAACAACAGCGAAATGCACTACGTGCCAGATGGGAAAGTGAAAGGGACATTGTCTTGAACGTCCAGAAAGCCAAAGAAGAAATTGAACATTTGAACCTACAAAGCTCTAAAGCTGAAAGAGAAGGAGATTTTACAAAAGCAGCTGAAATCAGATATGGGAAAATTCCTGAAGTTCAGGCGCAACTGGAAAAATATTCTAATCAATTGAAAGTCCTCCAAGAAAGCGAAAAGCAACTTCTAAAGGAAGAGGTATTAGCTGAAGATATTGCAGAAATTGTCAGCAAATGGACTGGTGTACCTGTCACTAAAATGCTGCAGAGCGAAAGAGAAAAATTGCTTCACCTTGAAGATGACCTTCATCATAGAATTATCGGTCAAGAAGAAGCAGTTGAAGCTGTAGCTGATGCTATTAGACTCAGCAGAACTGGTCTTTCTAATGAAAATCGGCCAGTAGGTTCTTTCCTTTTCCTCGGAACAACAGGAGTAGGTAAGACAGAATTGGCCAAAGCTCTTGCAGAATATCTATTCGGAGATGAAAGCCTAATGACGAGAATTGATATGAGTGAATATCAGGAAAAACACACCGCAGCCAGATTGGTGGGTGCGCCTCCAGGCTATGTGGGATACGACGAAGGGGGACAATTAACCGAAGCGGTTAGACGCAAACCCTACTCCGTGGTCCTCTTGGATGAAATTGAAAAGGCACACCCAGATGTATTTAATGTGCTTCTACAAGTCTTAGACGATGGAAGATTAACTGATAATAAAGGTCGAGTTGCCAATTTCAAAAACACTATCATCATCATGACTTCCAATATGGGTGCTGATTTAATCAGACAAAATTTCCAAGGGATTACAGATGAGAATAAAGATGAAATTGTCGAACAAACCAAAAATGCTGTTTTCGAAATTTTGAAAAACTCGGTTAGACCTGAGTTTTTAAACAGAATTGACGAAACGATCATGTTCAATCCTTTATCTAAAAAAGACATCAGAAAAATTGTCACTATTCAATTGGCAGATGTCAAAGCTAAACTGGCTAAGCAAAATATAGAAATAGAGGTTTCTCCTGAGGCAATGGATTGGTTGGCAGAAGAAGGATACCATCCAGAATTCGGTGCAAGACCACTCAAAAGGTTGATCAATAAAAAGGTATTGAAAGCCCTCTCCCGAGAAATTTTAATGGGTAAAATTCAACCCAACTCCAAAATTATTCTGGATATTTTTGACGGAGTCGTAGCTTTTAGAAAACCTACACCTACACCAACTGAGGTGACAGAATAGGTAGCATCCTATTAATTTTTAGAAACGGTTAAATCGAAAGGTTTAACCGTTTTTTATTTTTTGGTAATTTACCAGCAGAATGAAAGACCGACTATGAAATCAGATGATTTATTATCCTTACTGCAATCCTCTTACCAACTTCATGGGCAAATCACCCCCCTTCCGGGAGAGGTAGATTTGAATTTCCAATTTACAGACACCCAACAAAAATCCTATTTGCTAAAAGTATCTGCGCCCAATCCAGATCCAGAGTGGAATGAGTTTCAAGATCGATTACTCCATCGACTCAATAGCCTGCCTTTACAAGTAGCCACCCATCGATTAATTCCCAATCAGCTAGGTGCTCACTATACTGAATTAGGCAACCGAATAGTCAAACTTTACACCTGGGTTTCAGGGACAGTAGTGGCTAAAATAGCTCCTCATACCGCTGAATTTTTATACTCCATTGGTCAAGAATTGGGTACCATTACTACTGGATTTCAATCGTTTGATCATCCTAAAGCACATCGAGATTACATTTGGGATCTCGCTCAATTTTCTAAAATTCCCTTCCCCAACTCTACCTCTTTTGACGCTCCTCTCGGCTCAGCCATAGATTGGTTTAGAACGATGTATCAGGATAAAGTAGCTCCTCAATTGCCCACTCTTCGTCAATCTGTCATTTACAACGATGCTAATGATTATAACCTACTGGCCCATATACGCGAAGGGAAGCTTACCCTTTCTGGCATAATCGATTTGGGGGATGCTGTGTATTCCCACACCATTAATGACCTCGCCATTGCCTGTGCCTATCTCATTTTTGGCAAAAAAAACCCACTTAGAGCAGCAGCTGCTCTGGTCAGGGGGTATCATGAACGATTCCCCCTAGAGCCAAATGAACTAGCAGTACTTTTCCCTTTAATTGCCGCACGAATTTGTACCACCATTTATGTTGGATGGAAAAATATACAGGAAAATCCCTCTAATGAATACCTCCAAATCAGCCAAAAGGATGCCACCAATGCACTCCTTCATTTGCGCGATATAGATCCTTCCTTCGCCCATTATACTTTTCGTCATGCCTGTGGACTGGAACCCTGTCCTCAAAAAGCCATTTTCGATCATTGGATGGCCCAAATGCCTACATTTAAGCCTATTCTCCAGAACCTTAAAGCAAAAGAAGTGGACTTAAGCGTAGGAAGTGCCACCTTAGGTCATTTCAATAATTATTTGGATGACAAAGCATTTGATCAACGCATCCAAGCTATTTTCCAAGAAAAAAACACCCAACTTCTAATTGGAGGTTATTTAGAGACCAGACCCCTATATACCACCGATGCTTACACCTATCATGGAGACGAAGGACCTGAATGGCGAACGGTCCATTTGGGACTAGACTTATGGGCAGTTCCTCACACCCCAATTTTTGCTCCTTTAGAGGGCAAAGTGTACAGCCTTCACGACAATAAAGGAGATCGAAATTATGGCCCTACTATTATCTTGCATCATCAACCTACCCCAGATCTGGAATTCTACACCTTATACGGCCACCTTTCCGCTGATAGTTTGCCGCCTCTTTCTGTAGGTCAAACCATTTCTGCTGGCCAAGCCTTCGCAAAAATTGGCCCTCAACCAGAGAATGGCAATTGGCCCCCTCATGCGCATTTTCAAATCATACTGGATTTAGTTGGTAATCAGGTTGATTTTCCAGGCGTAGGATACCCTTCAGACACTCCTATATGGGCCTCTATTTGTCCCAATCCTAGATTACTCACCTCATTTGATCTCCCGTCCAACCATGATGACCATTCAGAAATTCTATTAAGGAAAAGAGCGAAATACCTCGGCAAAAACCTCAGCCTTTCCTACAGGAAACCTTTAGAGATGGTAAGAGGTCAAATGCAGTATTTGATAGATCGTTCTGGAAGGAGATACTTGGATACGGTCAATAATGTCCCCCATGTAGGACATCAGCACCCCGCTGTTGTGGAAGCTGGAATTCGTCAGATGAATTTGATCAACACCAATACCAGATACCTGCATTCCACCATTTTGGAATACGCTGAAGAGCTGGCACAATTATTCCCAAACCCTTTAGAAGTTTGCTTCTTTGTCAACTCAGGAAGTGAAGCAAATGAACTCGCACTTAGGATGGCCAAAACGGTAACCAAACAAGAGGATTTTGTGGTATTAGAAACGGGTTATCATGGGAATACCAATGCCTGCATTGGAGTCAGTTCTTACAAATTTGATGGTAAAGGAGGACAAGGGGCCCCTCCCACTACACATAAGATCAGCATGCCCGATCCTTTCAGAGGAAAATATGCTGCAGATGCAGATGGAGGAACATCACGATACGTTCAAGAAATACAGGAAGTATTAGCATCCCTTCGGGAAAAGGGGAAAAGTCCTGCTGGATTTATCCACGAATCGATTTTGAGTTGTGGTGGCCAGGTAGTGCCTCCTCCTGATTTTTTTAAAAAAACCTATGCCTCTATACGACAATTTGGTGGCCTATGTATAGCCGATGAAGTTCAGACTGGTATGGGAAGAGTAGGTAATCACGATTGGGCCTTTCAACTATTTGGAGTGGTACCAGATATCGTGACTTTAGGCAAACCCATAGGGAATGGACATCCAATAGGTGCTGTAGTTACTACTAGAAAAATTGCAGATGCGTTTGCTAACGGCATGGAGTTCTTTTCCACCTTTGGTGGTAACCCTGTTTCTACAGCAATCGGGTTAGCAGTGTTGCAAACTGTACAAAAGGAAGGGTTGAAAGAACAAGCCCATGAAGTGGGCAACTATTTAAAGAATGGACTCTGGCAATTAGCCGATAAATTTCCGCTCCTAGCTGATGTAAGAGGAGCAGGATTGTTTTTAGGATTTGAAATGTTGCAAACTTATAATGGGAACCACCCTGCAACAGCAAAAGCCAGCTATTTGGTCAACAGGATGAGAGAACAAGGCGTTTTAATGAGTACTGATGGACCATTTGAAAATGTAATAAAAATCAAACCTCCTATTTGTTTCACGAAAACCAATGCAGATTTACTTCTGGGGTTACTGGAAAAAACCCTTAAAGAATCTGTATTACAAGATATTTAATTTTAAGTTTGACGTAAATTAAAACCATCATGAAATATTTACCATTATTTGCGGTAGTGATTTCAATAATATTAGGCTGTAACGATATGAACAAACAAGACTATCATCAATCTGTAGCAGAATGGAAAGCAAAAAGAGATTCAGCACTAAGAGACCCTGCTGGATGGATTTCTCTCAGTGGATTATTTTGGTTGCAAGAAGGGGAGAATACCTTTGGTAGTGCGGAGGATAATCAATTGGTATTTCCTGAAAAATTCCCTGAATATTGTGGAACATTCACCTTAGAGGGCCAAACGGTTTCCATCCAATTGAATGAGGGAATTGCCATTTCAGGAGCAGAAGATTCGGGATTATTGGCATCGGATCAAACTGGTGAGCCGACTGTATTAAATTATCAGACGGCTAATTTTTACATTATTGAAAGAGGGGAATCCTTAGGCATAAGAATGAAAGACAGCCTGAATCCTCCTTTAGTTAATTTTCAAGGAATGGAATACTTTCCTATTGACCCTGAATGGGCGCTAAAGGCTGTTTTCGAACCCTATGATGAACCGGAAGTTTCCACGCTAATAAACGTTTTTGGAATGGAAGAAAAAGTGACCATTTTAGGCAAATTAGCTTTTGAGTGGGAAGGAAACACCTACCGATTGGATGCGATAGATGATGGTAGTGAGCCTTTCTTTGTCATTTTTGGAGACCAAACCAATTCGGTAGAAACTTATGGTGGTGGAAGATATATGTATATAGACCGGCCTAAACAGGGAACCAATACAGTCGATTTGGATTTCAATAAAGCTTACAATCCACCTTGTGTGTTTACGGAATTTGCAACTTGTTTGTTGCCTACTCCGGAAAACAAGCTTCCCATTATGGTAAAAGCTGGAGAGCTTACTTATGGCGACCATTAAAAAGAAAACTGATGAAAAGTGTTAATGAATTGATTGATTTGCTGACTTTGGAGAAAATCGAAGAAAATCTTTTCCGAGGTCAAAGTCATAGTTTGGGAAGCAAGCGCGTTTTTGGTGGGCAGGTTTTGGCTCAGGCTTTACAAGCGGCTTATGAGACGGTAGACCTCTCTAGGACCGTTCATTCTTTGCATTGTTATTTTGTTTTACCAGGAGATATAGAAAGACCTATTGTTTTTGAGGTAGAAACTATTAGGGATGGAGGTAGCTTTAGTACCCGTCGGGTAAAAGCCATTCAAAGAGGAAAAGCTATTTTTTTCATGTCGGCTTCTTTTCACTTAGATGAGCATGGATTTTCTCATCAAATACCTATGGACAGCGTAGCTCAACCAGATGATCTTATTTCTTGGAAAGAGATTGTGGAAAAGTTTAGTGATTTTTTGCCGCAAGGCATTAAAAAATTTCTCTCGGTCGACCATCCGTTTACCTTCAAACCTGTTGAGTTGTTTGATCCAACTGCCGAGGGACAGCGGCCCATCAGGAATGTTTGGATGCGTTCTATAGGGGATGTCCCTAATGACCAAAGGATCCAACAAGCTGTCTTAGCTTATGCGTCAGACTATAATCTGCTGACTACTGCTTTGTTGCCACATGGCAAAAGGGCTTATGCTAGTGATATGCAGATGGCCAGTCTCGACCATGCCATGTGGTTTCACCGCCCTTTTCAAGCCGATGAGTGGTTGTTGTACTCCATTGATAGTCCTAGCGCATCAGGTGCGAGAGGTTTCACCAGGGGGAATATCTATAACCTACGAGGAGATTTGGTAGCATCAGTAGCTCAGGAAGGATTAATTCGACCAGGCAGTTAATCAAATACCAAGCAATCAATTCTAGGCAGGTAATTCGTCAAGCATTGCCAATTGGCTCCTTCGTCACCCGACCAAAATACATTACCAGTGGTAGTGCCAAAGGCCAGGTATCTTCCCTTTTTAGCAAACGCATGTCGGAATACAATATCAAAACAATGGCTTTGGGGTAATCCACTTCTAAGCGCCTTCCAAGTTTGGCCACCATCCTCTGTTTGACATACACAAAGCGCCTGGTCAACAGCAATTCGTTTTTCATCGCTTTCAGCAGGAATAACCCAAGCCTTTTGAGGGTTTTCTTCATCTATTGCTAAGGCAAACCCATAACTAGGGAATCCCTCTTTTCCGCTGACTTCCTCCCAATACTTGCCCCCATCTCGACTGATGAAAATACCACAGTGATTTTGTTGCCACAACACTTGGTGATTGGCAGGAGATTGTAATACAAGATGTGGATCATGACCTAACTCCGCAGTGGGATTGGGCAAATATGCTGCCTTCAAACCTCGATTTCTAATTTGCCAAGTCATTCCTCCATCTTGGCTTTCAAATACGCCTGCACAACTAACTGCCACATAAATATGCTGATCATTGCTTGGATCTACAATAATCGAATGGATAAAGGGAAAATCTCTACCCGCTCCAAACCAATAATCCATTCTGGAAGGATGGTTCCAAAGGCCTTCGACCAATGAAAAAGTGCGCCCCCCATCAACTGATTGAAATAATCCTCCGGGCTCGGTCCCTAAGTATAAAATATCAGGTTGATCGAAACCTCCATGAGCCATACTCCAAATTTTACGAAGACTTGCTTTGTTGCCGTTTCGAAGTTGTGTGTTTTTTGGATATTGAGGCGGGGGAATTTCCTCCCATGATTGTCCCCTGTTAATGGAACGATGCAGTTTAATTCCCCAGTGTGAATGGTTAAGGGTAACCCACCAATTTCCATTCCGTTCATCTACGAAAATATAATTGACTGGGGCACCTTCAAAGTAGGTTTGACGGATTTGCCATTGCTCATCCTTCCAATCCATTACATGCAACCCCTTAGAAGAACCTACCAATAACGCCTGTGGAATTTTTTTCATAATTATAGTAAATTGGGAAATTATGGAAAGAATTTCACTTTTTCAACTCAACACTTTTATAAAAAGAGCTTTAGCGTTAAACTTCAATAACGCCGTTTGGGTAACCGCTGAAATTGCACAAGTTTCCAATTCTAGAGGCCATATCTATCTGGAATTAGTAGAAAAAAGCCTAGATACCCAAGCGGTAATTGCAAAAGCTCGTGGAAATATTTGGAAAAGTACCGCATCTCAATTGGAGCAAAAATTGGGGCCCCTTTTCAAAGATATTCTACAGGAAGGAACAGAAATCCTTTTCAGCACTAAAGTAACTTTCCATGAATTGTATGGCATCTCCTTGCAAATAGACCATATAGATCCTGCCTTTACCATGGGTAAGTTAGAAATGGAGCGTCAAGAAACTATTAATTATCTGCAGACCCATGGTAAACTCCACAAAAACGGTCAATACAGTTTACCTCCCGTTATCCAACATATTGCAGTATTATCCAGTGCTACTGCTGCGGGATATGGAGATTTTAAAGCGCATTTATTGCAAAATGAATATGGCTACCAAATTCAATGGGACCTTTTTCCTGTAGCGGTTCAAGGGACTCAAGTAACGCAGGAAATAATCACAGCACTTAATAGTATTCAAAATAAAGCCAATCCTTATGATGCCGTGGTGATCATTCGAGGGGGCGGAAGCAAGTTAGATTTGGCAGCATTTGATGACAAAGACCTATGTGTGGCCATTGCTGATTTTACTCAACCTATCATAGTGGGTATCGGCCATGAAAGAGATCAATCTATTGCTGACTTAGTAGCGCATACTGCGCTCAAAACACCCACTGCGGTTGCGGATTTCATTCTATACCACAATTTACAGTTTGAAGAAAAGATACTGCAATGGGGTCAGCAGATTCAAACTCAAGCTGAGGCTTGGATTCGAGAAAAAACTGATCTGACCAATCGGCTGACCATACAACTTAAATGGGCGAGTCAATCCCTACTAACCAGTAAAGTCAATCAAATAAATTTGGCAGCTGATAATATCCAAAGAAATGCTTGGTTAACGCTTAAAAACAGTGACAAAGACTTGACCATTTTTGAGAAGCAAATAGCAGCAGCTCACCCTCAAAATATTTTAAAAAGAGGGTATGCTTTAATTCGCAACGAGGAAGGAAGCATTTTAGATTTTGAAAAAATTAACCTGCATCAATCCATCAATATAGAATTGATAGATGGAATAGTGAAAACAACTGTTCAAGAAAAACAAAAAAATGGATAAGGAACTGACTTACGAAAAGGCATACGAAGAAATTCAAGAGATTGCCCAAGCTATGGAGAGTGAGCAAATTAATGTGGACGAATTAGCTGAAAAAGCAGCAAGAGCACAGAAATTGATTCAATTTTGCAGAGAAAAGCTTCGAACTATTCAAACCTCCTTGGAAGAAGTCTATCGTGAAAATGAATCCCAGGAGTGATGTTTTTTATCGAATCAAAGTGACATCTCCTTGGCGTTGGACCAATTCTCCATCTAGAAGCTTGATTTTCAAGAGGTAAACATACACTTCAGTTGGTTGAGGCTTGCCGTTTAGATTTCCATCCCAACCCTCTAATTGATTTTCATTATTGTACACCAACTTACCCCATCTGTTTCTAATTTGAAATTCTAATATTTCATCAATTTGTCCGGAATACAGTACGTTGAAATAATCATTATTCCCATCACCATTGGGAGTAAAAGCATTTGGAATTTCGATACTTGGCTGTATAATTTCAAAAACTATGGTATCGGCATCAGTACAACCAGCGGGAGTAGCTGCTGTCACTTCAAAAGAAGCTGGATTCTCGATTAAAGTGGCGGAAATCGCTTCACCACTACCGAGATTTACCCCATTACCTGTCCAATTAATTTGAATATTGCCTAGCGCATTAGATACCACCATAGCTTCTAAATTGACCACTGAACCTTGAGGCAAAATAGTAGCTGGTGCATCTGTTTTAATGGTTACGTCAACACCAGGATCAACAGTAATGGTAACGGACCTTTGAATCTGTTGACAATCACCACCTGAGGTGTAGTTTAAGGTGTAAGTAGTCGTCTGTGGTGGAAATACCGTAATGTTTTGACCTTCAAAAGTTAACCCCCTATCATTGACCCAAACGAAATTGTCTTGGCTTGAGCCACCGGTTATGTTAGCTTTTAATTCCACAGATTCTCCTTCACAAATTCTATCCCTTGAAGCCTCCACATC
>JBEAPR010000081.1:0-145208 GCA_041164265.1 Bacteroidota bacterium | reverse complement strand
GTTTGCAAAGGAACCTCTCCTCTTGAATTACTATAAAAGGCAACTGCTTTAAAGGGGTTTCCAATTATACCTGTATGAATGGCCTTGATAATTTCTTGGGTATGGAGGGAAGATCTTTGCTGGTTACCCATTTGAACCACCAAACCTTTCTTTTTTTGGGCCTCTACCAACCAATTATTTTCTTCCATATTGTGACTACAGGGTTTTTCTACATAAACATGTTTGCCTGAGTTTAGTGCCATAATAGAGCCAGGAGTATGCCAATGATCAGGAGTGGCGTTGAAAATGGCATCAAGTGTTGGATCTTCTAATATTTTACGAATATCATTTTCTAATTGAGGCAAATAGCCTACTTGTTTTTCTACATTTTTTGCTGCATTCTCTCGTTGTTTTTTCATAACATCGCACAAATATTGAAGGTGGATGTTATTGGAACTTTTAGCTATTGCAGGAATAAACCCTCCATATCGTCTGCCTAAACCAACCAACCCTACATTTATTCTTTCATTTGCACCAATAATTCTCTTGTAATTTTTAGCACTAGCGAATATAGTTTGGGGTCTTAAGGTTAAAGCGGATAGGCCTATGGAAGCAGATTTTAAAAAAGCCCTGCGATTTTTCATTTTTATTAATTTTTAGGTTGATTTGTTAAATTAAGGTTTATTTCAAAAAATAATAATGAAAAGTTAAAATTAATAGGGCATGATTTCTACAAACCAATTGATCTATAATTCACCTTCGGTAAAAAGTTGGATGCTTTTATTCGTTTTATTGGGCTTTTTCAACCCATTTGTAATGGGTCAAAACCTAGTGGAACGGTTTCCTCAAATCGATTCATTTACAACAGCTAGTTTTAAAGAACTCCAAGAAGTCCTTAGTATTCCTAATGATGCTAATTTTCCAACAGATATTGAAAAAAATATTCAATGGGCTGAAAGGGCGTTTAAAAGGCGGGGGTTTGTTAGCAGAAGAATTGAAACAAAAGGAGCACCATTATTAATGGCATCTTTACCGTTTAAAGAGGACCTTCCTACTGTTTTGGTTTACTTGCAAATGGATGGTCAACCAGTTGACCCCAGTAAGTGGTTCCAACCCGATCCATTTGTTCCAGTTCTGAAAAAGGAGCATTCTAATGGCAACTGGGAAATAATCCCTTGGGAATCAATAGAGCAATACGAAGAGGATTGGAGAATATTTGCTAGAGCGGCTAGTGATGCAAAAGGACCAGTAATGATGTTTTTGACTGCAATTGACATAATGCAATCAAAAAATACTTCAATTCCCTATAACCTCAAAGTGATTTGTGATTTCGAAGAAGAAATGGGGTCTCCTAATCTGCCGGAGGCGGTTGAGCAAAATAGATCACTTTTAGCTTCGGACATCTTATTAATTTTTGACGGCCCAATGCACCCCAGTAATAAACCTACGTTATATTTTGGGGCAAGGGGAATTGCCACTATGCAAATGACTACTTATGGAGCAATCAAGCCTCAGCACAGTGGCCATTATGGCAACTATATTCCTAACCCAGTTTTTAAGTTAGCTAATATTTTAAGTTCGCTAAAAGACAAAGAAGGAAAGGTCTTGGTTGAGGGCTTTTATGATGGAATTGAATTAGATAAAGCAACAAAGGATATATTGGCGGCCATTCCACAAGACGAAGAAAAGATGTTGGAGGATCTTCAAATTGCAGTTTCAGAAAAGGTGGGAGATAATTATCAGGAGGCATTACAATTCCCCTCGCTTAATGTAAGAGGGATGCAATCTGGATGGATTAATGAATCGGTAAGAACTATTATTCCCGATCAAGCGCGAGCGGAAATAGATATTCGATTGGTAAAAGAGTCCGATCCGGAGCGATTGATACAACTCATTATTAATCATATAGAGGAATTGGGATATCGGGTCATTAGTAAAGAACCCACTGAAGAAGAAAGGATGAAATACAATGAGTTGGTAACCATTACTTCAGAAATATCCTATCAATCATTTCGAACGGAAATCAATTCTCCAGCGGGCAATTGGCTGAGGCGTGCGGTTCAAAAAACGTTTGGAAAAGACCCAATATTGATTAGATTAATGGGAGGGTCTATTCCAATTTCCCCATTTGTTAATGCTTTGAAGGTGCCAGCAGTGGGTATTCCAACGGTTAATATGGATAACAATCAACACAGTCCTAATGAAAACCTTCGGCTAGGTAATTATCAAGAGGGGGTTAAAATGGTATTAGGTATATTGAGTGAGCCAATTAGCAAATAACTAGATGCCAGGTCTTCTCTTTTTTTCAAAAGGGATTTTTAGCATTCTATGTACATTACTATGTGCACTATTTTCTTGATGGGTATCGATGCCATATTTAATTTTTTCTTGTGGCATTACGGTGAAAGTGCCAAATATTCGATCCCATATAGAGAAGATATTGCCATAGTTTGTATCGGTTTGAGGTAATTTATAATGATGGTGGATGTGGTGCATATTAGGAGTGACAATAATAGCACTCAACAATTTATTAGCCATTTGAGGTAATTTAATATTTGCGTGATTGAATTGGGAGAGGACGACTGATAGCCCTTGGTAGAGCATGATGAGCCATACAGGTGCCCCCATGATAAATACAGCTAGCATGGTGAAAAGAAATCTAAAAATACTTTCGCCTGGATGATGTCTATTAGCGGTGGTCGTATCTACATGTATATCAGAATGGTGAATGAGGTGAAACTTCCACATAAATGGAACTTTATGTTCAACCCAGTGAACGAAATATGCTCCAATTAAATCCAAACCCATTAATCCAACTAGGGCATAAATCCAGGTATTTTTTTCTGTGAAAAAAGATAAAACGCCCCAATTTTGAGCTTGAGTCCAATCACTAATATCTATGAGCAAGAAGGCAAGTACAAAATTAATTAATATGGTGGTTAGCGTAAAAAAGAAGTTGATTAGTGCATGTTTCCATTTATGGTACTTAAAATTAAACAGGGGCAACCCTAATTCCAACATCCAGAAAAATGAAATTCCGCCTGCAAGAATCAACGATCTATGTAAAGAAGGGATGGTTTCAAAATAATTAATTATGCTTTCCATAGTAAACCAATTTACTTACAAAAATACCAAAAATAAAAAGCGTCCAAGGCAAGACAACCATCTAAAATTAAATAGAACCAATAATATGAATGAGTGGAAATAGAAATGGGATAAGTTGCCAAAAGGAAAAAAAACAAAAATGATTTATAAATAAGAAATGAGTGGAATACAATTGGCCCTGCAATAAAGAAATAAGCCCCGATCAAAAAGCAAACCCCACAGATTAATGGCACTAAAAAAGGAAATTGATGCTGATTAAAAATTAAAAAGGGTTGATTTTCTATAGAATGATCTCTATGGTCAAAATAAAAACAAATTAAATGAATGTATGCCCAATCCAATAAAAGCCATCCTAATTGGTAGGGTTGAAAGTTAGTATTACTTAAAATCAAAGGATAAATATCGAGAACATACCACCAAGTGAGGGAAAGAATAGAAGTTTTGAAATAGCCCTTTTGAAAGGAAAATCCACCTGTTGAACTATATAAATAGTAAACAGTGAGCAATCCAATAGGTATTAGCGGAAGGAATATTTTAGGAGAGCTAAAAAACAAAATCAGTAATATTAGGCTAGATGAGATGGATCCAAATTTGGACCATTTTGGATGAGTTAAATTCCAATAACCTTTGACGGTGTTGTTGTTGGATGGGGATAATTGGCTACTAAAGCTATAAATAAAGAAGGTGGAGAAGAATACTACATAAAATGAATTAGATGAAAGCTGCAATTTCCAAAGTTCAGATGACCTCCAGAAACCTATAAGGCTAATAACAGCAATATAGAGGTTAGAAAAAAGGATGTCTTTAATAAAAGCTTTATTTATCATTCCCCACAATTTCAGCAATCCCGATAAAATTTAAGCGGATTCAAAAATATTTTTTCTGTATAAGAAAAACTTCATATATTTGTTTCATCATAATCTCAATGACTGAACACCCATCTTAAAGGAAACCATCTGTTTTCTTTTTTTCATGTGTATAGTCATAGTTGAAAATTGGTTTTTAAAAACCGCAAGACGACTTTTTTGGCATTGTTGTTGCACTGCAATTTATGCTACAATTAAATTGATTTTAAAGTCATCTATAAATGGTTATTTCGATAAAAACCGATACTATGAGAAATTTCATGATCCCAATCGCCCTTTTATTTCTTTTTACAAGGGCAAACGTAACCGTCGCTTCAAACACCTATGCATGTGCGGAAAATTTTATTGTTCCATTAAATGAGGAATGCAAAGGGGAGCTTACTTTAGATATGGTATTAATAGGTGAAGATGTAAGCCAATTTACCTCCCTAGTTGGAAATGGTAAGGTGGTGGTGTCTTCAAGTGAACTTCCGGGAAAGTTGTTGAGTGTTTCGGATGAGGATGCAGTTTTTTTTGGAGAGAATAGTACTTGGATGTATGGGGTATATGTGGAGCAGGGTGATGGTACATGGGACTTATTTTGTTGGAATTTTTTTAGATCTGAGGATAAAATAGATCCTGCTTTTGTTGGGTGGAAAACGCCAGCAAGTGAAATTCAGGCATTTGAATCTTATGATCCAAGGGATAGTGCCGTTTTTATGCAGTATGGCACTTATAAGATGGTAGAATATGCTACGTGGGATGACTCTTTGGATGCGGGATCTTCCGATGCGGTATTTTACCCTCAGCAATGGTCGTGTTGGCAAAGCTCGAATCACCCAGATTCTAGTTTTACTTGGCCTAATTCTTTGGCTAAAGAATACGATACTATAAGGTTTACTGCTTCTAGTGATGGAGTTTTGACTTTATTCGCATCGTCTTATCTTAATACCGGCAGTTCTGAGCCCGGTTTTGATCCCGTTTTGGCGGTTTATGGAAAGGGGGGTTTTGACTCAGACAATCCATGTCATAATCTTTTGGCATTTGGAGAATCTACTTTTATTCCCAATCCTTTAGCGGGCTTAGGGTTTTTAAACTTAAACTCAACTGGGAGTTTGCCGGGCACAGGGACAGATTCAGGCGATGTATTTGCCCCTTGGTTATTGCACGATAATCCTATTGTTAGAATGGATGTTAAAATTAGCGTGGGACAGGAATACACTCTGTTAATGTCTCATAGGGGGTCTTATAGCGGAAATGGCAAATATCAGGTTCACTTATTACTAAACGATTACAGTTCAGGAGTTAATCAATCAGTGGTTCATCATCTCAGCGCATCGGATTCATTAGGAGTGGATACCAGTTATTCTTATTTTGATTTTTTATGTGGTGACTTAGCAACGGTTCGTTTAAACCAACAGGTGAAATTGAATCAGAATCAATATTTGGGGGGTAGTCTTTCAGAAATGGGCACCTATTTGGGAACGGATTCTGTAAAGGCTAAACTAGATTCTGCCTGGTATGCTACAGCTGCTACATTGCTCAGTCAACAGGGTATAAGGGACACCTCTTTTATAGATTTAGACCACTTTAATATCTCTAAGGAATTAATGGACACGATGTTGTACCACTACGGTTTTATGCCAATGGTTATCGAGAACTGTAATGAGTGGGAGGTGGTCATAAACGATCAGTATGAAGGGTTAAATGAATGTGGACTAGAAGTAGGTGGCTTTAATGGTTTTACCGAAGGTAAAAATATAAGTGGCATTTTGACTAGAACTTATATAGTAAATGACCTAAAGGACAAAACAGATCCCGATACTGCTAGAGTTCAGCTTATATTTAGAAACCCTACGTTGTATGATGTAAGGCTGCCGCACTACAGCGTTAATTTAGAGTGCGATCAATTGGGGGGTGAAATTGCGGTATTACCGAATGGACATCCAAGTCCTGTTTCAACTGGATATCCTTTTGTGGCTACTATGACGGGTTTTGTGGATTTAACAAAAAATTCAGCCTATTGTAATTTAGCGGCCTCATATGAGGATGCAGCAGAAATCACCAATTGTTCCAATAATATCTCATTTAGGAGGGAGTGGACGATTTATGATTGGTGCAGGCCCGGAACAACAACAGTTTACCATCAGGTCATTAAAATCGGAGACTTTACAGCACCTATCATTACGGCTACTAGTCTCCAAACAACTCCATCTTTTAGCCCCAATGAATGTTCTGGAAGTGTTAGTATAACAAGGGGATTGGCTACAGATTTATGTGGTGATGTAAGAATGAGTGTCAAATTATTTACCAATACTGGAGAGGAATTGGCGTTTTATCCTTTGGAAACGGTATATGAAGATGGTCAAGCCGTTACCAATGCTAATCTATTGGTAAAGAATCTAGTGCAGGGGGAATATAGGGTAGAATGGACATCAATTGATCAATGTGGAAATAAATCTATTGAGAATAGAACCTTTACTATCACGGATAATATTAGTCCTTCTTGTGTGATTGATAATTTGAGAAATATTTCCTTAACTAATTATGGGGAAACTCCAGAGAATGGTGATACTATAGCATTTGATTTAAGAGGAGAGGCTTATATTCCCGCAGCCCGATTAAATGAAGGAAGTGAGGATAATTGTTACCCCGTAGAGGTATTAGTTAGGCGTGAAAAGAGTGGTATTCCAACGCCTTGGTCGGATTTAGTTCAATTTAATTGTTCCGATGCAGGAGATAGTGTTAAAGTTGAAATGATGGCTAGGGCCTTAGTTCAGCCAGGTGTGTATGGTGATTCAACCATTTGTTGGACGTATATTTTTGTCGAGAACAAAACTATCCCAGTATGTAGAGATTTGCCAACGGTTGAGTATTTCTGTGAAGATGTGCCCAGTGGAGATTTGGCCCCAACATCTGATGAATGGGATGTGTTTTTTGCCAAGACTAAATTAGAGCAGGAGGTTGTTGTATCTGGATTATGCGTCACTCCTGTAAGGGATATCAGAACTGAGGTCGTTATGGCTCAGTGTGGCTATGGCTATGTAACTCGATATTATGAAGTATATAATGATTCAGGATTAAAGTATTTATCAGATACTTGTCGTGCGACAATAGTTTTTGAAGAGAAACACGAGTATGCCATCACCCTACCTGCTGATACTTCAATTGTGTGTTCAGCAGAGGCCAGTCCTCAAATTAAATATGATGAAAATGCTTGTGATTTAGTGGTTATTTCCTCTATCGACGAACGTTTTTCGGCCACAGCGGACGAGTGTTATAAAATTTTCAAAAAAATAAAAATGATCAATTGGTGTGAGTATGATGGAGTTTCAGCCCCTATTGTCTTACAGCGCCAAGACGTCAATAATGACGGTCAAAAAGGGGACTCCTATAGTGTAATGGTTTCGGGTAATGTAAATTATGAAAACTATGTGGTGACTACTTACCGGCCATTAATGAGTTCGGTTCAAGATACTTTGGATGGTCATCCTGATAATAACCAAGCGGTGAGAAGTTGGTGGAATCCATTAGTTTGGGCTTCTGAAGATGATGCTAAGAGTGTGGAAATTTCCAATCCTAAAGGGTATTTTGAATATACTCAAGTGATTAAGGTATTTGATAATAATGCCCCTGAAATCACCCTTTTAACCTCGAATACTAATTTCGAGAGTTTTAGCAATGACTTGACGGATGGTTGTGCGGCTCCGGTAACTATTCTAGCTACTATTGATGATGCTTGTACGATGGATTCAAGCCAGCTTTTGGTCATTGAAGTATTATTGGATCAAGATGCTGACAATTTGGGAAGTATAATTGATAGGGGTGAAAATTTTGATTATTCTACAGCCGAGGGAACAGATTTGTACACTGTAGGATACGATACTGCATTAATCACCATTCAGTCGGAGGGAATCCCTGTCGGCGAGCATTTGTTTAGAATTGTGGCATCGGATGGTTGTGGAAATACGCAGTTTTTAGACGTCCCATTTGCAGTTGAAGATAAAAAGGGCCCTGCACCAATATGTATAGATGGATTTGCCGTTGAGCTTATGCCCGATGAAAATGGAGATGGAATTGCTACGGTAGAGGCTGTTGATTTTGTGGTTACCAAGCCAATTTTTGATTGTTCTGGGGACACAGAAAACTATAACATTTTACTTCTACCCGCACCAACGGGAGGGGTATTGGTCAATGCTACAGATTCAAGTTTAACCTTAACTTGTGACAATATTGAAAACTTAGGACCGGACACATTGGACGTGGCTATTGTAGCAACAGATGGGGCTGGGAATAGAGATTATTGCATTACGACTATTGTTCTTCAGGATAATCAGGGGTTGTGTATAAATGAAAATGGCTTGGCAGGCCTTATTACCACCGAGGAGAATCATGCGGTTAAAGGGGTTACCATCAAAGTTAGTGGAGCGGGTTCTACAGAAGATATGGAACCTGTAGTTACAGACGATAGGGGAGTCTATGAGGTAGACGACCTAAAGGTTGGAGGTGATTACACTATTGTTCCTGAAAAACAGGGTTCCATAATAGATGGAATTTCGACCTTAGACATTATATATGTAACTAAGCACATCTTAGGGGTGCAGAAATTTGATTCTCCATATAAGGTTTTAGCTGCCGACGTAAATGCCTCAGGAACCATAACCACGTTAGATGTAATTTTACTTAGGAAGTTAATCTTAGGAGTGACTTCTTCTATAAGCAATAATAAAACTTGGCATTTTATACCACTTATTAACCAATTCGACACTCCTGAAAGTATTCTTATCAATAGAGATCAAATCAAGGAATTTATCAACATTAATAATGTGACCACAGATATGGTCAATCAGGATTTCGTTGCTGTAAAAACAGGGGATGTAAATTACTCTGCGGGTTTGGATATTAAACCGAGAGGAAATCAAATGTTTAAATTGAAGACAGACAATATTTGGGTAAATGCTGGGAAAACGTATCAAGTGAAATTTAGCGGAAAAGATCCAGATATAGAAGGTTACCAGTTTGCTTTTAAACTTAATGCAGGAAAGTTAATCAATGTAGTGGAGGGTATCGCGCAAAAGGAGCATTTTGGATTAAAATATGCAGAAGAGGGGATAGTGTTAACTTCCTGGAATGGATTTGGAGTAGAGGGAACTTTATTTGGATTAGAATTTACAGCAGAGAAATCTGGATACCTGAGTGATATGATTCAGCTACTAGATGAATATTTGCAACCAGAAGCTTATAATAAAGAGGGGGATTTACTGCAGGTGGCATTAGATTTTGAAAATGCATTGCCGTTACCTGAGGAATTTGAGCTATTCCAAAACGCACCTAATCCATTTAGAGTTTCGAGCACTATTAAGTTTAGTATTCCTGAAACAAGCCAGGTGACGATAACCATAACTGATGTAACTGGAAAGACCATTCGAAGGATGGAAGGAAATTATGATAGAGGTTGGCATCAGTTGGAGGTAAATCAAAAATTATTGTCAGGGCCAGGAATGTACTATTATTCCATTCAGTCAGGTAAGTTTAGTCAGACTAGAAAAATGGTTTTGTTACAATAAATCTGGAATAAGGACGCTATGATATAATTAATTAGTTTTGCGAAAAAATTTGAAAATGGAATCGGGAAAATCTAAAAATATTATAATCATTTCATTGACGATCCTATTAGTCGCTGCTGGAGTATGGGGCTTTCTGGAAGGCAATGCCCGGAAGAAGGCGGAGGCTCTTAATGATGAATTATTTGAGAAAACGGCTGGATTGACTTCACTAAGAGATCAATTATCGAAGGAGGTGGATAGTCTGGAGCAAGCATATTTTACTTTAAGCGAAGAAAACAAAGTTTTGAAAGGCACTGTAGAGGAGGTTAATGAAAAAGCAGCCAAAGCTCAGAGGGCACTTGTTAATGAAAGGCGTGCTAATATTGGAGAAATTAATAGTTTGAGGGCAGAGTTAGAAATTTTGTTAAATGCAAAAAAAGAATTAGAGGCATCTATTGCTGATTTGCAATCTGAGAATGAGGCGTTGAAGCAGTTAGCCGGTGAGCTTGAAAACGATTTGGGTCAGGCAAGGAAGGAAAATGAAGCATTAGCTAATTTAAATAGAGCTATGGAGGGGGAAATCCAGAAATTGACACTAGCTAATTTTAAAGCTTCGGCTTTCGAAGTGGTTTTAGAACAGAAAAATCAAAAGGTTACCGCTCGATCTAAAAGGGGGAAGCGATTGAATATTAGCTTTGATTTGACCAATGTGCCGGAAGAATATCAAGGAATTAGACCAATATATTTGGTTTTAACAGATGACAAATCTACTCCTATTCAAGTTGATAATGCCAAGCCAGTTCAAATAGTAATCAATCAACAAGAAATAGATTTATTTGTAGCCAAGTCCAGAGAGGTGAGCTTAGCTTTAAATCAGAGGATTAATTTTTCTTATGAGCTGGAAGATAAGCTTAAGCCTGGGTATTATAGGGCATCGGTATATACAGATATAGGGTTATTAGGTGCATCTAATTTCAGGTTGAGGTAAATAACGATTCAGCAAAATGGCTCATAAAATTTTTTATTTCCTAATACTACAGGTGATTCTGGTATCATGTATTGGTAAAAAGAAGCATTTAGAGCAAATTCAAGCATTAAAAAATTCAATAAATGCCACTAGTATTTCTGTTTCAGAGACGCTAGACTCACTTGGTATTTTGGAGCAATCCCTAAGGCTACAATTAGCTGAAAAAACAGGGGAGAACAATATTCTAAATTTGTTACGAGAAGAACTGGCTGAAGACATTGAAGTTTTAGAAAATCAAATAGCTTCTCTGATTGATAATGCCAACGACCAAGAAAAGGTATTAAGAAATAGGGTAGTTTCTCTGCAAAGCCATATTGAAAAGAAAGAAAATCAACTGGAAAATGTTGAAATCCTTTTAGCTGGATATGGGGATCTTTTCCAAGAAATTAAGGACAGTATTGAGATACCATTTCCTATCGATAGTATGGAAGGGGTCACTCTTTCTGTCAACCCCTTTGAATTGGTTCTTACTTTTCAAGAGGAATTAATTTTTGAAAAAGGTTCACTTGCGGTTTCGGAAGAAGGCTACGGTACTTTAGACTCATTAGCCCTTATTATCGAACCCTTTTTAAAATTTAAAGTTGAAATTCAAGTACATACTGATACGGAACGTCCTAACAGGAAATTTAAAAACAATTGGGATTTCAGCATGGGTAGAGCGGCAGTATTGGCAGACTTTTTCATAGGCGAAAAGGGTTTTTCTGCGACTAGACTATCCGCTTCTGGTCAAGCAGATTTTCTGCCGATGGAATCCAATTCGGACGAAGATGGAAGACAAAAGAACAGAAGAATTTCTTTTATGTTTCGTCCTCAAAACGCTAGTTTAGTTAGAGATATTAGGGAAATTTTATCTCAACGGTAGTTTTTTTCAAAATTTTTATCAAGCCCCCTGAAACATTATTTATACTTTTTTGTATAGATTGAATACAATATCAATTTCAGAAAAAAAGGAAGCATGAGTGAGAGTATGCAAATTCTGGAAGATCACACTAAAACCGAATACAAATACGGATTTACGAGTGATCTTGAGATGGACGCTTTGCCCAAAGGGTTAAATGAGGATGTGGTCAAGCACATATCTAAAAAGAAGAATGAGCCTGAGTTTATGCTAGAGTATAGACTTAAGGCATTCAGGCATTGGAAGACTCTTAAGGAACCAACTTGGCATAACGTCCATTATGATCCGATAGATTATCAGGATATTATTTATTATGCAGCACCTAAGCCTAAGAAAGAATTACAGAGTCTGGACGAAGTGGATCCAGATTTATTAAAGACTTTTGAAAAGTTGGGTATTCCCCTTAATGAACAAAAGATATTGGCGGGAGTCGCTGTAGATGCGGTGCTTGATAGTGTTTCTGTAAAAACGACATACAAGGAGAAGTTAGCTGAATTGGGTATTATTTTTTGTTCTTTTAGCGAAGCTGTACAGGAACATCCGGAGTTAATTAAAAAATATTTGGGTACAGTAGTACCTTATACAGATAATTATTTTGCTGCATTAAATGCAGCGGTATTCAGTGATGGTTCTTTTGTATATATTCCTGAAGGAGTACGATGTCCTATGGAATTATCCACGTATTTCAGGATAAATATGGCTAACACTGGGCAATTTGAAAGAACACTTGTAGTTGCAGAGCCAGGTAGTTACGTAAGCTATTTAGAAGGCTGTACGGCTCCAATGCGAGATGAAAATCAATTACATGCAGCGGTAGTGGAGTTGATCTCCAAAGAAAATGCCACTGTAAAATATTCAACCGTACAAAATTGGTATCCTGGAAACGATAAGGGAGAGGGAGGCATTTATAATTTTGTTACTAAAAGAGGTCTTTGTGCTGGAAGAAACGCTAAGATAACATGGACCCAAGTAGAAACTGGATCTGCAATTACCTGGAAATACCCGAGCTGTATTTTAAAAGGGGATCATTCAGTTGGGGAGTTTTATTCTGTTGCGGTGACCAATAATCTACAGCAAGCGGATACTGGAACCAAAATGATCCATATTGGTAAGAATACCAAAAGTACAATTATTTCAAAGGGAATCTCAGCTGGGAAAAGTCAAAATTCCTATAGAGGGTTGGTTAAGATAGGTCCGAAGGCCACTAACGCGCATAATTTTTCACAGTGTGATTCTTTGTTAATGGGAGATCGGTGTGGTGCCCATACTTTCCCCTATTTGGAAGTGGATAATCCTTCAGCTCAAGTAGAACATGAAGCCACTACTTCTAAAATTGGCGAAGATCAACTATTCTATTTGAAGCAAAGGGGATTCAGTGAGGAAGATGCAATTAACACGATAGTAAGTGGATTTTGCAAAGATGTTTTCCAGGAGCTTCCGATGGAGTTTGCTGCTGAAGCAAAAAAATTACTTGGAATTAGTTTAGAAGGTAGTGTAGGATAATTAATAAATAAACAATCATGTTAACAATAAAAGATTTAACCGTAAAGATTGAGGATAAGACCATTTTAAAGGGATTAAATTTAACTATAAATCCAGGTGAGGTTCACGCAATTATGGGGCCAAATGGCTCAGGAAAAAGTACCCTTGCGAATGTGATTGCAGGAAGGGAGGAATATGAAGTAGTAGGGGGACAGATTCTTTTCAATGGTGAAGATTTGCTGGAAATGGAAGTTGAGGAGCGCGCTCATGCTGGTGTATTTTTAGCTTTTCAATATCCTGTGGAAATACCTGGCGTTAGTAATGCTAATTTTTTGAAAAGTGCTATTAATTCCCTGCGTACGGCAAGAGGGGAAGAAGAATTAGATGCGATTACCACTTTAAAATTAATCAGAGAGAAGGCAGCACTGGTGGAAATGGATGAAAAATTCCTTCAGCGTTCTTTGAATGAAGGTTTTTCGGGTGGAGAGAAAAAGAGAAATGAGATGTTACAAATGGCTTTACTTGAGCCCCAATTGGCGGTCTTAGATGAGACGGATTCGGGATTGGACATAGATGCACTAAAAGTAGTAGCCAATGCGGTAAATAAATTAAGAGATGAGGAGCGATCTTTTGTAGTAGTTACGCATTATCAAAGGCTTTTAAATTACATAATTCCTGATTTCGTGCATGTTTTATACAATGGGGTAATTGTCAAATCTGGAGGAAAAGAATTGGCTTTAGAACTTGAGGATAGGGGATATGAATGGGTTAAAGAATTGGCAACCGTTTAAATACAGAATTATGTCAGAAAGTATGGTAAGACAAAAAGGGTTTACGGGCCTTTTCGGGCAATTAGAACAGAGGCTTAATGGACAAAAATCCAGGTTAATGCATTTGATTAGAAGAAAGGCATTGGAACATTTAAACGAGGTGTCCTTTCCTACTAGAACGGATGAGAATTGGAAATATACCGGAGTGCGGCAAATTATTGAGTTAGATTTTCAAGAACCTACATCATCTTCAAATGTAATTAATGAAAAAGTTATAAAAGGGGCGGAGACCATTCAAATCATCAATGGTAAATTTCCAAATCAATTTAAAAGTCCTATTGATTTGGGAAATGGGGTACAGCTTTTAAGAATTGAAGATGCATTAGAAGATGTCGCTTTTGCCGACACCATCAATCAATTTTTAGATGTTATTTTTGAAGAAAAGCAAGCATTTAGTCTGCTGAACTTAGCATTTTCTAAAAATGGATTTTTCTTGTACGTTCCAAAAAATGCTCATGCAAAAAAAACTTTACACATCCAACATATAACCGAGGAATGCGGTCTATCTTTTATGATACCTACTCAAATTTTTGGATTAATAGAGCAAGGTGGAAGTGCTAGTATTGTGGAATCATTCCAACATAAAGGTGATGAAGCTAATGCTTACTTTATCAACAGTTTAAATAGATTTGAAATTAGATCAAATGCTTCATTAACACATTATAAGTTTCAAAAGGAATCTTCCAAATTCTATCAAGTAAGCAATGGTGCCATCACGCAAGAAAGAGACAGTACCTTTACTTCCCATGTAGTTGATGCTGGAGGTAGGATAGTAAGAAATAACCTGAGTACGGAGCTTAAAGGATCTGGAACCCAGACTAACTATTATGGGGTGTATTATGCGAAAGGAGAGAGTCATATAGACAATCAAACTTTTATTGACCACGCAGTGCCTCATTGTGAGAGTAATGAATTGTACAAAGGAATTTTAGATGAACAAGGTGTGGGGGTATTTAATGGAAAAGTTTTGGTTCGGCAAGATGCACAAAAGACTAACGCCTATCAACAAAATTCTAGTTTGGTACTTTCTTCATCCGCGACTATGAATGCCAAACCTCAATTAGAAATTTTTGCAGATGATGTCAAATGTAGTCATGGAGCGACCATTGGACAATTAGATGAGCAAAGTGTATTTTATTTAAAAAGTAGGGGTATTCCGGAGATAGAAGCTAGGAAATTATTGCAAAATGCTTTCCTTGGAGACGTACTCAATCATATAGAGGATAAGATGATAAAGGAATATGCTGAAGGTTTAATAAAATAAATAAAAGAATAATCAAATTGGTAGATGCTTTCTCATATCAAACGGCTATAGATTCCATAAGGGCAGATTTTCCTTTACTTAAAGAAATTGAGGAAAGGAGAAACATGGTTTTTTTGGATAGTGCAGCTTCGAGTCAAAAGCCGCAGGTGGTTATTGATGAGATTGGAAAATATTATAAAACAATAAATGCAAATGTTCACCGGGGAGTCTATCAATTGAGTCAAGAAGCTACGGACGCATTTGAGGCAAGTAGGAGTAAAATAGCTCAGTATATCAATGCAGCGCAAGAATATGAGGTGATTTTTACTAAGGGAACAACTGAGAGCATCAATTTGGTAGCCTATTCGTTTGGGCAACAATTTATAAAAAAGGGGGATGTGATCTTGGTCTCAGAAATGGAACATCACGCTAATATTGTTCCATGGCAACTTTTGTGTGAAAGAACAGGAGCTATTTTAGAGGTTATTCCTTTACTAGAAAACGGAACTTTAGATTTGGAGGTTTTTGAAAGCAAAATTAAACAAGGGGTAAAATTACTATCTATTGTGCATGTTTCCAATGCATTAGGCACTATTAACCCTGTAAAGGAAATGGTTCAAAAAGCTCATTCTTATGGGGTTCCAGTCCTTATTGATGGGGCACAATCGATTACACACCTTGATATTGATGTTCAGGATTTGGATGCAGATTTCTTTGTTTTCTCCGGACATAAGTTATTTGGCCCAACTGGAGTTGGCGTTTTATATGGAAAAGAAAAATGGTTAAATAAGCTTCCTCCGTATCAAGGAGGAGGGGAAATGATTAAAACAGTTACTTTCCAACAATCTACTTGGGCTGATTTACCACATCGCTTTGAGGCCGGAACCCCAAATATTGCAGGTGTAGTAGGGATGGGAAAAGGAATAGACTATTTAAAATCTTTAAACCCCAATTATCTGAGGAGACACGAATCTTATTTGCTGAAATATGCAACTGAAAGATTAATGGATATAAATGGTATTAAGATTTATGGAGAGGCACCTAATAAAACCGGGGTTATTTCTTTTTTATTGGCTCAACATCATCCCTATGATGTTGGAGTGCTATTAGATCAAATGGGAATCGCAGTTAGAACAGGACATCACTGTGCTCAGCCGATAATGGATTATTATGGAATCCCAGGTACGATAAGGGCTTCTTTTTCAATTTATAATAATAGTTCTGATATTGATAGATTAGTTCAAGGGGTGAGCAAGGCTGCCAAAATGTTAGGATGAGATGAGTAAAATAACTGAAATCCAAAATGAGATTATTGAGGAATTTAATTTTTTTCCTGATTGGACAGAAAAGTATGAATATTTAATTGAATTGGGCAAAAAATTACCGTTGATTAGAGATGAATTCAAAGATGATGACCATTTAATAAAGGGTTGTCAAAGCAAGGTATGGTTACGGGCCGAAAGCAAAGATGGATTAGTGGTATATTCAGCAGACAGTGATGCTATCATTACCAAAGGAATTATTGCTTTACTATTACGGGTCTTATCTGGGCAGACTCCCCAAGCTATTTTAGAAGAAGAATTATTTTTTATTGATAAGATTGGATTGACGAATCATCTCTCTCCTACAAGAGCTAATGGTCTTTTGAGTATGGTTAAGCAAATTAAGATGGATGCCATGGTATTGCGATCGGAAAATTAGTAAGATATGAGCTTACGAGAAAAAATTATCGAGCAAATCAAAACGGTTTTTGATCCGGAAATTCCAACGGATATCTATGAGTTAGGTTTGATTTATGATATTGATATTCAAGAGGATAACAGAGTTTCCATTAGGATGACTTTGACATCACCTATGTGTCCAGTAGCGGAGTCTTTACCTATGGAGGTTCAGGAAAAAGTAGCACAAGTGGAAGGAGTATCGGATGTTGATTTACAAGTAGTGTTTGATCCTCCATGGACCAAAGAAAGAATGAGTGACGCTGCAAGACTCACATTAGATATGTTTTAAATTGTTATAATAATGAAAATTGCAGCTCAAGATGAATATGGATTAAGAATTTTAATTCAAATTAGTGGGGCAGACCAATCAGAAGGTTTAAGTATACAACAGTTGAGTGAATTGGAAGGCCTATCCACTGCCTATGTGGCAAAATTGACCAGAAAACTAAGAATGGCCCAATTAATAGATAGCAGAAGAGGCCACAAAGGGGGATATATTTTGTCGAGACCTGCAGAATCAATTTTTGTGAGTGAAGTTATGGAAGCTCTTGGAGGCAATCTGTACGATGACTCTTTTTGTAAATCGCACTCGGGAATTTTAAAATTGTGTACCAATTCTATGGATTGTTCTATCAGGTCATTATGGACTATTGTACAGCAGTCTGTAAATCAGATTTTGTCCAACGTTTCCATTGCAGATTTAACCGTCACCGAGAAGAAAACAGGTACGATGCTTAGTACATTGTTGGAGCAAAACTTAATTAATATTATTGATTCTAAAGAAGCGGAAGAGGTATAAAATTTTCGTGATTTAATTCTGCTAAATATTCACGGAAAAAGGAATCACAGTATAGACAGATATTTTCAAACTTCTCAGCTCTCAGCGTTGCTGATTTCCGATCAACTCCCAAGTGTTCTCCCATAGAAAGAGGTTCGCCTTGATTGAGCGCCCGCATAATTTTGGATGTAGCGCTTTGTTTTAATACTCTTGCAACCTTTTGGACTCTGGCATCACCTAATGGATATAGGGTACCTGGGCAACAGGGATTAATTTTCCATAATTGGATAGAAATTTCTTGTGGAATATCTTGATAACCACCTAGGAAGTTTCTAGCTCCAGAAAGAATTTGGCAAAAATTATGGCTGGCATCTTTTTTCCAAAGGTTAGTTTGCATGGCTCTACCTCTCGCCCAATTTCCTCCAAGCCACATATCTTCTGTAGCTCCCCAGAATCCCCAACTTAGTTTATCTTGATGCAAGTAGTTTTCCTTTTCAATGAGTGGGTCTTTTTCCTCTCCACTTACCCCCCTTGATTCGAAAAGTTTGGAGAGGACATTCAATCTTTCTCCTTTAAACTTATGGAAGCGATCAATACTTGCAATATCAAACCTAGTAATTCCTTTTTCAATGAGTATATCTAAAGATTTTTCATCGAGTAAATCTCCATTGGTTTGAAGCATAATTTGAGTCTGAGAATTTCCATATCTCTTTTGAAGGTGGTCTAATATTAAGAAAAGTTTTTGCTTTTCAGCCAAAGGTTCTCCCCCAGAAAGGATAATTCTATCAATCTGATCAGGGAGATTTTTTATGATATTGAGGCAATCATCCTCAGAAATTTTTTCTCCCTTGGGTCCCGATAGATTATAACAGTGATCACATTGGTCGTTACAAACTTGAGTAAATACCCAATATAGAGATTCAAGATGGTTAAAATCATTTTTCATTGACTACTGATTTCCAATAATTGATTTCCTCTGTAGCTCCGGTGGAGGGATCATTGATGAATTCCTCCCTGGTTGAATAGTTTTTCAAAGCTCCTTTTTCCAGCTTAGCAAATCGATTCCCCAAAAGTAAAGCTTCTTTAATATCATGAGTGACAATGATAGAAGTAATAGAGAACTCGGCACATAATTTTTGAAAAACCTTTTGAACGGTACTTCTCGTAAAGTTATCAAGGGCACTAAAAGGTTCATCTAATAATAGTAAAGTAGGTTCCGCCAAGATGGCTCTTCCTAATGCTACTCTTTGTTTCTGTCCTCCTGATAAATGCATTACAGGCACATTCATTACCTCTTTTAGTTCTAATAATTCAATCATGTGTTGAGTTTTAGAGAGGAATTGATTAGGAGACAAGTTTTTAAAATTAAGTCCAAAGGAGATATTTTTTACAAGAGAAAGATGTGAAAAAAGCAGAGGTTCTTGAGATAGATATACCATTCCTTTATTTGGCTGCTGAGGAATGGGATTTAATTTATTGCGATTGAAAAAAATATGACCGGTGGTAACCGGTAGGCGATTTGAAATAACTTTTAGCAAGGTTGATTTACCGCTTCCAGATGGGCCAATAATAGATAAGGTCTCCCCTTTAGGGAGGGAAAATGAAATTTTATTTAAAACGGGGGTTTTATCAAATATTTTTATCAGGTCAACTATCTCAAGAACCATAAAATGGGATTTTACCTAAGATATAATGTTTGTTAATTAGTAGTAATACGAAAGCTGGAATTCCAATAATTAAAGAGGCTCGAGCTGCTAGGTATATATTGGCTTCTTGAACATATTGGTAGACCAGAACGGTTAAGGTTTTAACCTGCCCAGCACCAATAATTATAGCAGTTCCGTAATCAAACCAGGAAATTAGGAAAGTCTGAAAAAAACAAAGAGTTAGAGCAGGTCGGGCAAGTGGACCAATGATTTTAGTGAAAGTATATATAAAAGTGGCGCCTAACTCTTGACTGGTGATTAATGCATCTTGCAATTTTTGGGTCCAAAATGGATGTAAAAAAATAAAAGCGAAAGGATAGGCTAGAAAAAACTGGCCTAAAAGGACTCCTCCCCAAGTATTATTAACTCCAATAGTAATAAAGAAATGCCTCAAAGTGGCCATTAAAATTATAGGGGCAATTAAAAAGGGAAGTAGTGCTAATCTGGTGTGATTGGAAGCGTACCGGGAGGCAACAAATCCTATTGAGGTCGTTAATAATGCAAGCGTCAAAGAAAGTAATAATGATTGATAAATACTTTTCAATAGGACTAGGTTAAAAAATTGAAATGAACCATTCTTTGAAAAATAGCCACCTGGCATCAAATTGGGATATGGCCATTCGGATGAAATAGCTAATAAAATTAGTAATCCGATTACGATAACAAAGTTAAATAAGATAATCCAACGCATTTATTTTACGATTTGAAACATCCAACGACTGATTAAAATAATTAAAAAACTATAAATGATTACCAAGCCAAAACCTTCAGGAATAGTTGTTAAATCAAATTTTTGAATTTTATCGATAATGAAAACGGTAATCATTTTAGGATTTTGACTGCCTAGTAAAAGTGGTATTTCATAACTACTAAGAGCAAAAACAAAATATAATAGAATAAAGAATTTACTCTTTTGAATTAGAGTAGGAATTGCAATTTTCCAGATGGACTGCCAATAAGATGCCCCTAATTCCCTACTGAGTTGAATTTGATGGTTGATTTGTTCTTCTTCAGCTATTTTTGTTAAAAAAGCATAGAAAACGGGAATAGTCATAAAAGTCAATGCTAAAATGATGGCAAATCCATGAGGACTTTGCGCGGTGAGATCAACCGAAAAAATTATACTGGTGTCAGGGAGCTTGGCCAAAAGTCTTGCAAAAAAGCCATTACCAGATAATAATTGAAGAAAAATAAAAGCTACTGAAACCGGAGAAAGAATTAGAGGCAATAGCACCAATAAATTGACTCGAGCAGGTTTATGGAACAAAAGTGTTAATGCTAAGGCAAATGAAATTGAGGTTGAAAAAGTGGCTATGTAAACACTATAGGCAATGGACCTGTAGGTTGTGGGCGAAAAAAGAATTTTACCCCAATGACTATAAGAGGTATGGCCAATAGGATCCCAAAAACCAAAACTTTTAAATAGACTGTAGGCCAGGCCTGTTACAAATGGCAAAATGATTGGCAAAAAAAATAGAGCCCGAATATATTTATTCATTCTTGTTTTAGAATTACTTTCCTAAAATCTTCAGCAAGTTTAATCATATATTCTGGCGCAGGTTCACTCAAAGCCTTTACTGTAGGGTCATTAATATCAGGAGAAGATATAAAATGAGGAATATTATCAAACTTGGATTGTAGAGAATCGGGAAGAGATGATATTTTTAATACGGTGCCATCTCCCCAAACTAATGGGTCAGCTTTTTGAAATTGAGCTTTAGGACTGATTAAAAAATTAGTTACAATCATTGCACCGACTGGGTTGGAAGCTTTTATTGGAATTCCTAAATAATGAGCATTACGAATAGAACCGTATTCAGGAACATAGGCTCGAGCAGATTGGGAAAAAACTCCTTGATAAAATTTATTGTCAACTTCGGTATGGTTATTGCTCATAGTTATCCATAATTCTTCCGAGGAAAATAATTGATGCATCGCTGAGACAGATTCGGGAAATGTAAGCCCCTTTTTCCATAAATAAGGTTGGATTTCAAAGACAAAATCCCATAATTGCTTAGAAAGCTTTTGATATAAATCCGGGTTATAGGGGCCTTTCAGTCCATTGGGAGAACCAGAAAAATCAATCAGCCAGGATTTCAATAAGGTTAGGCCAGTGAAACCCATATCAAAGGTAAATTTCCCTGGATATTTTTTTACAAACTGGAGTAATTCAGCTCTTGTTAATGGGGGATTTTCAATGTATTTATTATTGTAAATAAGGGTAAATTGAACACTTCCCCAAGGACATTCGTATTCTTCGATAGGTTGATTAAAATCGATGCCGATGTAGGGGTTATCAAAATCTACATATCGAGCATTGGGTAGTTTTGAAGTCCAATTTCCCATTAAAGCATCTAACTGTCTTAGTTGGTAGAAGGTCTCTCCATTGATCCAAACCAAATCGTAACTATTATATAGGCTTTTAGCTACTTTTTCAGCCATTATTTGACTTACTATGGTATTCCCTTGAGTATAAGCAATATCTAATTGAATGTTGAAATGATCTTTTAAGTGAGGGATGATAAAATCATTCATGTATTGGTTGATCATGGGATCTCCGCCCCACATTGCCATATTGACGGTGGTTCCATTAGCATCTAATAGCCGATTTTTCCAGGATTGATCTTCCTGAAAGGAAGTTATTGTTGTTGGGGTACAGGAAACGAAACCAAAAATTACAAGAATGAGAATGGAATTTTTTTTATTCATCTTTCAAATAATTTATCGCAGCTTGTGCAGCGATTCTACCACTTTTCAAAGCGGCGTCTAAAGAAGGGTATAATAGGTAGTCACCAGCTAAAAAAACACCTTCTGATAATTTTACTTCATTAGTGGTCAAGGAATATTTTAGTGAATCAATTATTGGCAGCGCTTCATTAATAGTATAGGATTCAATAAATTCAAAAAAACTACGAGGTTTATTGGTCAATTTGGCAAGGTCTTTAATGATATCATCAATAGTAGGCTGAGAACTCAAATTAGGCTTTAGGGTGACTGAAAAAAGGTTTTCTTCGGTTTTGGAATAGCTTTTTTGAACAGAGGTAGGTTCACAAAAAGAATTGATTAGCGAATGATCATCTGCTACTATCCCCAAAGTAGGCGTCTTTAGTATAGATTCTGGAATTTTGAAGTAATAATTAGAAGTTTTGTAAAATTTAATTTCTTGGTTAACTAGCTGTTTGATCATAGGCGCTGGATCGGTAGCAATAATTATCGCATTGGCAGACAAGGTCGATCCGTTAGCAAGGTAGATTTTATGATTATTGATATCTTTCACTTTTTCGTTATACAAAATCCGAGTATTGGAAAGTTTTTGCCTGAGTTGTTGAGGTACTGCTTCAATTCCGAAGGCTGGTAAAACAGCCTTTCCACTTGAAAAAAGTTGAAAGACAAATTGAAACATTGCAGAGGGAACTTGTAATGTTTCTGTTAAGAAAATGCCTGTAAAAAAGGGCTTAAAAAACCTATCAATAATCTTTTTGCTAAAACCAAAATGCTCGAGAAAAGAGAGTGTACTTTCTTGGCTTTGGGAAAATATAAATTCAGGAGATTTACTAGCAACCCTATTCCTTAGTTTCAAGATCAAATATTTATCTCTTAGTGTTCCAATAGGTGCAAATAGGGTTTGTAATGCTCGGAAAGGCTTTCTAATAGGGTCGGAGATTAAAAATCTTTTACCTTTATAAAAAATCACTGCTCCTGGGTCGAAAGGAATTACTTTAAGGGCTTCTAGGTCCAAGTATTGTTTAACTTCGGGATAATCAGAAAGAAGAATTTGAAATCCCTTATCTAATGTAAAGCCGTTTATGTTTTCTGTTTTTAATCTTCCACCTGGTCTATCCGATGATTCAATTATTAGAGGAGCAAAACCTTCTTTTTCTAGATGGTGGGCCGCAATTAAGCCTGCGACTCCTGCCCCAACAATGACCACTTTTTCCTCCATCTTTTATTTACAAAGGTAATACAATGACTTCTTTTGAGATATCTGTATTATATGAATCTAAGTGGGTTATAGTTATTGAAAAACCGACAGGATTATTAGTAGAGGCACATTGGAAATATCCGTCGGTAGAATCTTGGGTAAAAGACTATTTGTCTAAACAGTATAAGAATCCTTTTGTTGGTATAGTTCATCGGATTGATAGAATGGTCAGTGGAGTGGTTATAGTAGCTAAAAAGAGAAGCGCGTTGCGTCATTTGAATGAACAAATGAGAATGGGACAGATTGATAAATTCTATTCTGCTTTGACTTCATCTAAACCCCATTTAATGGAAGGAGCCCTAGATACTTATATGGGTCGAAGTAAGGATGGGAAAAAGGCCGTAAGGTTAGATTCAGTTAATAAAATGGCCAAGCGGGCAAAGCTTAAATTCAGGGTGGCAAAAAGAAATAATATTTATCAATGGGATATTAAATTGATTACAGGAAGATATCATCAAATTCGGTTGCAATTAGCCGGAGTAGGATGCCCAATTATAGGGGATATTTTATATGGTTCGTCGGTAGAAGAAGAATTGGTTGGCATAGGCCTTCATTGTTATCAAATGGTTTTCGTGGACCCTGGTTTGTTGAAAAGAATTACAATTAAAAGTAGGGAAGAATTTAACCCTATTTGGAAAAAATATTTAGAAACAGTGGGATGATATATGCTGGATTTTCTACATCATGGTGGTTATTGACTTTAGCTATAGCCTTTTATTTTCCTACTGAAATGGATATTTCAGAGGTGTCAGATTGTTATGAATTGGAGGAGGTTAAAGCACCTTGGCAACCTTTTAACGAGTCTTTTGATTGCTGGTGGGAGTCGAATTTTAGGCATAACGGATCTCCGGGGATGGCCGTAGCCATCCTAAAGGAGGGCGAGGTGGTTTTTAAGAGAACCTATGGAGTGAGGCGAGTTCAGTCCAATATTAAAGTAGATGGGCGCACTTCCTTTAGAATGGCATCTGTATCGAAAACATTTGCAGGAGTGCTGACGGAAATTTTGGTTGAAAAGGGTTTTTTAGACTGGGAAGATAGGGTTATAGACCATGTGCCTGGTTTTAAGTTGAAGGATAGTATAACCACTAATTCTTTAAAGGTTAAACATTTATTGAGCCATACAACGGGTCTGCCGAGGCATGCTTATAGTAATTTACTGAATGCGGGTATTCCCTATCGGGAAATTTTAAACATGCTAAGTGAGGTAACTATTTTCCACCCTCCTGGAGACACCTATAATTATCAAAATGTGGCATTTAGTATTATTGGAGATGTTTTACAATCGGTAACGGGTAAGCCCTACAGTGATTTATTAGAGGAATATATTTTTTTACCCTTGGGAATGGCTGATGCTTCAACGGATTATGACACCTTTGTCCGTTCCAATAATATTGCTTATCCACACCAAAGGCGATATGGAAGTTATAGGGAGGGTAAGGTTAGTGCCAATTATTTTGATGTGGGTCCTGCAGCGGGGGTGAATGCTTCTTTAGATGACATGATTAAATATTTGCGATTGTTAACCGGCTATCATCCGGAGGTATTAGCAAAAAGTGGATTGCTCCAAATTTTTTCTCCTCAAGTACCTGTTTCCAAACGAGAGGGTGTGGTTGTGTCGTGGAGGCCTGTAAGTAAGGCATGGTATGGTCTAGGTTGGAGAGGCATTCAAAAGGAGGGACAGACCATCATCTACCACGGTGGTTATGTCAACGGCTATCGGTCAGAGATTATGATTATTCCCGAAGAAGACCTGGGTCTTGTTATCTTGAGCAATGCCCCCAACAGCTTGATTTCAGATGCAGGGGTGGTTTTTCTAGAGTATCTAAAAGAGCATGGCTATCCATTTGAAGAAATCTAAAGGATAGCCATGTAAATGTTTTATGCTTTACCCTTTAGCATTAAGTTCCAATACATAAATGGTAGTCCATATTTTTTAAGCATCCACATGCTCCAGTTTTCTTTTGCGGTGTCTACAAATTTACCGATAAGTGGATCGGTATCTCGATTATTGTCATAATCAAATTCTGCTAATACCATTTTTCCGTAACCTGTTACTAGTGGGCAGGAAGAGTATCCTTTATAAGCTTCAGATAAATTCCCCTCTTGGTTGATAACATGTAACAAATTTTCTACAACAACCGGGGCTTGTTTACGCACTGCTGCTCCTGTTTTTGCTGTTGGAAGCGCTGCTGAATCTCCCAGAGAGAATACATTGGGATAGGAATTGTGTTGCAAGGTATTGATATTGACGTTAACCCAACCTTTACTAGGTCCTTCCTGATGAGCTAGGGAAGAATTTTTTACAAAATCCGGAGCAGATTGAGGAGGAGCTAGATGTACCATATCATAGGGTATGGTAATTTCTGTTTCACTTACCTTGGAATAACCCAACGAGTTGATAGGGTGGTGGAATAATTTTTCAGGTTGATTGGCATTGGCGGTAATGGTGTAGTGAAGGAGTTGATTAGCCGTATCGATTTTGGTGATTTTATGGAAAAAATACAAACCAATATTTTTTCGATCAACTACCTCCATTAAGGTTTTTTTGAAATCTTCTACTCCAAAAATTACAGACCCTGGTGTGACAAATGCGATGTTCGTTTTATTTTTTACCCCAGATTTTTTAAAATAATCATCGGCTAAATACATGATTTTTTGCGGTGCTCCGCCACATTTTATGGGAGTAGCTGGTTGGGTAAAAATTGCGTTTCCCCCTTTAAAATTTTGAAGTACCTCCCAGGTGTATTTGCTATTGGTATAGTTACTACACACATTATTTTTGTCTAGAGTTTCTTCCAGGCCTTCTATGGCATTTAGATCGTATTGGATTCCTGGGCAAACTACTAGGTAGTCATAGGAATATTGATTGCCCTCGCTTGTGGTAATTTGATTTTCCTCTGGTTGCATTCCCGATATGTGCTCTTGTATCCAAGACACACCTGGAGGAATAAGGTCTTTCATATTTCTTTCGGTGTCTTTGTAATTATAAGTTCCCGCACCAACCAAGGTCCATGCTGCTTGATAATAGTGTTTGTCGGCGGGATCGACCAAAGCAATATCTAATTTTTTATTTTTTAGCTTGAGTTGAGAGGCAACTGTAATTCCTGCAGGTCCAGCACCAACTATTAGAATTTGATAGTGGTTATTTTTCATTTTCGTTTGTTTTGTTTGTTAAAAGGTACAAAATAAAGTATGGAAAAATATCAAATGATGATAAAAATCAATGGGTTGTATCTTTGCATAGAATTCAAATAAAAAATATAGCAGTGGAAAGTATTAAAGGGACGGTAATCAAATCTACGGGTAGTTGGTATCAAGTGGAGTCTGTAGAACTGGGGGAATGGTCATGCAGAATGGTGGGAAAATTTAGAATGGGTGACATCAAATTAACCAATCCAGTTGCTGTGGGGGATGAGGTGATATTTAAGAGAGAAAATGAGTTAGAAAAGACGGGGGTGATATACGAAGTTTTGCCTAGGAGGAATTATGTCATTAGGCAGTCTCCAAGGAAAAAGCACGATTTACATTTAATGGCCAGTAATATTGATCAGGCCATGGTGGTAGTTACTGTAGTTTCTCCCAATTTGAAGCAGGGATTTATTGATCGATTTTTAATGATGACGGAACCTTATGATATTCCTACGATAATTGTATTTAATAAGGCTGATTTATACGATGAGGAGGCGATTAATACTTACCGTTATTTGGAAGAAATCTATACCCAAATTGGATATACTACTAGGTTAATTTCGGCTCAGAATGCTGAGGATATAGGCAAGATTAAAGCATTATTAATTGGAAAGACGACATTAATTAGTGGGCAGTCTGGTGTGGGTAAATCGACATTAGTTAATTCATTAGAACCCGAGCTATTATTAAGGACACAGGAATTATCAGATTTTTCAGGAAAGGGTCAACATACCACCACTTTTGCCGAGAGGCATCCCTTAAAAGAAGGAGGGTATATTATTGACACTCCTGGTATTAAGAGTTTATCGTTTTCTCATTTTGAAATGGCGGATGTTGCGCATAATTTTAGGGAGATTTTTAAAAAGTCGGAAGAATGTAAATTTAGAGCTAATTGTTTGCATCGAAATGAGCCTGGGTGTGCGGTTAAGGCTTCTGTTGAGGAAGGTGAAATATCCCCACTGAGATACGGTAATTATTTAACTTTGTTAGAAGAAGTGGAGGATCAGAATTACTGGGAAAGGCATAAAGATTACTAAATTTATAAAGGTGGGATATCAAAGTAGAAAGCGGGCGTACAAAAGTATGCGGGAAAGGAGAGCAAATAGTATAAGGAACCTAAAAGTTACCTTAATATTTGTAGGCTTGGCTTTTTTAGTGTTGGCGTTTAAAACCAGACATAGTTGGTATGCCTGGTTAAAAACGTGGTTTTATTTTTAAGCCTTATTCGGGTTCAAAACCAAGGACAATATTGAACGTACCTAATTCACTAAACGGCAAATCGCCTGGTTTGTCGAAACCGATTCCATAATCGAATCCGAGCACACCGAACATGGGCAGGAATACTCTCAATCCCATACCTACGGATCTTTTTAATTCAAATGGATTGAATTCACCAATCGTTCTCCAGGCATTTCCGCCTTGTGCAAATAAGGTTGCAAAAATGGTTGAAGTTGGATTAAGTGAAAAAGGATAGCGGAGTTCTAAGGTAAACTTATCGAATACAGGGGTTGAGGAATTTCCACCTGCTGGATCCACATTAGCGGGCAGGTCATTGACGTCATAACCGCGTAAAGAGATGATGTCGACACCAGCAAAACCAAATTGTTGGTTGTTGATTCCGTCTCCACCCAATTGAAACCTTTCAAAAGGCGCAGTTCCAATATCGCTGTTAAATGCGCCCAGAATACCAATTTTTGCTTGTGCCTTTAGGACTAATTTTCCAACAATGGTGGTATACCAGTCAGCATCGAAACGCCATTTGTGGTATTCCAGGAATTTGTATTTTTCATTAGCCCCCATTTCTGAATAATCTTTTGGGCTATCTGATAATAGCCTATTGATTAATGAGTAGGGGGGAGTAATTTGTAAAGATAGAGAGATGGATGACCCTTCCTTAGGGAAGATAGGGTCATTAACGGTTGACCTAGCTATCGTTTGTTTGATGCTAAAATTATTATAATTTCCGTTAGAAACCAAAGAGCCGTCGTCTGCTCTAAATAATCCCCTAAGCCAATTGTTAAGGCTGAGAGTCTGAATATTAATGGCCGTACTGGAGATGAAATTATCATCTGGCCATTTCAGGCGGGTTCCCAAACTGATGGAAATTTGTTTGATACTAAAACTTTGATAATCAATGCTGTTCCTATTGCCAAAAGCAAATCTGTTTAAAAACCCAGCGGTGGTAAACGAATTAGGTTTTTTCCCACCTAGCCAAGGTTCTGTAAGGGATACGTTATAGGATTGATAGAAATCCCCATTGGTTTGAGCTCTGATAGAGAACCGCTGTCCATCTCCCATAGGCAGAGGATGCCAAGCTTCTTTTTTGAAGATATTTCTCAGAGAAAAATTGGTAAAAGAGACCCCTAATGTTCCAATCACTTGTCTATTTCCACCCCATCCAGCTGAAAGTTCTAACTGATCAGATTGTTTTTCTTCAACGGTATATTCGATATCTACAGTACCTCGATCTGCATTAACGGGTGTATTAATATCTAAGTTTTCTTGGTTGAAATAATTTAGGTTAATAATTTCTCTTTGAGATCGGATGATATCGGAACGGCTAAATTTTTCTGCTGGACGAGTGCGGAGTTCCCTGCGAATAACATGTTCATGGGTCCTATCATTTCCAGCAATTCCAACTTTATCAATAGTGGCCTGAGGGCCTTCGAAAATTCTGATTTCAATATCTACAGAATCTTCTACTATGGCTATTTCAATTGGATCAACACTGAAGAAGAGGTATCCATAGTCCATATACAGGGTGCTAATATCTCTCCCGTCTTGACTAAATTGCAAACGAGTTTGTAGCTCTTCTTGGTTGTAGATGTCTCCTTTTTTTATGCCCAACACCTCTTCAAGTATTTTGGCTTCATAAATAGAATTTCCCTTCCAAGTTATATTTCGGTAATAATACTGGTTTCCCTCATCCAAATTAATTTTTATCATGACAAGTCCATCATCATTTCTCCAGACACTATCACTAATGATTTTGGCATCTCTATATCCCAGCTTATTGTAGTAGGCTATTAAGTTAACCTTATCTTCTTTGTAATTTTTTTCGATAAACTTAGATGGGGAGAGGACTTTTCTTTTTCTTTTGGTTTCTTCTAACTGATTTCTCAGTTTGGAAGCTTTAACCATTTCGTTGCCTTCGAATATAATATCATGAATTTTTACCTTATCTCCTCTGTCGATATCAAAAAATAGCTGAACAGAATTTAATCTAGAGGTATCTGTTTCCTCTCGGGCAGACACAGTTGCATTGAGGAAACCCTTGCCAACTAGAAAATTTTGGATTGCTTCAGAGGCATTGGTTTTCACATTTTCGGTAACAATTCCTCCTTTAAGTAAAAAACGATCTACTTCTGTATTGAGATCTTCATGCATCCCCTTTTTTACGCCAACAAAAGTATGTTTGGAGAGTCGAGGTCTTTCTTCCACTTTGATAGTGAGGAATACCAATTCACCTTCTACTTTTTCTTGGATGATTTGGACATCGGTAAACAACCGTAATTTCCAAAGGGCTTTTAAACCTTGTTGAATTTTTGGTCCTGGAATTCTAACTTTATCGCCAACAGCAAGACCTGAAATACTGATGATTGCATTTTCATCGCTAAAGTCTGCTCCAGAAACAGAAACTCCGCCTATTTCGTAATCTTTAGGAAGTTCATAATCAATAATTTCCGGTTCAATGGTTTCGGTTTGGCCGTAAACAGGTTGTGCTAAAACCATTAAGCCTAGGAGGGTAACCATTGAAAAAACCCCTGTAAAAAGTGTATGGTAAGCTTGGAACGGTTTAAACATTATAATTTTTTTATTCTTCTAAAAACGATGATTGATGCCCAATAAGTTTATTTATGAGGGTATTTGTTCACTTATCTTTCCAAATCGGCGTTCTCTTTTTTGATAATCAATGATAGCATTGCAAAGGTCTGTCTTTCCAAAATCAGGCCAAAATACGGGGGAAAAATATAATTCAGTATAAGCTAGCTGCCACAACATGAAATTACTAACTCTGTATTCTCCACTGGTTCTAATGAGTAATTCCGGGTCTGGTAAATCGCGTGTTTCCAATGTGCTACTGATTAATTCTTCAGATAAATCTGATGGAAACAATTGACCATTTTGAATTTTTTGAGAAATGGTTTGAAGCGCTTTAGTTATTTCCCAGCGTGAACTATAATTTAAGGCTAGGGTAAGGGTCATTCCAGTATTATGGGAGGTAGATTCTACTCCATCTAATAGTGCTTTATAAGTCTTTTCAGGCATATTTTCGATAGCTCCAATAGTCCTGAGTTTAATATTATTTTTGTGGAGTGTCTGAATTTCATTGTGAAGGGTCTCCACGAGCAGCGACATCAAAGCATTTACTTCCATTTTAGGCCTTGACCAATTTTCCGTAGAAAAAGCATACAACGTCAGGAATTCAATACCCAATTCAGCAGCAGCTTCTGTGGTGTCTCGAACAGCCTTAACGCCATTTTTATGACCAAATACTCTTGGTTTACCTTGCGATTTAGCCCATCTTCCATTGCCGTCCATAATCACGGCAATGTGTCGAGGCAAATTAGTAAAATCAATTTTTGACTTCAGCTCCTGATTCATAATCCCATTCGGTGAATTTATTGTACCGAAGCATGTTGAGTTGATTCGGCAAAATGATTTTCCAAAAATTCCAACAAAATTAAGAAAACTAATGGTTTTGCCCGACATTGACTGGCAAATTAAACCATAGTATTTTCGTGCCACAAAAATAACAGATGAATAACTTTAAAGATTTTATTTACCAAAGACCTAATAGCGATGATTTTGCAGCTCGATATCAAGAATTATTAACAGAATTTGATTCTGCAGATACAGGTGAAAAGCAGGCTGCGGTCATTTTGAAAATCAATGAACACCGCAAGAAGTACAGCTCTATGAGGACCCTATGCCATATTAGGCATACTGTTGATACAAAGGATTCTTTTTATGAGGAGGAACAAAAGCATTTCGATATTACGGGGCCTAGTTTGGCAAATCTGGATCATACTTTTTATCAAAAAATTTTAAATTCTCCTTTTAACCAGACTATTGTGGATCATTTTGGTAGTCAATTAATGGTAATTGCTGCATCGGCGATTAAAACCTTTGATCCTTCTATTGTTCCGGATATGCAAGAAGAAAACAAACTGGTGTCGGATTATGTAAAATTACAGGCTTCTGCAGAGATTGATTTTAATGGGGAGAATTTGAATCTATCTACCATACAGAAATACGAGGTCAGTAAAGATAGAACGGAAAGAAAGGCAGCAACTTTTGCCAAATGGAATTTTTTTGAAAAGCAAGAGGAAAAGGTGGCCTCCATTTTTGATCAATTGGTCAAAGTCAGGCATAATACTGCTCAAAAATTAGGGTTTAATAATTATGTAGAACTAGGGTATCAAAGGATGCTTAGATCCGATTATAACGCCCAGGATGTTGAGAGATTTAGAGAGTTCATCAGGTTGAAAATAGTCCCAATAGCTTCGGAAATATATGAAAAACAAAGGCAAAGACTAGGTTTAGAATCGCTACAGTTTTACGATGAGAGCTTTCAATTTGAGGAGGGTAATCCATCACCACTTGGAGATGAAGATTGGATAGTAGAGCAGGCAGAGAAAATGTATTTTGAACTCTCCCCGGAGACCCATGGGTTTTTTCAGATGATGAAAAATCAAGGGTTGATGGATTTAAAAAGTCGCCCTGGCAAAGCAACGGGGGGGTATTGTACGTTTATTGAAAAAGAAAAAGTCCCTTTTATTTTCTCCAATTTTAATGGAACTAGTGGGGACATGGATGTCTTGACCCATGAAGCTGGGCATGCTTTTCAGGTTTACAAAAGCGGTAACGCAAAAATCAGCGAGTATATTTGGCCGACTTATGAGGCATGTGAAATACACTCTATGAGTATGGAACTTTTTACTATGCCTTGGATGTCTTTATTTTTTGGAGAAAAAGCTATTCAATATCAGTACGGGCACATTGCTAATGCAATCAAATTTCTGCCTTATGGGGCAGCGATAGATGAGTTCCAGCACTTTGTTTATTCTCACCCGGATTGTACAATAGAGGACCGATATCAAGCATGGAGAGCCATAGAGCAAAAATATTTGCCTCATCGTCAATACGATAACCATAGATTTCTTGAAAAGGGAACATTTTGGATGAGACAAACCCATTTGTTTTCTGTCCCCTTTTACTATATAGATTACGCTTTAGCTCAGATATGTGCTTTTCAATTTTGGAGAATGAATGTTGATGATCACGAAAAGGCCTGGAAAAACTATGTGAATATTTGTTCTTTAGGCGGCAGGGTTTCTTTTTTGGAAATAGTTAGGCAAGCCGGTTTGGAATCGCCTTTTGAAGAGGGGTCTTTTGACAATGTGGTTGGTTATTTAAGAAAATGGTTGACTGACAAGGAACGAGATTTGTTTTAAAATCATTCAAACTGAAATGAAGTTTGGCATACATAATACTGTTTTATTTGGAATTCCATTTTTCTAAATCCCAATTATATTATTCTAATTTTTTATAAAAAGGGGTATTCCTTCTATGCAGGGATATCTCTTTATGCAACATTTGCTTTAATTATCTAGTGATTTTCAAGTAGTGATAACAGCGGGTATTTTTTTGATTTAGCGGTATTGATTGTTGCTGCTTCATTAAATAATGTATGGCCTTATCCTGTGAGCTGAAATTGCCAGCGGATATGGCATGAAGAAATTACTTTAGGTTATGAGGATGGAGGGATGAAGATATGGTTCTGGAGGTTTCCTTTGCAGAAAAAGAGGCGATTAAGGACAAGCTGATGAAGAAAAAAGGACCTACTTTATCAGTTTCTACCAGATCATTAATAGTGAGAAAGGCGATAATAATTAAAAGAGAGGAAACTAGAGCCAAGATTAAATTTCTTTCAGGTTGTCCTTTTAATTGGTTGACTAAATTTTGACCGTAGAAAAGTGTAATCAAAAGTAGGGTCAAAAAAATCAATAAACCAGGAATACCTTGTTCGGCCAATAACATTAGAAAATAACTATGTATTCCCGATCCTTCTTTATTGTCGCTGACATAGGTGCTAAAAGAAGATACGGTATAGGTTTTGTAGAAGTTAACAAAATTTCCTGGGCCAAAACCAGTTATGACTCTTTCCCATCCCATTTTAATTCCAGCAATCCATCTATAAAATCGCTCCATTGTGGAGATGTCTTGTCCTTTATAGGTTGCTTCTAATAGGTTTTCGAAATTATAATGGGAAATAGTCGTTTCGTAATTAGGAGCAAAATCTAAATACTTGTTTTCGGAGGTAAGAAAAGAAAAGGCAAGTATTGTACCCAACCCGCCTATGAGCAGGAGTGGTTTAAGGATATTTTTAATTAAAACGAAATAAAGAAAAGGAATTAATAAAACAGCAATATAAGCTGCTCTAGTATAGGAAAAATAGATGCCTATTAAAAAAAGGATACCTAGTACAAAGCCTATTTTTTTGGAATTTCCTTTAAACTGTTGCCACATTAAAAGCACGAATGGAAGGCAAAGGGCAAGCATGGCCCCGTAGTTAACATGATTACGTTGATAAGGATGAAATACTTTATGTACTTCGCTAAAGGAAAAACTAAACTGGTAATGACGAATTAAAGTAATGACAACTGTCAGCGCCAGAGGCCATATAACCCAGGGTATGGCTTTTAGAAAGTCTTGTCTGGATTTGAGAAATACAGGAGTTAAAAAGTAGAAAACAACAATATACCATGTCTTGGCCAGCAGGAATTTAAATGAAACTAATGGGTTTGCCGAGTACAGGGTAGCAATTAAGGTCCATCCAAGATGGGCTCCTAAAATAAGTGTAATGGGGTGTGTCCAGAAGGCTTTGTTTAGAATTTTAGGCTGGGTAATAAAAAGGGGAATAGCTATAATACAAAGCCCTATCATTAGGGGTTCGGAGGGCAAATCTGTGCCTAAGCCGTTGGAAAAGGATATTTCTGTAGAAATAGGAAGACTTAATAAAAGTAAGTAGAAAATCCACTTGGGTTGAGTGATTGAAATACCACCAAGGAGGATAACCATTGGAATTAATAAAATATACCAGTTGGAAGTCAAAATGGATATAAGAATGGCCAGTGCGACGATTCCTAAATAAAGATGAAGTTTATTAACGACCAAAATGATATTTTTTAGTCGATTCATAGAACAAAACTCCTAAAGTAGCGAAGAGAAAGGACAAGATGGTTGAGCCAATAACTAATAGGCTCCTTTTAGGTTTCGATTTGATCAGTGGAATTTGTGCAGCTTCAATTAATATCAATGCAGGTGTTTTGGCTTCAATAAAAGTGAGTAGACGACTGCGACTGTCTTTATCAAAATTTAGGCCAGTTGCTATGGTATTAAAATTATCCTCTAAAGTTTTAACCGTGGATAGGCCTTCATTAACTTTAGAAAGTCGTTTAGTGAGACTTTGAGTTTCGGCTGTAAGTCCTTTTATTTTAGCTTCGATAATGGTTAAGGTATCACGTTGTATATTAGCTTTATTCGATAAATATTGAAAAGCAGCTTGGTAATTTGATAAATCAGCTGTAGCATCAATTAATCGGGTAGTCAGGTTTTCTGTTTGGGTACTTCCATTAAAAAGTTGGAATTCATCACGAAGTCGGAATAAACTATCGGTTAGTTTTTTTAGGAGATTCTCCTTTTCTAAAATCTTGCGATCATAATTTACCAATAAATTTTTCTGAGAAGCTTTTAGAATATCTTGGCTGATTTCGTCTATTTTTTCTCTGGTGGTATTGGCAATGAGGGCTGCCCATTCAGGATTTTTATCTTCAACGGTAATTTGCAAAGCATCCTTATCTGTTTTGGTAATTTTTAAATGTTCTCTTAATTCTTCTTTTACTTTGTATTGGGCCTTTTTATGGTTAGGGTTAATGTTGTAATGATCAAGAAGGTTAAATTTTTCAATTAAAAAGTCTTCTACTTCTCCAGATTGTCCAACGGTAAGAACTCTGTTGATATCTCCTTGACCACCGTATATTTGAGCTTCTCGTTTTCCCATTCCCAAAGCCAAATCAGGGATTGCTTGATCTGGGCTAGCAGCCAAAAAAGTAGTGTTAGCTTGGTAGTAGTTGGGCATAAATAAAGAACTAACCGCTACTACAATACCTATCGCAAAGGAAAATCCTAAAATAAGTTTTCTGTATTGCATTAAAATTTTGAATGCGTCTATTAGGTTATCTTCCTTTTCCATTCATCAATTTTTGTATCAAAAGTACTAATTCTTAAACCATTTGAGTGGGTGTATAAGGCCAATTATAAGGGAGATTCCCAAGGCAAGCAAGCTACTGGAGAGGAATCCTATAACTATGGATATTTTTAGAAGATGGAGCGAAAATCCAATTAAAATTAGAAACCCAAGATATAGGATAGGTTTGATCCAATATTTTAATGATAATTTCAATTTTAGCAAATGGTTGGCGGTAAATATCAAGGCAAGGCAAACGAAAATTTGGGTTAATAAAGTGGCTTTAGCAGCCCCTATAGATTTTTCCGAAGGAATCCAAAGGAGGTTCAAACTTATGTTTATTAAAGCAGCTAATGCAAATAGGCCATTCATTTTGTGAATATTTCCTGTTGCGGTGAGCAAAGTGCCAAAGATGTATCCTATTGCTAAACAAATAAAGGTGAACATCAGATACATTAAGATAATGGGCACACTTGGGTGAATGGAGGGGTAGAGCAATTGGATAATGGGCCCTCTATAAGTAATCAGAATCATGGAAACCCAACCAGAAAGGGCGATAATATGGTTGAGGCTAAATCCTATAAGGGGGGTTAATGGTTTTTTTTGATTGTGGATTTGGGCAAACATGGGCAATAAAAGAGAGGCAAACAGGAATCCTATCGCATTAGCAGCATCTAATAATCGGTAACCCGCGGCATAGTAACCCGCCTCAATTTTTCCTAAGGGCAACATTCTTTCAATCATAATGGCATCTATCCGTGTATATGCGAGCATTAAAAAAACTACTAAGGCGTAAGGGAAACTTTTTCTAAGGAGGGAATAGGAGATTTTCCAATTAGGCCAACCCAATGGTGATGTCTTTTTGATAAGAATAAATAACGCTACGAGCAGTGTAGTTAAAAATGCACATCCTTGAAGGGCGACAAACCAATAAATATTTAGATGGGATTGGAGTTGTGGATTTAATAGAAAGAGGCCGAGTAGCAGTATCATTAGAAATTTATCCAATCCAGATAATATGCTGTCCAAGGAGAAGTAGCCAATGGCAGATAAATTGGATCTAAAAAAAAGGGAGAGGGATGCTAAGCAATGGTTGAATGCAACCAAAAAAAGAAGGAGGAGATCATTGAAGTGATAGCCTAAGAAAAAACCAGCTAACAGTATTGAAAATAAAAATAAGATTCCCGATAACGTTCTGACTTGAACCGCACTGGTAAAAGTTTTTTGAAGGAGGTGTTTTTTTCCAGCTATGAAAGTGGTATTAAAATTCTGAATTCCCGGATCATTGATAATGCTTAAGATAAATGAGAGGTTGAAAAAAGTAAAGTACAATCCATAATCTCCTTCGGGAAGTATATTTTGGATGGTACGATCTATCCCGAAAAGATAAAGGGGTTTAATCAAGCCATTAATTCCCAATAGGAGGGCAATATTTAAAGAAAATTGCCGGTTCATCTAAGGTTGATTATTCGTAGCGCAGCGCTTCAATGGGGTCTAGAGATGCTGCTTTCATAGCGGGATAAATCCCAGATACCAAACCAACCAGAAAACAGGTTGCGAAAGCAATAGACATCCATAACCAAGGAATTAAAAAATCTCCCCCTAACAAAAGGGTTACTATATTTCCAATTAAGATACCTAGAATGATTCCTAATATCCCCCCCATCAAACTTATGACTACGGCTTCTGTTAAAAATTGAGAGAGGATTATTTTACTGGTCGCCCCAATCGCTTTACTGATTCCTATTTCTCGGGTCCTTTCGGTTACTGAGACCAACATAATGTTCATTAATCCTATTGCAGCCCCTACTAAAGTTATTAGGCCAATTCCTACAGCAGCTAAACGGAAATATAGGGTGTTTTCTTTGATAATGTTAACGATTTGATCAGGTTTTTTCATTTCAAAATCGTTATCCTGGGCGGCTTTTAGACTTCTAATATTACGAAACAATCCCGTTGCAGCTGAAATGGCACTTTCCATTACAGTGGGGTCTTTGACAGCAACAAAAATATTATAGTTGGTCCTTGAGGATCCAAAATATCTTTTGCCTGTAAATAATGGGATAAGAAGACTTCGATCTTCATTTCTGCCCATACTAGAACCTTTTTCGTTGAGAACGCCTATTACCTTAAGCCGTATATTTCCGACAGAAATAGTTTTATCAATGGCATTGAAAGAATTGCCCTCGAATAATTCAGTCACCAAATCACTTCCAATGACAGTGACATAGGCTCCTTGAAGCGCTTCTTTAGATGAAATATTTCTACCTATTTTGATAGAGAAAGCTTTACCTTCTAGGTAGTTTTCATCAACTGCCATCATTCGAACATTGGGATTGGTTTTTTTATCCTCAAATTTGACAACAGAACTACCTGTACAGTTCATCCAAACTGAAGTTCTCGCAGGATAATTGAATTTTTCTTTGAACTCAGTAGCTTGCTTATAAGATATAACGTCACCTGGTTTTTCGTCTACCCCTCCTTGTCGGTTTCTCAGCGTGGTTCCTTTCCTTTCAATATCAAAGGTATTTGCTCCCAAGGAAGAAAAACTGTTGTTTAAAGAGTAAATAGCACTATCAATAGCAGTAAGAATACCGACAAGAGCCATAATTCCGAAAGCAATAATGCTTAGTGTTAAAACAGCTCTTAGCATATTGGACCGAATGGATCTTAAAGCAATTAGAATGTTTTCGATAGTTGTCATAATGGCATTTAACCTTTAAGTCAACAAGATAGTTGAAAATGCAATAGGGTAGAAGTAAGTTCGATTAAACCTTTTATAAATTAGACTTGTGGATATGAATTGAGGGAAGGTTTCTTTGGTGTTGGTTGTAATCAAGGCCATATCCGATTACAAAAGCTGGTGGAATGACAAATGCTGACAGCAATTCAATGGGAGGTAATTCTACTTTGGGATTTATTTTATGAAGAGCGGTGACCACTTGTATAGAGGCACAATCCTCATTTTGTAAGTGTTGGTAGAGGTATAAAAGTGTTTTACCTGTTTCAATTATATCTTCAACGATGATTACATGTCTGTTTTTTAGGGAGGAACTCAAGGGGATTTTTGTGGAGACTTTCCCTGTAGATTCTGTCCCTTGGTAGGAAGATACTTGCAAGAAAGATATTTCTAAATCCATGTTACAGGATCGAATTAGATCAGCTGCAAATAGAAATGCACCTTTCAGGACCACTAAAAAAACAGGGTTTTTATCTGCAAATTTATCAGATAATACCTTCCCAAGGTATTCTACCCGAAGTTTGATGAAACTTTTATCAATTAAAATTTCTGGTTGCTGGTTCATTCCCCGAGTCCGTATCGATCTATTAAGAATACGAGGCTGGTCATCGCTGCAGTCCCTAGATTTAGTTCTCTTTGGTTAACGGCCTCATAGGTGTCTATGGGGGTGTGATGATAATCGAAATATCGTTGACTATCAGGCACTAGCCCAAAAAGCAAACCTCCTTGAGATTTTAATCCAGAAATGTCTGCACCAGAACCACCCTTTTGAAAGTATAAGCCATACGGTTCAAGTAGGGGCAACCACTCAATTACTTGCGCAAATCTATAGTTAAATACTTTCGAATCACCATCGCAGGTAAATCCTCTTGGGGTGAAACCTCCTCTATCGGATTCTATAGCTGCTAGGTGAAACTCGTTTTTTTCATTGGAGGTTTTCCAATAGGCTTTGCCTCCTGCCAAACCATTTTCCTCATTCATGAACATTACTGCTCTAATGGTTCGTTTAGGTTGGTAGTTCATTTTTAACAAAGTATGAAGAACGGCTATAGATTGAATACATCCAGTGCCATCATCATGAGCGCCCTCTCCGACATCCCATGAATCTAAATGTCCGCCAACTAAAATAATTTCTTCTGGATAGGTACTTCCTTTAATTTCTCCAATCACATTGAAGGAAGGCTTTTGAGGATGAATTTTTCCGAAGGATTCCATAAAAACTCTAATGGGCTCTTTTTTAAGAAGGTCGCTTAAGAGATTGGCATCGTTAGTGGAGATGGCAATTCCTGGAATTTTATTTTGAATTCCTTCTTCATATATCATGGAACCCGTATGTGGAACATCATCATTTCGCGTGGTCATAGACCTTACCAGAACTCCAACTGCGCCAAGTTCACCTGCTCTGGAGGCTCCCAAAGCTCTTTGATCAACTGCCCCACCATAAGCGGCAAATGTATTCAGTTGAGTAGGGTCTAAAGGCCTATTGAAAAATACTATTTTACCCGCTATATTTTCTCGACCTAAGGTATTCAAAGTATCCAGGGAAAATACTTCAATTACCTCAGCGGTAATTCCTCCTTTTGGAGTGGCTACAGAATTACCTAAAGACAAGGCATTCAATGAAATACTTCCTCTGGAAGAAGAATTGACGATGGTGACGGTTTCCTTTCCCTCCCTGGTCCAATGAGGGACCAGGCAAGGTTGAAGATAAACGGTATCAAATCCCAATTCTTCCATGAGTTGACGCGTATATTCTACGGCTGCTGCTGCTTGGGGAGAGCCCGCTAACCTCGGACCGATATTTTTGGTTAAATACTTTAACCAGTTCATGGAAGGACTATTGGTCAATACCTCATCGTAAATCTTTCTAACGTAAAAGGCATCTTCATCTATTGAAGCATCGCTGGACTGGGAAAAGGAAAAATTGAAAACAAAAGCGGAGATTAAAACTACTAAGGAAAAGCGCATAGAGAAAAATTAAAAATTGGATAATTTTTTTCAACATTTTATTTGGCTTGAAGGGCATTTATGATATAAAATTTTAAAAAATTGAAAAAAACAATTTTGAAATTTTATTTACACAAAATAAGCTTGTTTTTAGCACTTACTATAAATTTGGCTAGCATTGACTTTTACAAAATACTATTTAAATTAGCAATAGATTAATCAACTTCAAGAATAATTTGGTTTTATTTGGTTAGGGCGGAGGTAGTGTTTTTTGCACTACCTCTTTTTTTTGTAAAACTAACTTTTGTTCGGATTTCTTTTTCCTTGGATAAAATATTCTTTTGGGTACTAATAATTTCAATTTCATGATCGAGGTGGTAGATCAAGATAGTTTTATTGTAACTGAGCGGGCTTTCTGAAATTTTTATAATTTGAATATGAGTTGGATGATTGGTTGGGTCTAGTTGAATCGTGATTTCTTTTATTTCCAATTGTTCATCTATTGCCTTATAAGATAAAGTTTCCGAACTTGATTCTATGGAATATTTATCTTCCCAAGCTTTTTTATTTATATCTGAGTCTATAAAGGGAGATAATTCCAATTGGTAGTTAAGGGAAATGGGCTCGGTAATTTCTTTGAGTTGATTGACCACAAAAGATTTTTCAGCTGAAGGTTGTAGTTGATTAAGCCTTTCTACTTCTGCTTGAAAAAATCCTGAAACATCAAAAAATTTATCAGTTGCGGTTGGTACTTGATTGCTGGTTGGATTGCAACTTGGAGCGATTAATAAGAAGACTAAAAGTAAACTTGGTATCAGTAGTTTTTTCATGGTTTGGAATCAATTAGATTTTCGCCATCCATCTCTTTGGGAATAGGAATACCCATCCGATGTAGAATAGTTGGAGCAATATCGGCTAACTTGCCGGATTTAGCTTTTACAGGGGATTTATCTTTACTAATGAAAACGAAAGGAACAGGATTGGTAGTATGAGCTGTATTGGGGGTACCGTCAGCATTAATCATATAATCAGAATTGCCGTGGTCGGCGATAACAATGATTTCATATTCATTTTTTAATGCATGAGGTACAATTTGCTCCATGCACTTATCGACTGTTTCGGCCGCATGCATAGCGGCATTAAAATCCCCGGTATGACCTACCATATCTGCGTTAGCAAAATTAAGACAAATAAAGTCTGGGCTATTTTGATTAATATCAGTGGTAATTTTCCCTGCTATTTCCAATGCACTCATTTCTGGTTGTAGGTCATAGGTGGCGACTTTAGGAGAAGGGACTAAAATTCTTCTTTCCCCATCGAAAGCCTTTTCTCTACCTCCTGAAAAGAAGAAAGTAACATGGGGATATTTTTCTGTTTCCGCAATTCTAACTTGTGTTTTTTGAGCTTTGGAAATGACCTCTCCTAGGGTATTGACAATATTGTCTTTGGTAAACAAAACCTCAACATTTTGGAAGTTATCGTCGTATTTGGTCATGGTGAGATAATGCAGTTTCAAAGGATGCATATCCCATTCGGGAAAAGATTTTTGAGTTAAAACTTCAGAAATTTCCCTTGGCCGATCAGTTCTAAAGTTAAAGCATATCAGTAGATCATCATCGGCAAGAGAGGTTGTTTCCCCATTTTTATTAAGAACTAATATAGCTGGCATGAATTCATCAGTAGTTCCATTTTCATAGTTTTCTTGGATGGATGTCAAGGGATCACGGGTTGGAATGCCCTCGGCTTTAACCAGAAGATTATATGCTTTTTGAATTCTTTCCCATCTATTATCACGGTCCATTGCATAATATCTGCCTATTAAGGAGGCCAGTTGAGCGGGACTTTTTTCAATATGGTTTAGTAGTGTTTTTACATATTCCAAACCGCTTTTTGGATCGGTATCCCTTCCATCTAGAAAGCCGTGAATGAATATATTTTCAACCCTATTTTCCTCTGCAATATCACATAGGGCCATCAAATGATTGATGTGGGAATGTACTCCACCATCAGAAAGAAGCCCCATAAAGTGTACATTTCTCTTTTCTTGAGCAGCTTTTTTAAGGGCATTTACAAGTACTTCATTATTGTGTAAGGTTTTCTCTCGGATTGCTTTATTAATTCTGGCTAGTTCTTGGTAAACAATTCTTCCGGCCCCGATATTGAGGTGACCCACTTCCGAATTTCCCATTTGACCTTCTGGCAAGCCTACTTCTTCTCCGAAAGTGGTAAGGGTTCCAGATGGATAATGGTGAAGCAGGTCATCCACAAAAGGGGTATGAGCCTGTGCTATAGCATCCGATTGAAGATCTGTCCCTAGACCCCACCCATCGAGGATAATTAAAAAAACTTTTCCGCTTGACATGTTCAGATTAATTTTGTTTCAAAACTATAAACTTTTGAGTTTTAGCGTCAGTAATAAAATAAAAAAACCTTAAACATTGTTGGACCCATCGTTAAAAGACTTTTTAGAAGATAAGGTTATACAGTACAATACTAAATCTTTTATCGAAGATGACCCTATAAGTGTTCCTCATTTGTTTTCGCAAAAGGAAGATATTGAAATAGCCGGTTTTCTTTCTGCCACTATTGCATGGGGAAATCGAAAAAGCATAGTTAAAAATGCGAGAAAAATGGTGAGTTTACTAGATGATGATCCTTATGATTATGTTATCAACCACACGACGAAAGACATATTAAAGTTAAAAGACTTTGTTCACAGGACTTTCAACGGGGTGGATTTTACTTTTTTTATTGAAGCGCTCAGAAATATTTATATCCATCATGGAGGGCTTGAATATGTATTCGAAAGGGGATTAGATCAAGACCAACTGCAGTTGGCCATTAGCCGATTTAAAAAGATATTTTTTGAAATAGAACATCCATCAAGAACTTTGAAGCATGTTTCTGATCCAATGAATGGTTCATCTGCTAAGCGCATTAATATGTTTTTAAGGTGGATGGTAAGAAGGGATAAATCTGGAGTAGATTTTGGGATTTGGAAAAGTATTTCTCCTGCTCAATTGTCTTGTCCTCTGGACGTCCATACGGGAAATATTGCTCGAAAATTAGGGTTATTAAATCGAAAACAAAATGATCACAGAGCAGTACTTGAATTGGATCGACAGCTTAGATTACTAGACTCAAGGGATCCGGTTAAATATGATTTTGCCCTTTTTGGATTGGGCGTTTTCGAAAAGTTTTAATGAAAAGAGTGGCCTGTTATTTTCAATTCTACTTTTCGGAATGCTGACTTTGGTCCTTCTCCTCTCAATTCTCCTCTGCCTTTGATGAAGACATTATTGGTTTTTATTTGATGGTCGAGGAGGATTCTGGCTACATTTTTTGCTCTCCTTTCAGACAACTTAAGGTTGTAATCGGTAGTTCCAAAATCATCAGCATATCCAAAAACATCTACTTGATCAATGGTTAAAGTCTCGGAAAAGGAGTTTAGAAAAGCAATCAATTTTTCCATTTCCAAAGCTTCCACTAAGGCATCATCGAAACCAAACAAAATACTATGTTCAAAGGACTGTATGATTTTATTTTTTTCCTTTGTGGAATTGGTAAGTATTGGATGATTATTTTGTTTTATTTGATCTAGAGGAATTATTCTGATTTCCACAGGAAAAAAAGCGCTATTATCCCAGTAGGGTATTTCAAAAGAGGTGGTGTAGGGTTTGAATCCAGGAGCAGAGAAATCGACAATAATCTCACTATCTGCAGGTATACACAGGAAAAAAGTTCCGTCTAATTCTGTATGAATGGTTCCATACCCAGTTACATCCAGTATTCCTTGAATGGGTTCTTCTGTTACTGCATTTACGAGAACCCCTTGTACTAAGGTGGTTGGAGGACTATATAGGGCGCTATCAAGAGCAAATTTGTAAATATCCATTCCACCATTGCCAGCTGGTTTATCTGATGCAAAGTATCCCGTCTGATTATCTGAAGTTAGAAAAAACCCGAGTTCTCGATATGGTGAGTTTACTTTATTTCCAAGGTTTATAGAAGGCCCCCATAGTTGCTGATTTAATTTTTTAGAGAAAAAAATATCTTGTTCTCCGTAGCCTATGTGTCCTGTAGAGGAAAAATATAATGTTTGGCCATCATTGGTAATAAAAGGGGCTTCTTCATCTCCTTGGGTATTAATATTTGGGCCTAAATTCACTGGTTTGTTCCAATTTCCCTCTCCGTCTAGTTGGCTCTTCCAAATATCTGTCCCACCGAATCCACCTGGTTGGTTAGAGGCAAAAAATATAGTTCTTCCATCACAGCTTATTGTAGCTTGGGACTCCCAGTTGACACTATTTAAAAAGCCTTGTAAGGGCTTGAGTTCGCTTGGTTTTCCTTCTTTGAAAGCACCTTCCCAAAGATCACAACCCTTGAGAGAATCTATTCTATTACAGGCAGTGAAGAATAATTTTTTATTATTTCTTACCCATGTTACCATACCCTCATTTTCAGCAGTATTAAATGAACCATTAACGGGTCTCCCTTTTTTAATTTCCCCATTTTCCAGAGCCGCTACAAATAGGTTTTCGTCTCCTTTTACTTTTTTTCTTGAGGTGTAATAAAGGGAGTGATCTTGTATGAGGTAGGGGAAGTATTCGTCTGCAGCTGAATTGATTTCTGGGCCCAAATGGATAGTATTTCGCAGGCTCTCAAAATTTTCCAGAGCTTTAGCTTGATGGCATGCAGCCAAATAATTTCCTAATTGATCTTTATACCTTTCCTCGTTCTTTTTTTCCAAGCCTTCCTGAGTATCGAAGCGTCCCCGATCCTTGCTAAGGAGGTATTCGAATAACAAAAAATAATGGAGCGCTTGATCTATGTTTCCTTGTTTGTAGTAAGCCAAACCAGTTTCAAAATACATAGGTCTGGAAAGGAAGCTATCTAAAGCGATGGCTTTTTCGTAAACTAAAGAGGCATTTTGGTATTCTTTTAAAAGTTCGTAGCATATTCCTTGTGCCCTGTATGCTGCGGCCATTTCGGGCATTTCCTTGGAGGCTCTTTTAAAAGCTCTTAGAGCTCTTTCATATTGGTGTTTTAGCAAATAAATTTCTCCATTAGCATAATGGGTGACTCCTTTTTGGGCATGGCCAAAAGTGGAAATTATCATTAGTAAAACTCCGAGTAAGAGCCGCATATAATTTTTTCCAAAAGTACAAATGGTTTTAGGATATCTCTAAAGGGTGGATATGGAAAAATAAGTTGTATTTTAACCTAGTCATTGCATTAAAAATATAGTTATGAAACACTTGTTTTATTGGAGTTTATTAGGATTACTCTTGGCCTGTTCTCAACAAGAACCAATAATTGGGGATGTGGTATTGCACAATGGAATTATTTTAGATGGTACGGGTCAAGAAGGGTACTCAGGGCAGGTAGTCATTAAGGGAGATAAAATTGTTTATGTGGGTAAAAAGTGTTTGGTAGAGGCGGACACTTTTATAGATGTAGAAGGAAAGGCTATAAGTCCCGGCTTTATTAATATGCTCAGTTGGGCCTATAACTCTTTAATGGAGGATGGAAGGTCATTAAGTGATCTTAAGCAAGGGGTGACATTAGAAGTTTTTGGAGAGGGTACTTCGGCAGGACCTAGAGGAACACCTGGGGAGGAGGGCTATGTATCTTTTGGCGAAGCCATGAAAAAATTAGAAGTAAATGGGGTTTCCACCAATTTTGCTTCTTACCTAGGGGCGGCTACCGTTCGGATACAAACGGTGGGATATGAAAATAGGAAAGCAACGAAAGATGAGATGGAGCGAATGCGTGGAATAGTGCAAACGGCTATGGAGGAAGGAGCTATGGGTATAGGATCTTCGCTCATATATGCCCCAGGAGATTATGCGGATACGGAAGAATTAATCGAGCTGTGTCGAGTCGCACAGCAGTTTGAGGGAAAATATATTTCTCATATGCGAAATGAGGATAAATATCTTATGGAAGCATTGGACGAGTTTTTAACTATTGCTAGAGAAGCTTCAATTCCTTCAGAAATATACCATCTGAAGGCATCTAGAGAACCGAATTGGCATTTGTTGGATAGTGTTATCCAAAAGGTTGAAGAGGCGAGAGCAGAAGGATTAAAAATAACAGCTGACATCTATACTTATAATGCAAGTTCAACAGGATTAACGGGGGTAATTCCTACTTGGGTTCAGGAAGGGGGGCATCGCGCTTGGATTAATCGAATGAAAGTCCCTGCTGTTCGGGAACGATTATTAACTGATATCCGACTAGAATTAGCTGAACAGGATCCTGCTGGAATTTTAATGGTTGGATTCAATAGGGATTCAATGAAACAGTTGTACCAAGGGATGACCATTGCCGAAGCGGCTTTAAAGAGGGGACAAACTCCAGAGGAAACCATTGTTGACCTGATTATTGAGGATGACAGTAGAATTCAATGTATTTATTTTAGCATGTCTGAGGAAAATATATCGAAAAAAGTGAAAATTCCTTGGGTTTCTTTTTGTTCGGATGCTGGGTCTTATTCAGATTTAAGTAAAGATTTTAGGACTCACCCCAGAGCTTTTGGGAGTTTTATAAGAGTGCTGGGTCAGTATACCAGGGATGAAAAAGTGTTGACCTTGCCAGAAGCAGTCCATAAATTAAGCGGTCTTCCCGCTCAAAATTTAGGATTGAATGATAGGGGGTTACTCCAAAAAGGTTATTATGCTGATTTGGTGGTCTTTGATCCTGAAGAAGTGGCGGACCAAGCTACTTTTGAGGATCCATTACAATTTGCTACTGGGGTGTATGACGTTTTTGTGAATGGAGCTCAGGTATTAAAAAATGGGGAACATACGGGAGTTTTTTCTGGAAGGTATATCAGGAATTATGAAGTAGAAAGTAGCCAATAATGAAATTCGCCAGCCCACTCGTGGAGTAGTATATTCCAAAAGTCAATTCTGTCCCAATTCCAAGCCCAGGAACGTTGAGAACCTTTTGGATCAATTTTAATTCGGTAGTCGGTTGGAGCTGGAATGATATGGAAGCCTTCTTTTTCGAACCACTTTTTTGCTCGAGGCATGTGAAAAGCACTAGTCGTTAAAATAATTTTTTGTAATCCAATTCTTTTATACAGAAAGCTCGCTTCTTCTTTAGTTCTGGTTGGTTGGGGGATTTGTAAAGTATCAGAAGGGGAAATTTTATAAAGTAGGGAAGCTTTAGCTACCATTTCTGCTTGTGGAATGGAGCTCTCCAAACTATTGGCCATGCCAATTATGGTACTATTAGGCAATTGAGATTTCCATTTAAGTCCCTCTAAAAAACGCTTGGCAAGTACTGCGTCTAACCAACTATTTGCTGGGATATCAGGATCGTAAACACCTCCAGAACCTAAGATGACAATATAGTAATTTAAAGAGGTATCTAACTTGGTTGCTTCTAAAGGCGGATATTCATTTTCTAGTTTTTCAAGCCAAGTGTCAACTATCGGAGTTTTACACAAAAAGATTAAATAACTCATAGAAAAGATTCCTATCCATTTAGCCCAATTCCACTTTTTAAATAGGATTAGCCCAAGTATTACAACAGAAAATATAAAAAGATGCCATTCGGTTTGAAGAAGTACATAAATCATTTTTGATTAGATGTATGGGAGTGAGGTGTTTGATACATGGGAAAATGGAATAATTTAAGTCGTTGTAAAAGATGCATTATGGAGACACGAAGAACGCCTAATCCATAGGTTACGCTTCTGGAAAAATTAATGGATGAGGCTTCTTCAAAATAAGAGGTGGGGCAACTTATTTCGCCAATTCTAAAATCATTAAGAATAATTTGGGAGAGCATTTCATTATCAAATACAAAATCATCCGAATTTTGATTAAAGTTAATTTGACTAAGTACTTGTCTGGAAAATGCACGATACCCAGTATGGTATTCAGATAATTTGTGGTTGACCAAGATGTTTTGAACCAAGGTTAGAATTCTGTTGGCAATATATTTGTAAACGGGCATACCTCCTCTTAGTGCTCCTTTTCCCAAAATACGAGATCCCAAAACAGCGTCATAGAGATCTTCTCCTATGAGGTTAACCATAGCTGGGATTAATTTGGGAGTATATTGATAATCTGGGTGTAGCATTATAATGATGTCTGCCCCTGTAGCCAATGCTTGGTTGTATAGAGATTTTTGATTTCCACCATAACCCTTATTAGTGGTATGAGCAATAATATGATCAATTCCTAGTTTTTGGGCGAGTGCAACGGTTTCGTCTTTGCTGGCATCATCGCATAGTATAACTTCATCGACTAATTCCAGGGGAATCTCAGCATAGGTCTGGGAAAGGGTTTGCGCTGCATTGTAGGCGGGCAAAACGGCTACCACTTTTTTGTTTTTATACATAAATGGTTTGCTATTTTTCCTTTTCTTCTTTTGATTCTTCCTCTGGAGTCCATCCCATTTCTTTTATTAGGGAAAACCACTTAATCACTTTACGGATATCACTGGTTTTGACTTGGTTTTTATCATAAGTTGGAAGGATATCAGTAAAATACTCGTGTAGTTCATCAGGTTTAGCCGCGATGTCAATAGGAGGATTATCTTCTAATTGTTCAAACATATTTCGGAAGACCTTAGCCAGAGGAACAGAGTCTCCGTCATCTGTATAGATAGCGGTAGTTTCTAATGGAGTGAATTGATGTTTTCTCGCGGAAACGAACTTGTGTTTTCCAGTATTTAGATCTTCGATGATGATACCATTGCTTCTATTGGCTGCCATTTTAAATAAACCGGGCATACCACTGATAGCAACCAAATTTTCCAATTTCATTATTAAAAATTTAATTTAGGGATGGTTAATAGTACAAAAGTAATAATATTAGTACTGGGTTAAATTAATGAGGGCTTCTTTGAGCCTTTCCTTGGGTAAAAATTGATTTTCTAACGTTTTAGCAAAAGGAATAGGAGTATCTAATCCTCCAACTCTAATTATAGGTCCGTCTAGTAGTTCAAAGCAATGTTCTGAGAGGTAAGCTGAAATTTCACCCCCTATTCCTCCGAATAAGGTATCTTCATGCAACACTATGATTTTGTTTGTTTTTTCAGCTACGTTTTTGATGGCTTCCAAATCTAATGGGAGCAGGGTTCTAAGATCTAAAATAGTTGCGTCAATATTTAATTCCTTAATGCTTGTTAGTGCCCAATGAACGCCCATCCCATATGTAATGATTCCAACCTCATTTCCCTGGCTAACTTCAACTGCTTTTCCAATTTCGGTAGTATAATATTCTTCGGGGATTAAATCAGAAATACTTCGGTATAAAGCTTTATGTTCAAAGAATAGGATAGGATTGGGGTCTTCAAACGATGCTAATAATAATCCTTTGGCATCCTTAGGATTAGAAGGATATACAATTTTTAGCCCAGGGGTATGGGTAAACCAAGCCTCATTACTTTGGGAGTGGAAAGGGCCTGCACCAACACCACCTCCTGTCGGCATCCGGATTACTACATCAGCATTTTGCCCCCACCTGTAATGCGATTTTGCAAGATTATTGACTATTTGATTGAACCCTACAGAAACAAAATCGGCGAATTGCATTTCTACCATTGCTTTCATTTTGCATATAGATAATCCCATGGCTATTCCAACAATAGCACTTTCACAGAGAGGAGTATTGCGCACCCTATTTTTTCCAAATTCATGAATAAGACCTTCAGTAGCCTTAAACACCCCACCATATTCTGCTATATCTTGACCCATTAGGATTAAATCTGGATGCTTAATCATAGCTAAATAAAGACCTTCTGCGATGGCATCTATCATCCTTTTGGTAGAGGACTTTCCATTAGCAGGAGGAATTATTGAACTTTGGACGGTTGGTGCATAAACGTCATTAAGTTCTTCGGTAATGGAAGGATTGGGATCTTCTGATTGAAAACCCAGTTCCACCTGTGAATGAATTTGCTGTTTGAGGTCATCTTCTATCGCTATTAGCTCGGTATTTGTTATCATTTTTTCCTCTTCCAGAAAGGATTTGAAATTTATAACAGGATCTTTTTTAGCCCAATCTTCTAGCAGTTTGGGTGGAACATATTTGGTGCCAGATGCTTCTTCGTGCCCTCTCATTCGAAAAGTTTCACATTCTACTAACCACGGCTTAGGGTTATGTCTGATTTCATCAGCAATGTTTTTAATGGTTTGATAGACTTCGAGTATGTTATTTCCATCAATTCGTATGGCATCCATACCATAACCGGATGCTCGCTGAGCTAATTGCTCACAATAATATTGTTCGTTAATTGGTGTGGAGAGACCGTAGCCATTGTTTTCGATAATAAAAATTACAGGTAATTGCCAGACTGAAGCTACATTTAGTGCTTCGTGAAATTCTCCTTGACTAGTCCCCCCCTCCCCGGTAAAGGCAACACTGATTAAGGGTTCTTTCTTAATTTTCTTTGCAAGAGCTACTCCTGAGGCCAAGGATAGTTGGGGTCCAAGATGCGAAATCATTCCAACAATTCCGTAATCTTTGGCACCAAAGTGAAAAGAGCGATCCCTACCTTTTGTAAAGCCAGTTACTTTGCCTTGCCACTGAGCTACTAATCGACTGAGGGGAACTTCTCTACTAGTAAAAACCCCGAGATTACGGTGCATGGTAAATATATAATCCTCCTTTTGCAGGGCTTCGGTAACACCAACTGAAATAGCCTCTTGGCCTATTCCGGAAAACCATTTACTAATTTTTCCTTGCCTTAGAAGAATAAGCATTTTTTCCTCAATTAATCTAGGATAGAGGATGGACTTATATAAATGTATTAAAGTATTGGTTGGTAAAGCACCTTTTTTGTAAGTGATATTATTTTTCGTTTTCATTGGACTTTTGGTTGTTTTTAAATAACAGTTTGCTCCAAAAGTTTTTTCTTTCGGTTCTTTTTTCTTTTTGTTTTTGAATTTCTTGGAGTCGGTTTATATATTCTTCTTTGGTTTCAAGGGGTTGAGCGAGCGATAAGTTTTCCAAATCGCTTTCCTTGAGATTCATTGATTGGAGGACAGAGCGATAAAATTCTGGGTTTTGGGCGAACGCCTCTTTGATGTGATCTGCAATATTAATCTGTTCTAAAACAGGTGGGCAGTCCAATAGTGCTAAAGAGGTCAATGAGGGTTTTTCAAAATTCCCAGATATGGTTTTGTCTTTTAAATAGGTTGCCATGAAATTCCCAAAGACTGGCAAAGCAGAATTGGCTCCTTGACCAGTTGCAAGGGTTTTAAAATGAATTTCAGGAGAGGAGGCGCCTACCCAGACTCCGGCAACTAAGTTAGGTGTTAGACCGATAAACCATCCGTCGGATTGGTTTTGTGTGGTTCCTGTTTTCCCTCCCAAAGGGCCTTTGATTTGATAGGACCATCGAAGTCGCTTTCCAGTTCCTTCTTCTACGGCAGAAGTCAGAAATTTATTTATTATCCTAGCATTCTCTGGATCTATAATTTGTTGGATAGTTGGTTCTGGTGCAGTATAAATTACCTTACCGCTATGATCTTCAATTCGTTCGATTAGATTGGGCTCCACTTGTCGTCCATCGTTTACAAAAATAGTATAGGCATTTACCATTTCCAAGAGACTAGCATCTACTGCTCCCAAGGCAATGGAAGGATATTCAGGTGTTTGGTTTAGGCCTAAATTTACCGCCAATTCGCTTACCTTTTCAGGACCTATTTTATCAATAACTCTTGCGGCTACTACATTGACGGATTGTGATAAGGCCCCTTCCATGGAATACAGACCTCCATAAGTTAGGTCTGCATTTTTGGGTTGCCAGTTGTCGTATTTTGGGAAATTGATAGGTTGATTGTCAATATAATCGCAAGGAAGCAAACCACTTTCTAAAGCTTGGGCATATAGGATGGGCTTGAAGGTAGAACCAACTTGGCGTCTTGCTTTGACATGATCATATTGGAAAAATCGGTGATCGATTCCCCCTACCCATGCGAGGATATCTCCGCTTTTGGGGTTGATGGCTAAAAATCCTACATTCAAAAGAGAAAGATAATACCTAATGGAGTCCAAGGGACTCATTTTCAAGGATTTGCTTCCTTGAGACCAATCAAAAACTTCCATTGGAATAGGTGTTTTGAAAATGGTGGCAATTTCTTTTTCTGACTTACCTTGTTTTTTTAATTGGCGGTATTTTTTCGAAGAGATTATTTCTTTCTTGATAATTTCTTGGTTCGACCAAGGGCCATTTTGAGGCCCCCATTCTCTAACGAAATTCTTCTGTAATTGACTCATTTCATTCTGAACAGCTTTTTCGGCAGCTCTCTGCATAGAATTGGAAATAGTCGTATATATTTTTAATCCGTCTGTATATAAATTATAAGACTCTCCCGAAGTTTTTTTAACTTCTTTAAGTAAAGAATGACACACTTTTTCCAAATGAGTCTTGAGATATCCAGCAAAGGTTTTGGACAATTTTTCTTTTTGGTAATTTAATGTCAAGGGCTTATCCTTAAGTGCAGCACTTTCCTTTTCATTTATATATCCGTTTTTGTATAATTGGTTGATAACGGTATTTCGCCTTTCCAAAGCTAAATTGGGATTGCGAACTGGATTGTATCTGGTATTAGCTTTTAACATTCCTATGAGAACCGCAGCTTCTTCATAGTTAAGATTTTGAGGAGATTTGTTAAAAAATCTTGCTGAAGCAGTTTTTATTCCATAGATATTGTCGCTAAAAGGAACCGTATTAAGGTATAATCTGAGCAAATCGTCTTTTGAGTAAATTTTTTCTAACCGAAGAGCGATTAGCATTTCTCGTATTTTATTAATGGGTAGGGAAAGGATTAGATAACTTTTTCTAGGATAAAGATTTTTGGCCAACTGCTGACTCAAGGTACTCCCTCCTCCTGAACTGCTATTTGACAAAAGAATAGTTTTAATAAAAACTCTTGCCCAAGCTCTTAAATCTATACCCCTATGGTTGAAAAACCGAGCATCTTCAGTTGCAATTAAGGTTTGAGTTATTATTTTAGAAATCTCAGCATCTTTTGCATTGATTCTATTTTCTACATAAAATCTTCCAATCACAGTATGAGATTGGTCAATAATTTCTGTGGCAATATTGTTTTGAATATTACTTAGTTCCTGGTCTGTAGGTAGTAGTCCAAAAAAGCCAACTTTTACTAGAAAAGTGAGGAGGACTAACATTGAACCAAAAAATGCAAGTATAAGTGCAGCCCAACCGCCCCATTTTTTAAACCTCATATTTATCTTCCAAGGTGTACTAATAAAACTGATATATCTGCTGGAGAAACCCCACTTATTCTGCTAGCTTGCCCAATAGTCTCAGGTTGAATTTGGGTCAATTTTTCTCTCGCTTCTGCTGAAAGAGATTGTAGTTGATGATAATCTGGAATATGAAGCTTTACCTTTTCTAATTTGGCCATTTTGTCAACCATTTCATTTTCCTTTTTTATGTAGCCATCATACTTCATATTGATTTCAGCCAATTCTGCGTACGATTTTGGGTAATGCTTTAGAAAATTAGATACTTCTGGGAGTGTATTAATGAGAGCGTCCATATACACATGCGGCCTAACCAAAATGCTGTGGAGTTTAACTTTTTGCTTTATGGGTGCAGAATTGATTTGAGCCAAATATCGATTGATCAGGTCAGGAGCGACACTATATTGATGAAAAAATTTCTCAATTTCTACGGCGGCGGTTATTTTTTCTTTTACTCGTTCCATTCGAATGTCAGACCCTTTAATTCCAATTTTTTGAGCCAAAGGCGTTAATCGAATATCTGCATTATCCTGACGCAATAGAATTCGGTATTCTGCTCTGGAGGTAAACATACGGTAGGGTTCCTTAGTCCCCTTATGTACTAAATCATCTATTAAAACGCCTATGTATGCATCAGACCGACCCAAAACAAAAGGATCCAAATTATTAATTTTTAAATGGGCATTTAAACCTGCGATATAACCTTGACCTGCAGCTTCTTCATATCCCGTAGTACCGTTAATTTGACCAGCAAAATAAAGACCGCTAACCAGCTTGGTTTCCAAACTGGTTTTAAGTTGAGTAGGTGGAAAAAAATCGTATTCTATCGCATATCCAGGTCTGAACATTTTGGCATCTTCAAAACCAACCACTTTTCTAATGGCTTTAAATTGAATGTCTTCTGGAAGCGAAGAGGAGAATCCATTTACATAAACTTCGCAAGTATTTCGGCCTTCAGGCTCTACAAATAACTGGTGTCTATCTCTATCGGAAAATCTTTCAATTTTGTCCTCTATGGAAGGGCAATATCTGGGCCCAAGCCCTTGAATTCTTCCGGTAAACATAGGAGAGCGGTCGAAACCTTCTTTAAGGGTTTCATGCACCTCACTACTGGTATATGCAATATGACATGGAATCTGGTTCTTAACTGTAGGGGTATCCGTATAAGAAAACTTCCCTGGAATTTCATCTCCTGGCTGTTCCTCTAATTTCTGATAATTAATGGTCCTCCCATCTATTCTTGGAGGAGTTCCTGTTTTCATTCTTCCAGATTCAAACCCCATCTCAATTAATTGTTCAGTAATTCCTTTGGCAGCTCTTTCACCAGCTCTTCCCCCACCTAATTTTTTGTCTCCTATATGAATGATTCCATTTAAAAAAGTGCCATTGGTCAAAACGACTGATTTTCCAGGAATTTCTAGGCCCAAACTGGTGTAAACTCCCTGGACTCGATTGTTCTTAACTATCAAACCTGTAATCATCTCCTGCCAAAAATCAATATTGGGGTTAGCCTCCAACATTTGCCGCCATTTGGCTGCAAATTCTATTCGATCACTCTGTGCCCTTGGGCTCCACATAGCTGGTCCTTTAGAACGATTTAGCATTCTAAACTGAATGAGTGTATGGTCAGTAACAATACCTGAGTATCCTCCTAAAGCATCTATTTCTCTTACAATTTGCCCTTTTGCAACTCCTCCCATAGCCGGATTGCACGACATTTGAGCAATGGTTTGCATATTCATTGTGGCTAATAATACCCTGGAACCCAAATTAGCAGCAGCAACAGCAGCTTCACAACCAGCGTGTCCAGCACCAACTACTATAACGTCATATACGGGAAACATATAATTTGTAATTATGTGTGCAAAAATACGAATAATGAGAACATAAAATTTAATTTAGCGAAAAAGCAAAAATATGTCTTTCACGCCATCCAAAATGTTATCATTAGGGACTATAGCTCCCAAATTTAAATTAGTGGACACCATAACCGATAAAATTTTAGATGCGGATGATTTGTTTAATAATAAAGCGACTTTGGTTATGTTTTTATGCAATCATTGTCCGTATGTCATTCACGTCAATCCAGAATTGGTAAGATTGGTTCAAAATTATAAGAGTAAAGGCGTAGGCTTTATCGGAATTAGTTCTAACGATGCCGATAAATATCCCCAAGATAGTCCAGAGATGATGAAAAAGCACGCTTTAAAGGAGGGCTATGATTTTCCATATCTGTTTGATGAAACCCAAGAAGTAGCGCGTTCGTACGATGCTGCATGTACGCCTGATTTTTTTCTTTTTGACGAAAACAAATCTTTAGTTTACCGAGGTAGACTCGATGATTCAAGACCTGGTAACGATAAGCCCCTTACGGGAAAAGATTTGCGCGCTGCCATAGATGCGTTGCTTTCTCTACAACCGATTAGTTCCGTTCAGTATCCCAGTGGGGGCTGTAATATTAAGTGGAAAGATTCATAAAGTTAACGATTAATTACATTTTTGAATCGAGGCCTTTTAGGAGTAATGTCTCCTAATCGCTCTTTTTTAGCTTCTTCATAGTCGGAATAATTGCCCTCAAAGAAAACCAAAGAACCATCATCTTCAAAAGCCAATATGTGGGTAGCCAATCTATCGATAAACCATCTGTCGTGCGAAATGACCATTACACAACCGGCAAAATCATCTAGGGCATCTTCTAGAGCTCGCAAGGTATTGACGTCTATATCATTCGTAGGTTCATCCAGCAATAAAACGTTTCCTCCTTCTTTTAGAGTCATGGCCAAATGTACTCTATTCCTTTCCCCTCCAGACAACATTCCAATTTTCTTTTGTTGATCGGGACCTGAGAAATTAAATTTACTTAGATATGCCCTAGCATTAACGGAAGTAGAACCCACAGTAATCAAATCCAATCCCCCGCTTATAACATCATAAACTGTTTTTTCACTGTCTTGCAATTCATTATGACTCTGATCTACATAAGCCAATTGGACGGTATCGCCAAGAACAATTTTTCCTTTGTCAGGCTGCTCTTGTCCCATTATCATTCTGAATAGGGTTGATTTGCCTACTCCGTTAGGACCAATGATACCTACTATGGCATTTTTGGGAACAGACATACTTAAATTGTCAATCAACAAACGATCACCAAATCCTTTGGATATCCCCTCAACTTCTATTACTTTATCCCCAAGTCTAGGTCCTGTAGGGATAAAAATTTCCAATTTGGCCTCTTTAGCTTTTGATTCCTCATCTGCTAGTTTTTCATAAGCATTTAACCTTGCTTTTCCCTTGGCCTGTTTGGCCTTTGGAGCCATTCTTATCCATTCAAGTTCTCTTTGTAATGTTTTGCGCCTTTTGCTTTCAGATTTTTCCTCTTGCTCTAATCTTTTGGCTTTTTGCTCCAACCAAGAGGAATAATTGCCCTGCCAAGGAATTCCTTCTCCCCGATCTAATTCTAATATCCAACCAGCTACGTTATCCAAGAAGTATCTATCGTGCGTAACTGCAATAACGGTTCCTGGGAAATTCTTCAAAAATTGCTCTAACCAATGGACGGATTCTGCGTCCAAGTGGTTGGTAGGTTCATCCAAAAGAAGAATGTCAGGGTTGGAAAGTAAAAGTCTTGCCAGTGCAACTCTTCTTTTTTCTCCACCAGATAAAGGGCCAATTAACGCATCTTCGGGAGGGCATCTAAGCGCCTCCATAGCCGTATTGAGTTTGTTGTCCAATTCCCAAGCATTGGCGTGCTCCAATTTTTCCATTAGTTCTCCCTGCTGCTCTATTAAAGCCATCATTTGGTCATTATCCATAGGCTCGGCTAGCTTCAAATTGATGTCTTCGTAAGCTTGCATCATATCGACAATTTCTTGAACGCCTTCTTCAACAACCTGTTTGACCGTCTTTTTTTCATCTAACTCAGGTTCCTGCTGAAGGTATCCAATTTTATAACTTTTGTCGAAACTTACCTTCCCCTCAAAATTTTGATCTACTCCAGCAATAATTTTTAGCAAAGTTGATTTTCCAGAGCCATTAAGACCGAGTACGCCAATTTTTGCTCCGTAGAAAAAGGATAACCAAATATTGTTGAGGACTTTTTTGCTAGGCGGAAAGGTTTTAGAAACGCCTTCCATGGCGAAAATCACTTTGTTGTCAGACATAATATTTTTGTTGTGGGTTGAATGAATTCAGGAGTTTGGACCAAATTTATGATAAAATTTTGATTCCATAGATTTCCTTTTAATTGGTGTATTTGGCTACGATTGGAAGTCTTCTCCCACTGCCAAATGATTTTTTAGTTACCCTCAAAACAGGAGCAGTTTGGTACCTTTTAAATTCATTTCGGTTGACTAAACCAATAATTTGATTGACAGTTTCCCGATCGAATCCTCGAGCGATAATCTCCGATGTGCTTTGTTCTTTCTCTATGAAATGGAAAAGTATTTGATCAAGAATTTCATACGGCGGCAGCGAATCAGCATCTTTTTGATCAGGCCTTAACTCAGCTGAGGGTGGTTTGGTTATGGTATGATTAGGAATCATTTCTTCATTGCGATTCATCCATCTAGCCAGGCTGTAAACTTCTGTTTTATAAACATCTCCTAAAACCGAAAGGCCTCCACATAAATCGCCATATAAGGTTCCATATCCTACGGCCAATTCACTTTTGTTACTAGTATTCAGTAATAGGTTGCCAAACTTATTCGATATCGCCATTAACAGATTGCCGCGTATTCGAGCTTGAATATTTTCTTCAGCTAAAGAAAATGTAGTATTGGCAAAAAGTTCTGCTAAGTTTTGGTCATAAGCAGTAACTAAATCGAGAATAGGTAAAATATCGTAAGAGATGGAGAGGTTCTGGGCAAGAGTTACTGCATCCTCCACTGAATGGTGGGAAGAATATTTGGAAGGCATTAATAACGCTCTCACATTCTGTGCCCCTAAGGCTTTAACGGCTAAAACTGCAGTTACAGCGGAATCTATTCCTCCGGAAAGACCTAAAACAGCAGTTTTTATATTTAATTTACTGAAGAAACCTCTGATTCCATTAATCAGTGCTTTTTCCAAAAAAGCCATATGGTTAAGCCCTTCGGGAAAAATTTTGTTCGATTGGTCTAATGCTGCTGTATCGAAAGTCTTTAAAGCCTCTTCGAATGCTGGAAAATCTGCGATTAATTTTCCATCTTCATCAAGAACACAGGAGCCTCCGTCAAACAAAATATCAGTTTGCGCTCCTACCTGATTTACATAAAAAATGGGAATTTGATATCTTTTCGAATTGGCTTGTAATACCGCTAACCTTTCTAGGTGATGGTCTTTTGAAAATGGAGAAGCACTGATGTTAATCATTAAATCCGGGTGAAGTGGATTTAATTGATCCATTGGTGTGATTTTATAGAGCGGTTGCTGGGGCCCAATATTCCAGATATCTTCACATATAGTTAAGGCTATTTTTTTATTCTTGAAAGTGATTAGTTCCCAATTATCGTTGGATTCAAAATATCGATTTTCATCAAATATATCGTAAGTAGGTAATAACGTTTTTTTGATTACCTTTTGAATACTTCCCCGATGTAAAAGAAATGCAGCATTGAAGAGCGGCTTTCCTACGGAATGTTCATTAACCAATGGAGCACCTATTATAATGCCTATTTTGTGGGATAAAGGAAGTAGGGATTGAATTAAATCATTGGAGCCTTTTAAAAAATCGTTAAACAAAAGTAAGTCTTGGGGAGGATATCCACAGGTAGCAAGTTCAGGGAAGCAAATTAAATCCGCTCCTTGTTCAATTGCGACGTTAATAAATTTTTGAATTTTAAGACTATTGGTCTTAAAATCCCCTATAATGGGGTCAAACTGTGCAAGTGATATTTTCATGACTCAAAGATACTCGGCAAACCAAATTTGGTGGTTAAATGTTTAAAGGCTTATATTTGAATAAACACTTTATATTAGGTTGGCATGAGTAATTATGTGGTATCTGCGAGAAAATACAGACCCGTTAGGTTTGACGAAGTAGTTGGTCAGGAGCATATTACTCAAACTTTAAAAAAGGCTTTAGTTAGCAATCATTTGGCCCACGCATTTCTATTTTGTGGACCAAGAGGGGTCGGTAAAACCACCTGTGCAAGAATTTTAGCTCGGGTCATTAATTGTGAAAATCCTGGAGAGGACAAAGAGCCTTGCAATCAATGTAACTCTTGTTTGTCTTTTAATACCAATAGTTCCTTTAATATTATTGAACTAGATGCGGCTTCCAATAACACAGTAGACCACATAAAAGGATTGGTAGAACAAGTGCGTTTTCAACCCCAAAAGGGTAGATATAAGGTTTTCATTATTGATGAGGTTCACATGCTTTCCTCATCAGCTTTCAATGCCTTTTTAAAAACCTTGGAAGAGCCTCCGGCTCATGCTATATTTATTTTAGCTACCACGGAGCGCCATAAAATTTTACCAACTATTCTTTCTCGATGTCAAATTTATGATTTCAAAAGAATTGAGCCAGAAAAAATGGTTGGGCATCTCAATGGGATTTGTCAACGAGAAGGAATAGAAGTAGAAAATGATGCTTTGCATATTATTGCTCAGAAATCTGATGGGGCATTAAGAGATGCATTGTCAATTTTTGACCGGTTAGTAGCTTTTGGCGGTAATCGGCTGTTGTACAAGGATGCGGTTGAACAATTGAATATTCTAGACTACGATTATTTTTTTAAGGCGGCAGAGTTCATGATGTTAGGAGATGTAGCTGATCTACTTTTACTTTTTGACGAAGTCATCCAGAATGGTTTCGAACCTGATTTATTTATTAATGGTCTGGCAGGACATTTTAGAGATTTATTGATGGCCAAGGTTCCTGAAACTATTCCTTTACTCGATGTGGGAGACCAATTAAAAAAGCGCTATAAAGAGCAAGCTGAAATTACTCCTGAATCATTCATTTTGTCTGGAATTGAAATTTCAAATAGTTGCGACTTAAGTTATAAAGCTGCCAAAAACAGGCGTTTACATGTTGAATTGGCGCTGATAAAAATGTGCTATGTAAACCGGGATTTTGAAATTCCGGAAAAAAAAAATGAAACTGGCATAGAAAAACCCTCTTCCTCGGTTGTTAAAAAGCCCCAATCTGTTAAAAAGTCGAATCACTTAGTTGCAGAGCCACTGACTCCAAGCCCTAATATGGAAAGCGGCATTAAGAAAATGCCCAAGTTGAAAAGTATAGATCAGATGGCGGAGGAAATTATTAATACAGAAGAAAAAGAAAAATTAATATCATTCCCTGAATTTAATATAGAAAATCTAAAATCGTTTTGGTCTAAATATGTAGAAGAGGTTAACCAGGATGGAATCAAACCATTATTGAGAAATACGGAATTGAGGATTGAAAAAAATAATGTCATTGCAGAAACGGGGACTTCTTTGGGAGAAGCTGCTCTTAAGGCTGAAATCGGTTTGATGGAAGGGCTTAGAACTTTTTTTGGAAAAAAGGACTTGATGATGAAGGTGGTTATTAATAAAAAAAATAAACGGATCATTAAGAAGGTACCCAAACCCTTATCTAACAAAGAAAAGTACGAAATTTTATTGGCAAAATATCCGTTAGTAGAGACGTTGCAGCAGACTTTTGAACTCAATTTCGACGATAATTAATAAATATTTATTCTAACATTTAAGCATGGTAAAGAAAACTAAACCTGCCTTTGAAAAGGTGTTGGCTAGCTTGAATATTTCACAAAAAAAAGCAGTGGAAACCATTGAAGGTCCTGTAATGGTAATTGCGGGTCCCGGTACAGGAAAAACGCATATTCTAGCTGCTAGGATTGGAAAGATTCTTATGGAGACCGATGCCCAACCTGAGAATATTTTATGCCTTACTTTCACAGAATCTGGAGTTTGGGCGATGCGAAAGCGCCTGGTGGAGTTTATCGGTATTCCAGGGCATAAAGTGGCTATTCATACGTTTCATTCCTTTTGTAATATGGTCATCCAACAATATCCTGAAAAATTTGGCCACCACCATATGCAGGTGATATCTGATTTAGACCGTATTGATTTGATCAGAAGGGTATTAGATCAATTGCCAGCAGATAGTTTATTATTTACCAAGGCTGGCGGTCGATATGCAAAAGAGAGAAATGTTAGGAGTTTGTTTAACACGATGAAGTTTGAAAATTGGACTTATGCTAAAATAGAAAAAGCGGTATCAGATTATTTGGGGAATCTTCCTAATAAAGAAGGGTTTTATTATAAAAGACCTAATGCTAAAAGGGGGATAAAAGTTGGGGACCCGAATGATGCTAAAATAGAGAAGGAGACGAAAAGAATGGAGGCGACCTTGGAAGCGGCTAGGTGTTTTGAAGTTTACGAAAGTTATCTTCAAAAAGAGGGATGGTATGAATATGGGGATATGATTAATTGGGTGCTTAAAGCTTTCCAGGAAGATGAATCCATTTTGGCGGAATACAGAGAGAGGTACTTATATTTTTTGGTAGATGAATTTCAAGATACAAATGGTTCTCAAAGCCAGATTTTGCAATTATTGGCTGATTTTTGGGATGCCCCTAACCTTTTTATTGTAGGTGATGATGATCAGGCGATTTATGAATTTCAAGGGGCGAGGTTAGAAAATCTCAAGAATATCTACCAGAAATACGGTAATGATATGGAGTTAGTGGTTTTGGAAGACAATTATCGATCTACTCAGGAGATTCTTGATGCGGCGTCTTACTCTATAGAAAATAATGAAATCAGGGCTATTAATAAATTGGGAAATGCCACTTTGACCAAAAAATTGATAGCCAAGAATAGAGCGATTGCCGAATTGAAAGGTGGTATAAAAGTCATCCAATACGAGAATGATTTGCAGGAAATGATGGGGGTTAAGGAAGAAATTATTAGACTTCATCAAAACGGTACAGCATACAGTGAAATGGCTGTTATTTTCTACATGAACAAGGATGGGGAGGAATTGGCATCTTACCTCCAGCAGTTTAGTATTCCTGTGCAGCTCAGAAAACAAGTGGATATTCTTAGTTTGCCTCTTTTCAAGCAGATTTATAACCTATTGAATTACTTGGACCAAGAAGCTCATGTACCTTTTTCGGGGGAGCATTTATTATTCCCTATTCTGCATTACGAATGTATGGAAGTAGGCGCTTCTACCTTAACAAGAATGGCATTATATAGAAGGAATATGGAGGGAAAAAAATGCTATTGGAGGGAATTACTGATGGATGAATCCAAGTTAGAGCCAGCAGATTTAAAGGAAGATGAAATGGAAAGGGTTAGGAAATCAGGGCAATTTTTAGAAAAATGGATCAGTCAGGTTCATCAAATGTCTGTTTTAGAGTTAGTCGGATCTATAGTTTGGGAAAGCGGTATTATGGAGCAGATTCTTAAAGGAGATTCTAAGGAGGTCGATTTACAAATGATTAAGAGTTTTTTAGTTTTTATCGAAGATGAAATCAAAAGAGACCCTACTTTGAATTTAAACACCTTATTGGGGAAATTATACCGAATGATGGAGCATTACATTTCCATTCCTATGTTTGTTGGTTCGGCTAATAGGAATGCGGTTCATTTGATTACTGCCCATAGTTCTAAAGGATTGGAGTTTGAAAATGTTTGGATGGTTAAATTAACCAAAGACAATTGGGAAAATAAAAAAGGCAACTCTAACGCTTTTGCTTTACCCGATACATTGACTTTGAGTGGGGTGGAGGACCACTTAGAAGCCAAAAGGAGACTGTTCTACGTGGCTATGACTCGAGCAAAAAAACAATTACACCTTTCTTTTGGTCTGGAGAATAATGGCAAACAAATGACTCACAGTCAATTTATTGATGAGGTAATAACCAATACTCAGCACCCTATTCAAGCTAAATCATTTGAGGATGCAGCTATTTCGGAAGCTATTTTAGATACTATAAAAATATATGGTATAGGTCAATCCTTGGAAAATGAATCTGATCAGCTGGAAGCATTTTTTGAACATTGGTCGTTAAGTGCTTCATCGCTCAATGAATATTTAAAGTGCCCTACTTCTTTTTATTTCAACCAGGTTTTAGGAGTTCCTCGACCTTCGAATGATCATTTGACCTATGGTACGGTGATTCATAGGTCTTTAGAACGTTATTTCAGGTGGGCAGCTAATGACTCTATCAAGTTTGAAAATGCCAAACCTTTGATTGATTATTTTGAGGAAGAAATGATTAGAAGAAGAGGCTTTTTCTCGCCTCACATGAGGGATATTTTTGAACATTTAGGTAAGAGTACGTTGGAGGAATATCATAGGAAGTCTTACAACAAATGGCTGTCAGATTACCAGGTGGAATATGAAGTGAAGAGAACTGTTTTTGAAGGAGTGCCCCTTACGGGAAAAATTGATAAATGCGAATACCTATCAGATGGTAGTATTAGGGTAATTGATTACAAGACTTCTAAACCGGATAATAATAGATTGAAAGAAATTGTACCAGAAGCGCCCCATAAAGGCACTTATCGGATTCAATTATACTTTTACAAGGTATTATTGGAGAGTTTTCTATCTAAAGGTTCTCTTGTGAAATTTGGGGAAATCGATTATACTGGACATCAAAAGGAAGAAAAAACCGCTACTCATTTGATAGAATTCCATCATGAAGAATTAGAAGTTTTCCAAAATCTTTTGGTAGATACGTATAAAAAAATAAGGAACCTTGAATTTGATGAGGGGTGCGGTGACATAAAATGTAACTGGTGTTCCTTCGTCAAATCCAAGGGTGTTTTATTCTAATGGGCGTTTACCAATAACATCTGAGCTTCTAAAAGAACCCCATCTTTACTGTAGATGGTTACATTGTATAAGCCATTTTCCCAATGGTTTAAGTCAAGTTCTTCGGTAGTTGCAGGACGAATATCGTACTGTTTCGAATGCATCAATTTGCCTTCATTATTGAAGATTTTCAGTACGAAAGGTTCATCAGGTTGAGGGTTAAAGGTCAAAAATGCTTTTTTGGATGCTGGATTTGGATATATTTTCCAAAGCAGTTGTTCTCTCACTGTTTTAATTTGAGGCTCAATTGGAACAATGGAGGGATTGGTACACTGAATAAATTGATATACATAATCGGTACATCCCCGATTATCTGTCACTTCTAGCTCAAAAAGAGAGGTTCCTGTTCCTGAGGAAAATGAAATTTCAGAGGCATTCCTATTGGAGGTGATTACTGCATTTCCTTGAGTTACAGACCATCGATAGGTATATGGAGGGGTTCCTCCTGCGGCTAAGGCTGATAAGGCAATATTATTAGTTCCACATATTACCGGGGAAGCGGGTACTTGAATAAAAGAAGTTAAGGAAGGATTTAATGTAATGACCTGTTTGGCACTTACTTTATTGCCACACTGATCTTCTGCGGTCCAAGTTCTTGTTACGGTGCTGCTTCCTCCAATAGGAATTGGATTCGTTTCAGAAAAGGTGACTACTGGATTGTTGTCACATCCATCGGTGGCGAATACATTAGTTGGTACAGGAGGTAAAATGGTGGTACATATATCATCGGGAACATTTACCAAAGTTGGTTTTTCATTATCAAAGATGTTTAGGTAGATTACAAAGGTGGAAGTGTTATTACAATTATCCGTTGCGGTCCAAGTAATTTTATAATCCACTACATCTAGGTTGCAGGACTCTAGATTACCAATTTGTTCAACTGTCTTTTCCAAAGTAGGATTAGGGTCACATAAATCAGCTGTTGAAGCGTAAGAATTGTCAATGATTAAGAGCGAAGCTTGATCGCAGTCTACTAGCAACTCAGCTCCATTTTCAACATATCTTAACTCGGGATTATCAAAGGAAATAGTTGGTGCTGAATCGTCAATTAGGAAAACAGTTTGACTAACATCTGCTCGATTTCCGCATGCATCTGTAGCAGACCATACTCTTATTAATCGGACATTGTTACACTCATCATAGATTATATTTTCGGTAAAAATAACCTCAAGACTAGAACAATTATCAGATGCAATAATCTCTGGCACGGGAGGGATATTGGAACAGGTACCAATTAATTCAGGCGTTGGAATTGGATGAAACTCCGGTGCTTGTCTATCGACAATAGCCATATAAAAGGAATATTCGGCTTCATAGTTACACTCATCAAAAGCTTTCCAGGTACAGAGCAATAATTTTTCATATCCTTTTTCATCACAGGCACTTCCTATAGCTTGATCGATAACGACCTCACTAAATTCAATTCTAGGATTGGTACAACCATCGATAGCCCTTACTGCTGTCTGTGGAAGTGGTGGTTCTATCAAGGGACAGTCTATATATACCGTATCTAGGTGGTTAACATTTTCTATGCCCGGGTAATCGTGCAACAGCACTGGAGGACTGGCATCGGATTCTACAATAATTTCCTGAGTACAAGGAAGTGATTCATTGCCGCAGGCATCAGTAGCTGTATAAGTACGGGTATAAATGATATTAAAAGGAGCACATCCCGATTCATCATTACTCACGTCGCTCACCCATTGAACAATTATTCCGTCTGTATTCAGTTTTTGAGTTGAATTACTTTTATTGGAGCTACAAGAAGCTGATAATTTGACGTGATAATAATCGCGATTAGTTCTTACTAAAACTACTAAATCATTAGGTACTTTATTGACGGGCAGGGTATATTTAAAATTTTCCGTTTTTCCACGGGAAAAGAAAGTACTTAGGGGATTAAACCTCAAAAAGTGCAAAAATTGACTGGTTGGATTTTCTATAGTATAATCTCCTAAGGTTCCTTCATATAGACTATTGTGTTCTGGATAGGTAGCTGCCGTTTTGGAAGGTAGTTGGAAGGAAACATAACGGATATTGGCGTCACAATTATTGACTATTTCGAAAGAAAGTTCGACTTGAGCACTTCCAATAGTAGTTTTACCAAGAAAGGTAACCGTAATACATTCATCAGAACCTTCATCGCAGATACCTCCTAGAAATTCATTGGATGGATCTTCTTCGGAGAAATTAGGTATAAATAAAGAGCAATCATCATTTACTAGGCCTCCTAAAAAATCTATCCTAGGCAGATTGGCATCACATGCAATGACCGTATCAGGAGGACAAGTGATATTAGGCGGCTGGTTATCGGTTATAAAAATCCTAGAAAAGCAAGAAGCAGTTGTTAAACCTATGGGGTCTTGCGTAAAGAATACAACGGATTGAGTCAGGTTACAACCATTAATACTGAAGTTATCTGGATTGTAATTAGTGCTTATTTCTAGATTTTCACAAGCTCCGGTAAGTGTAGCATCGGTTAACCAGGCTTCGATTAACCCCTCATTTGCTGGGTCATCACAATCTAAATTTAAGTTATCAGGACATTGTATTCTCAGTAGCGGTTGGCTGATATTAATAAAGCAAACTGTTGGGCATCCTTCACCATCTGTTATGGTAACAAATCTTGTACCCGCTCTTAGAGAATCAGCAGTTTGCCGTCTATCTCCATTATCCCATAAAAAAGTATAAGGGCCTCCGGTTAAAGGTACATTGGCAGTGGCAATTCCATCGTTATTTCCAAAGCAGCTAACAGCAGATATCACCTCAAGGTCACAAGGCAAACTTGGAGGATCGGAAAGGATTATTGAACAAGTTTCGAAATATCCTTCTTCATCGGTTATGGTTACTGTGTAGGTAATTCCAGCTGATAGGTTAATGGCAGTTCTTCCAGAATTGCCGTTACTCCACTGGTAAGAAAGTTCTCCATTACCGCCCTCGGCTTCTACGGTAGCTCTTCCGTCAGCACCACCATTACAGGAGATGGGTTGAGATTCAAACACAGTACATTCGATAGCGGGAATTTCAGATACGATAATACTACAAACGGTTTCACAGCCAAAAGCATCGGTTACTGTTACCGTATGCAGGCCAGGTGTTAAATTATTAGCTTGTTTGAGGGTGCTTCCATTACTCCACAAATAGGAATAACCGCTCCACCCACCGGAGGGAAAGGCAGATGCCACCCCATCTTGCTGACCTGGATAACTTACTGGACTTAATTCCAAAACAAAGCAAGAAAGAGGGCTTTCGGGGCCTAGAATGGTATCTGTAGTGGTGGCGGAACAACCATTAAAGTCAGTAATGGTAACGGTATGAACCCCAAGAGATAGAGAGGTAGCAGTTGCTGTAGTTTCTCCATTATCCCATAAAAAGGTATAAGGGGGATTTCCTCCCGTTCCCAGGGCTGAAATACTTCCATCGTTATCATCAAAACAGGTGACGGGTTTGATCACCTGGGTAAATACTGATAACAATGGTGGTTCAGCTAATTGTATGGAAAATTCCGTAGTGCATTGCGCATTGTCAGTAACGGTAACGGTGTTAATTCCTCCCAATAAGTTGGTGGGACTTGATGAAATAGATCCTGAGCTCCACAAATAAGTAAATGGAGGTGTTCCTCCTGCTATGGAAATACTGGCACGACCGTCTGCAAAATTATTGCAAGAGGGAGGGTCAGCTGAAATTAAGGTTATTTCAATAGGATCGGGTTCCTCAACAATAACTTCACAGGTATTGGTACAACCGACTGCGTCTCTGGCAAAGACAGTATATTCTCCTGCTGCTAAGTTGTTGAAAACACCGGAAGAGGTAAAATTTTCTCCGTCTAAACTAAACTCATAGCCACTGCCAGAACCTCCTGATGCGCTTGCTATAATCTGACCAGTTAAGTCACCTGGACATTCAACAGGGGAGGCGCTGCATTCTAAAATTGGGGCATCCAAAACAGTCAGGAAAAAGTCACAGGTAGTTGTCAATCCTTCAATATCAGTAACTACAACTTGGTAAAGACCAGGTAGAGAAACTGGTCCCGAATTGGGGCCATTGCTGCCGGTATATCCATCTGGGCCAGACCAGTCGTAGGTTAAACCTTCTGTAAATAATGTGGACACATTAGCAGTTAACACAGTAGTCTCTCCTTCACATATTACAGAGGATGGGGCAGTAATGGCACAAGTATGTAAAGGAAGATCTTGTATGAAAATCCTTTGAAGATTGGCTACCCACCAAGTATTTAAGGTGCTTTTATCACCATATCCCAATGTATTTTCATCAATTAGGCCACAGTCATTTTCAGGGGTAGTGATATCTGAATCAAACTGGGTCCAAGTCCTACAATTATTGATTCCACATTCACAGCCTTCTAAGAGGGATAATGGTTGGCCCGTCCCAGGATTGGTTATATTCACCAAATCTGAATCGTCCCAATAAAGAAAATTGGAAGGTTCTCCAGAGCAATTGATGGGTCTTACGGTTTCTACACAAAATCCATTTTTAACGAATTCTACATCATATCCAGAATAGTGTTGCAGGCCTTGTTGATAGGTCAAAATAACCTGCATAGTATCTAGGTAATTTATCCCTGAGCCATCTGCCTTTATTCCATCCCATGGAATACATGCAGTTACAGGATTTCCGCCATTTGCATCAAAATCTGCTTTAAAAAATTCATAAACCAGCAACAGGTCTTGAAGCTGAGGTTCATAAACGCCATTCGAGTTAAAATCTAGAATGATTTCCATTTGACCTGGGCTTGTGGAGGTCACTTCAAGACAGTAGACCCCATTTGGGTCTGGCACAAAATTTCCATTGGAAATTACTTCCGCACATTCTCCTGAAGGAAAACAATCTATACAAGGGGGATTGAGGAAGATTAAAAATTCAGAAGCAGTTTGAGTTTCATTACCCTCTCTCGATTTTCGATCCTCTAAGAGATTCCCAGTATTTCCTGGTCCCGATGAATTAATAGCAATATTGAACGAAAGACCTTGAAAACCTGAATTTGAGAAATCAAGTTGAGTAACAAAGCCATCATTAGTATAGGTATAAACAATTCCTTGGTATTCTCTATCCCAACCACAATCTGGATAAGAATCTCCTGTAATAGTTGGTGTTCTAAATGCCCAGTTTCTCGAATACAACCTTCCAAGAATAGGAACATCTGTGGAATTGGTTACCGTTACATCCCAATATGGAATGAAAAGTCTGTTTTCGAATCCCTCATCATCAGGGTTAGGTTGGACTCTTTGAAATTCTATGAAATAATCCCCAGCACCGTAATCAACATTAGAACCAGGGTCAAAGAAGTATATCAATTGTCCATTAACGGTAGTTGTGGTGGAATAATTTGGAAAAGATGCCTGGTTGTAGGAATTTAAGTTTGCATTAGATTTTCCGACTATAAAGGGTCCATGAACAACAGGGTTTTCTCCACCTGATGGATTTAATTTGCGAATTTGAAAGGAGTAAGAGGCGGTTGGATCACTGCTAAATTCAAATCCATTAGCATCCACGCCTGCAGCCAACCCCAAAAAAACCTTTTCAGTATTGTTTTGAATTCTGAAATACAACCTACTTTCTTCGGGACCATTGAAAGCTGCAAAAGATCCAAAATTAGGGTTATTTATTTCCAGCATTACTAAAGTATCTGCTGGATTTCCCGGTGCATTTGGAGCAGCTTGTTTGGTGCCTTCGGCAAAAAGAGATGAGCTTAATAACAAACTGGCCATACACGGCAAGAACAATTTTTTCATTTTATACTTCATGAGATTTTTCAAAATAAAAAGGTGCTTCATAGTCGCTAAATTTGATTTGGGTTTTTTTCCCGATGGGTTCAAAACAATTATCGTGCCATAGTTTGAGAAGAAAAAAATCAAATAATGTGATATATTATTTCCAAAAGTGGCTACCTTTGTGCCGATTTTAAAGCTACCTCTTTAAAAAGTATGAAAAAAATAATGAAATATGGGTTTTTTCTAGGTGTCATAATGATGAACACTTCTGCTTTGAATGCAGCGGATAGCAATGAATCTTATGATCCGGTAAGCACAGTAATGACCCACATCAGTGATGCCAATGAGTTTCATATTTGGAAAGGAGTTCACTTGCCATTACCTTGTTTTTTGTACGCTCCTTCAGCGGGTTGGACGATTATGTCATCTGGCCAATTCGATCATGGGCACAAAGCAGTTGACAAGTATGTATTAAATCACGGGCGAGTAAACAGAATAAGTGCGGATCACTTTCCAATGGGGGAAGTAGAAATTGGGGAAATTCATCATAAAGTACTATCGGATGAAAACGGAAAAGAAAAAGAGGTAGCATATGTGAGTTACGAAGGGGAGGATTTTATTTTAGATAAGCCAAGTACACTTGATGGCGGAATATTGGGAGGAGGAATTACATCGTTTTACGATTTTTCAATTACGAAAAATGTGTTTACGATGTTGCTTGCTGCGGTTCTTTTGATTTTTGTATTTATTTCTGTTGCGAAAGGCTACAAGCAAAATCATGGTAAAGCACCTAAGGGCATACAATCTCTTTTCGAAGTGATGTTTGTTTTTATAAGAGATGAGGTTACCAAACCCATGATTGGGGAAGGAAAATACGAACGTTTTCAGCCTTTCATAATGACCTTGTTCTTTTTCATCCTTTTTTGCAATCTTTTTGGATTGATTCCATTTTTTCCTGGAGGGGTTAATATCACTGGAAATTTAGCGGTGACCTTCACCCTGGCCATTTTTACTTTCATTGTAACGAACATAAATGGAAACAAGCACTATTGGGAACATGTTTTTTGGATGCCTGGAATCCCGGGATGGGTAAAGATAATTTTAACTCCTGTGGAAATTATGGCCTTATTCATCAAACCATTCTCATTGATGATAAGATTGTTTGCTAACATTTCTGCTGGACACATTATCATTTTGAGTTTGATAGGACTTATATTTTTATTTGGAGACAATGGTAATAGTGTGGGGGGAGCTGCGGTCGGCGGAGTAATTGGAATGTTGTTTACGGCATTCATGAATTTAATTGAATTACTGGTGGCATTCTTGCAAGCATTTATTTTTGCAATACTATCAGCTTCCTATATAGGGGCAGCTGTTGAAGAGCACCATCACGAAGAAGCACATTAATTAATTTTTATAAAACCATTATTATGGGAGCAATTGGAGCAGGTATTGCAGCATTAGGAGCCGGAATCGGAATTGGATTAATCGGCAGTAAAGCAATGGATGCAATCGCAAGACAACCTGAAGCTGTTGGCGATATCAGAAACAATATGATTTTGACTGCCGCTTTGGTTGAAGGAGCAGCTTTGTTTGCTATTGTTGTTGGACTTTTGGCTGGCAACTAGTATTCAAACACCTAAAAAGAAGTAACTGTCAGCGCTTGGTTGGCAGTTCTTCTTAAATTAATTAAAAACAGCTGTTAGATGAAAACAATAATTTTTTTAGCTGATTTAGATGTTATCAAACCAGATCCAGGTTTGATTCTATGGACAACTGTAGTTTTCCTTTTAATATATTTCGTTTTGGGCAAATTGGCCTTCAAGCCTATACAAAGCGCTCTAAAAGAAAGAGAGGACAATATTCAAGATGCTTTAGATGAGGCCAAGAAAGCTAGAGAGGCTATGTCAAGCCTTAAATCTGAAAATGAGGCCTTATTAAAAGAAGCTCAAGAGGAGCGTTCTAAAATGTTGAAAGAAGCCAGAGATATGAGTGCTAGCATTTTAAACGAAGCTAAAGCAAAAGCGAAGGAAGAAGCAAAAGCCATAGTTTTGAATGCAAAAGAAGAGATAGAAAATCAGAAGTTGGCAGCAGTTACCCAAGTCAAGAATGAAGTTGGAATGATGGTAATTGATTTAGCTGAAAAGGTTTTGAGGAAAAATCTAAAAGGGGATAAAGAGCAAGAAGCATACGTTACCAAATTGGTTGATGAATTAAAAATGAACTAATATTATGTCTGTTTACCGAATTGCCTCCAGATATGCCAAATCTCTATTGGATTTGTCTTTGGAGCAAAACAAATTGGAAAAAGTATTGGAGGATATGCGCTATCTATCAGAGGTGTGTAAGGTAAGAGACTTCGTTTTGATGGTAAAAAACCCAGTAGTTCAGACAGACAAAAAATTAAAGGTTTTCAAAGAGTTATTTTCTGGTAAAATCGATCAGCTTTCCGAGCAGTTTATCGTGTTGGTAACTCAAAAGGGACGCGAGCGTTATTTACCGGATATTGCGACTGATTTTGAAGTAAAATACAGGTCCTACAAAAATATTGAATTGGCTACTGTTAAATCAGCTTCACCCCTTACTGAAGATCAAAAATCCAATATTCAGAAAGGTTTAAGTGAAATGCTTCCTAAAGGAACTTCTTTGGAATTGAATTTATTGGTAGATCCTAGTTTAATTGGAGGTTTTATTATTGAATTTGGAGATAAAGTATACGATGCTAGTATAGCGGATAAGCTGGACGAAATGCGGAAGGATCTTTTCTCAAAAAACTTATTTGTTTCTAAAATTATAGCTTAAAAAATACTTGTTATGGTTGATGTAAAGCCCGATGAAATTTCAGCGATTTTAAAGCAACAGATTTCTGGTTTCAGTAACGCAGCTGAATTAGCTGAGTTTGGTACTGTTCTTCAGGTTGGAGACGGTATTGCTCGTGTATATGGATTGAGTAATGCTCAAGCGGGGGAATTAGTTGAATTTGATGAGACGGGAGTTCAAGCCATAGTTCTTAACTTAGAAGAAGACAATGTTGGGGTAGTTTTGATGGGATCTGGAGAAGGAATTCGAGAAGGTTCAAGAGTACATAGAACAGGAAAAATTGCTTCTATATCCGTTGGAGAAGGATTTGTAGGAAGGGTAGTCAATCCACTGGGAGAACCCATTGATGGTAAAGGAGAAATAGCTGGAGAAAAGTATGAAATGCCAATCGAGCGTAAGGCTCCTGGGGTAATTTTTAGAGAACCTGTAGCTGAACCTTTGCAGACTGGTATAAAGGCGATTGATGCTATGATTCCAATTGGAAGAGGGCAAAGAGAATTGATAATTGGGGATCGTCAAACAGGAAAAACGGCTATTGCGATTGATACCATTATCAATCAAAAGGAGTTTTATGAAAAAGGAGAAACCGTTTACTGTATTTATGTAGCTTCAGGACAGAAAGCTTCAACAGTGGCCCAAGTAGCCAAGACTTTAGAAGAGAATGGAGCAATGGACTATACAGTTATTGTTTCCGCTTCAGCATCAGACCCTGCACCGCTTAAATTTTATGCACCATTTGCAGGGGCTGCAATAGGAGAATTCTTTAGAGATACAGGAAGACCGGCTCTGATTATTTATGATGATTTATCTAAGCAAGCTGTGGCTTATAGAGAAGTATCGCTTTTATTGAGAAGACCTCCAGGGCGTGAAGCCTATCCAGGTGATGTATTTTACCTTCACTCAAGATTGTTGGAGAGGGCTGCCAAGGTAATCAATAACGATGCTATCGCAAGAGAAATGAATGATCTTCCAGAATCCTTAAAGGCTGCTAAAGACAAGGATGGAAATCCAATAGTAAGGGGTGGTGGTTCTCTAACCGCTCTTCCAATTATTGAGACCCAAGCGGGAGACGTTTCTGCATATATTCCTACCAACGTAATTTCTATTACTGATGGTCAAATATTCCTGGAATCTAACTTATTCAATGCCGGTATCAGGCCAGCTATTAATGTTGGTATTTCAGTATCAAGGGTTGGGGGCTCAGCTCAGATTAAATCTATGAAAAAGGTATCAGGTACCTTAAAACTTGACCAAGCACAATATCGTGAATTAGAAGCTTTTGCAAAATTTGGCTCTGATTTGGATGCTGCTACTACAGCTGTTTTAGAAAAGGGAAAAAGAAATGTTGAAATTTTAAAGCAACCGCAATACTCTCCCCTTTCAGTAGAGAAGCAAGTGGCTATTATCTACCTTGGAACCAAGGGTTTGCTTGGACAGGTTCCTATTGATAAAATCAAGGAGTTTGAAAATAATTTTTTAGGTATTTTATCTAGCAAGCACGCTTCAGTTTTAAATAATTTCAAAAGTGGAAAGCTTAATCCCGAGGACCTCAAAGTACTTGAGGATTTAGCCAAGGAATTGTCTGGACAGTATTCAAAATAAAAAAGCCTTATGGCAGGAAATCTTAAAGAAGTAAGGGAGCGTATTGGGTCTGTAATGAATACTCAGCAGATTACTAAAGCTATGAAAATGGTGTCTGCTGCTAAACTTAGGAGGGCTCAAACCGCTATTCAGCAAATGAGACCTTATGCCGATAAGCTTAATAGTATGTTGCGAAATATTCTTTCCAATTTGGAAGGAGATGCAGATACTGTTTTTGGCCAACAGCGTACCATTGATCATGCTTGTTTGTTGGTAGTAACTTCTAATAGGGGGTTATGTGGTGCTTTTAATACTAATATCATCAAAGAAGCGATTAAGGAAATTGAGGGAAACTTTCAAGAAGCATATAACGCGGGTAAGTTGACTATCATTTTTATTGGAAAAAGAGGTTATGACTTTCTTAAAAAAAGATATCCAAAGGCATCTATTGTTTCTGATTATGTTGATTTATTTGATGACCTAAACTATGATAAGGTAGTTGCTATAGCTAAGAGTTTAATGTCAGATTTCGAGGGCAATAAGTTTGATTCAATAAAAGTAGCTTACGGAAGATTTAAAAATGCTGCTGTTCAATATCCGGAAGTAGAGCAATGGTTGCCCGTAGCTCCTCTAGAAATGGATGAAAGTGCTGGGGACTCTTCATTAAAGGCGGATTATTTATTTGAGCCTAATAAGGTTCAATTATTAAATCATTTGGTACCAAGTATATTACAAACTACTTTATATAAGTATTTATTGGATACTCATGCGTCCGAGCACGGTGCTAGAATGACCGCTATGGATGCTGCTACTGAGAATGCTAATGAGTTATTGAGAGATTTGAGGATATCTTACAACAAGGCAAGACAAGAAGCTATTACTACTGAGATTTTGGAAATTGTAAGTGGTGCTGCAGCTTTAGAAAGTGAATAAGTGCAAGTCTTAGGTTAGTAAAAAGTAACCCTTAAGTATAGATCCTTAAGGGTTATTTTTTTATGACAAAATGTCTGATTTAGTAAAATGGCAAAGTAATTGATACTTCAGGTATGAATTCATTTTGTTTGTGCAAAATTTTATAAATTATGGAGAAGGATAAAAAATCTATGGAAAGCGAAGGTATGGAAGACCAGACTCTGCCCGATATCGATGAATCTGCATCAACTGAGGGAGAAAATGTTGCAATCAATAATGAGCCTGATAGTTTGGAGGAAGAACTTCAGAAGTTAAAGGAACAAAATGCGGAGTTAAAGGATAAATATTTACGTATTTATGCCGAGTTTGATAATTTCCGAAAGAGAAGCATGAAGGAAAAGATGGAATTTATGCAAACAGCTGCAAGAGACACTATGTCAGCTTTGTTGCCTGTGTTAGATGATTTTGACAGAGCAAAAAAAATTGCTGAGCAACCTGACAGCAAGGAAGTTTTTTCCGAAGGAGTAGCACTTGTTTACCAAAAGCTCTATGTAGTTTTATCTGGTAAAGGATTAAAAAAAATGGAATCAACTGGAGTCGAATTTGATGCCGAATTACATGAGGCGGTAACAGAGGTTCCTGCACCTACTGAAGATTTAAAAGGTAAAGTGGTAGATACATTGGAGGAGGGATACCTGTTAAATGATAAGATCATTAGATATGCCAAAGTGGTAACGGGCAAATAAAATATTATGGCAAAAAGAGATTATTACGAAGTATTAGGCGTTAGCAAGTCAGCTGAGCAAGCAGAAATAAAGAAAGCTTATAGGAAATTGGCAATTAAGTATCATCCCGATAAAAATCCTGGAGATTCTAAGGCCGAGGAAATGTTTAAAGAAGCAGCGGAAGCTTATGAAATATTAAGTGATGCAGATAAGAGGGCTAGATATGATCGTTATGGACATGCTGGTGTAGAAAATGGAGGTGCTGGTAGAGGTGGTTTTTCTGGAGGAGGTATGACCATGGAGGATATTTTCCAACAGTTTGGCGATATTTTTGGAGATTCAGGAAGTCCTTTTGAATCATTTTTTGGTGGTGGAGGTCGTGGACAGGGTAGAGGTAGGGGTCAACGAGGCTCAAATCTACGAATTAAGGTGAGTTTGACCCTTGAGGAAATTTCAAAAGGCGTCACTAAGCGAATTAAAGTTAAAAAGCAGATAGCTTGTGATGCTTGTAGTGGTTCCGGCGCCAAGGATAGTGGTTCTGTTCAAACATGCAATACTTGTAGGGGGGCTGGTTATGTCAGGCAGGTAAAGAGTACTTTTTTAGGTCAAATGCAGACTACTGTAACCTGTCCTAGTTGTAATGGTTCGGGCCAAACGGTAACAGCTAGCTGTTCAAAGTGTAAGGGTGATGGAAGAATGTATGGAGAGGAAATGATTGAAATAGAAATTCCTGCTGGAGTGGAAGAGGGAATGCAATTATCTATGCGGGGGAATGGGAATTCAGGAATGAAGGGCGGTGCTTCTGGAGACTTGATAATAAATATTGAGGAAAAAGAACATGAATTTTTTCAAAGAGATGGCAGCAATATCATTTTTGAGTTGTATTTAAATTTTGCCGATGCTGCTTTGGGAACCTCTGTAGAAGTCCCTGTATTAGATGGAAAGGTAAAAATTAAAATTCCTTCTGGAACTCAATCAGGAAAAATTTTCAGACTTAAAGAAAAGGGTCTTCCATCAGTTCAGAGTTATGGTAGGGGAGATCAGTTAATACATGTTAATGTATGGACGCCTAAAAAGTTAAATGAAGACGAGAAGGTATTACTTGAACAAATGAGGTCTATGGAAAATTTCAAGCCTGACCCTGGAAAGGGAGAAAAGGGATTTTTTGAAAAGATGAAGGATTATTTTAAATAATGAAAACTATTAGGTTCTATTACTTTAGCTTAGTCATCTGTATTGCCATAACTGGATTACTGGGATGTACTTTTGAAAGAGTAATTGAACCATTTCCAAAAAAAAATTTAGCAGAAGGTTGGACCTACTCTGATAGTTTAGTGTTTACCGATATAAACTGTGGGGAAAACGAATATTTAAAGTTAAGAATATCTTTTTCCGACACTTTTGGGTTTGAGAATATCTATTTAAAAGGAAATTTTTGGCAATCAAGAGATTCTGTTATTTCCCAAGTTTTTTCAATCCAATTGGCGGACAAATTTGGCAATTGGTTAGGGAACTGTACATCTTCAATATGTACGTTAGATTATGATTTGACCAAAGCGAATACCTTGCTCATACGGGACAAATTATCCATTTCATTCAGTCAATGGACTAGAGATTCTTTATTAACAGGAGTTTCCAGCTTACAATTGGTTTGTTCCAAAAAGGATTAACGAGACAAATACATATATCTTTTGCTGTCTAGTTCTCGGAAAAAAGGATCGGTTAAATCTTTAATGAATTGGATAGCTTCCCCCGTTGATTTCATTTCAGGGCCTAAATTTTTATCTACGTTAGGGAATTTATTGAAAGAAAAAACAGGAACCTTGATTGCATAACCACTCGGTTGTGGTTTGATATCAAAATCCTTTAGCTTGTGAGTTCCTAACATTACTTTAGTTGCAATTTGTAAATACGGGACTTTATAGGCCTTAGCAATAAATGGAGTTGTTCTTGAGGCTCTTGGGTTAGCTTCAATAACATATACTTTCTCTACATCTCCAACTTTTTTTATGGCAAATTGAATATTTATTAAGCCTTTAATTTCCAAAGCTTTAGCCAATTTGTGGGCATAATCAACCATGGTATTAACGGCTTCTACGGAAAGGCTATATGTTGGTAAAACGGCTGCACTGTCTCCTGAGTGAATTCCTGCAGGTTCAATGTGTTCCATTACTCCCATGATATGAACTTCATCACCATCGCAGATGGCATCTATTTCTGCTTCTTTCGCCCGGTCTAAAAATTGATCGATTAAAACTTTATTATCTGGCAAGTGCTTGAATATGCTTAAAACTTGTCTTTCCAATTCCTGATCATTGATGACAATTCTCATTTGTTGACCACCTAATACATATGAAGGTCTAACTAAAACCGGATAGCCCACTTCTTTGGCAATTTGAAGTGCTAAATCTGTTGTTTCTGCAACTCCATATCTCGGATAAGGGATATTAAGTGATTTTAACAAATCGGAAAAGGCACCCCTATCTTCTGCCAAATCCATAGAAGGAAATGCTGTTCCAATTATTTTAATACCCTTATTGTAGAAAGTCTCAGCCAATTTTAAGGCAGTTTGACCACCTAATTGTACAATGATTCCATCAGGCTTTTCTAGATTTATTATTTCTTCTAGATGTTCCCAAAAAACGGGTTCGAAGTATAATTTATCAGCAATATCGAAATCGGTAGAGACTGTTTCAGGATTACAATTAATCATAATAGCTTCATAACCTACATCTTTAATCGCGAGTATTCCATGGACACAGCAATAGTCAAATTCTATACCTTGTCCAATTCTATTGGGGCCAGAACCTAGGACGATAATTTTTTTCTTATTTGTAGTGGGAATACTTTCATTTTCCGACTCGAAACTGGAGTAAAAATAAGGTGTTTGGGCTTCAAATTCTGCAGCGCAGGTATCGACCATCTTATAGGTTCGCCGAATCCCTAAATCATGCCTCCTTTGAGCAATTTCATCTTCTGTAGTTCTCAAAACCCATCCTATTTGCCCATCTGAATATCCAGCCTGTTTAAGTTCCTTGAAAAATTCTAGAGGAACAGCATCAATGGTTTTGAAAGATTTGAGTTTATTTTCAAGTGCTACTAATTCTTTTATTTGCCGGATAAACCAGGGGTCAATTTTTGTTAGCTTTTGAATAGTTTTTTCAGGAACCCCAAGTGCTAAAGCATCTTTTAATCTAAAAATCCGATCATCACTTGGCGTTTCTAGTCTTGCTAGAATATCAGCTGTTTGTATCCACTCTTTATTATCTGCGCCTAACCCTTGTCTATTATTTTCGAGTGATTGACACGCTTTCTGAAGAGCTTCTTTAAATGTTCTTCCTATACCCATTACTTCTCCTACCGATTTCATTTGCAAACCGAGGCTGTTATCTGAACCTGGAAATTTATCGAAATTCCAACGGGGCATTTTTACAATAACATAATCTAGGGTAGGCTCAAAAAAAGCAGAGGTGTTTTTGGTGATCTGATTCTTTAGTTCATCTAGTGTGTAGCCTATTGCCAGTTTTGCTGCTATTTTGGCAATAGGGTACCCAGTTGCTTTGCTCGCTAAGGCGGAAGAACGGGAAACTCTGGGATTTATTTCTATGACTATCAAATGTTCATCCTCTGGATTAATTGAGAATTGGATATTACATCCGCCGGCAAAATTTCCCAATGAGCGCATAGCTAATATAGCTTGATCTCTCATCTCCTGATAGGCAGTATCTGAAAGAGTCATCGCAGGGGCGACAGTAATGCTATCTCCTGTATGAATACCCATTGGGTCTAGGTTTTCAACTGTACAAATAATGACTACATTATCTGCTTGGTCTCTAAGTAGTTCGAGTTCAAATTCTTTCCATCCCAACACCGCTTTTTCGACCAAGACCTCATGAGTTGGAGACATATTCAAGCCATTGCGAAGTGCGGAGTCAAAATCATCTTCTTTATGGACGAAAGCTCCACCAGAACCACCTAGGGTATAGGAAGGTCTAATCACCAAAGGAAAACCAATTTTTTGCGCAGCTTCTTTTCCTTCTAAAAAGGAATTAGCAATATAAGATGGAGCAACACTAAGGCCTATGTTTATCATGTGCTGTCTGAAGGCCTCCCGATTTTCTGTGAGTTCAATAGCGTTAAGATCAACACCGATCAAACGAACATTATATTTTTCCCAAACGCCTAGTTTACCTGCTTCAATAGCAAGATTTAGTGCAGTTTGCCCTCCCATAGTAGGTAATACAGCGTCAATTTTTCGCAATTCCAAAACCTCTATTATACTTTCTACGGTGAGTGGCAGGAGATGGACGTGATCAGCAGTGACCGGATCAGTCATTATAGTTGCTGGGTTGCTATTGATTAGTGTAACTTCTATGTCTTCTTCTCTAAGGGACCTTGCTGCTTGGGAACCAGAGTAGTCAAATTCACAAGCTTGACCAATAACAATGGGACCACTTCCTATAATTAGAACTGATTTTATGGATTTGTCTTTAGGCATTTATTCGTTTTTTTCACGCTGGCAACAAATATACTTTAGGAGGGTTAAAAAAAGGTAAATTTTCCGGAAAAGAAGTAGTTTCTTATAATTCACATTATTAGAAAATGATTATAATTTACGGGGGATATCAATTCAAGTAGGCCAAGACGAAAAATAGGAGCTGCATGGATTAATAGGTATAATAATGTAGTATCTTGTGCACATATCCTCTTTTTTAGAGGAAACAATAGTTTTTGAATTATGAGTTTGAGGATAATTTTTTTATTGGTTTTTATTGGATCTGCTGAGTTCTTGTTTGGGCAAACGGCTCTTTTAGGTTCTGTAAGTAATGGAGAGGATAAAGAACCGGTAGCTTTTGCCAATGTGGTGGTCTATAAAAATGGAGTACTTATTACTGGAGCAGACACTGATTTAGATGGTTTTTATAGTTTTCCAACATTAGATCCAGGGACTTATGATGTGGAGGTCAGTTACATTGGATTAGCTACGCAACGGATTAAAGGCGTTCAAGTATTAGCTGGAAAATCCAATAAGTTGGATATCATTATGGAATCTGATGGGGGGTTAATTTTGGAAGAGGTTATTGTGAAAGAATATAAAGTTCCATTAATCGAGCAGGATAATACAACTTCGGGATCTGTTTTGACAGGAGAACAGATTAGGACCTTACCTACTCGTAATATTAATGCTTTAGCAGCAACTTCCGCTGGCCTTGCTTCTTCTGACGAAGGAGAAGCACTAAATGTAAGAGGGTCGAGATCTAATGCCACAGATTATTACGTTGATGGAATAAGAGTGAGAGGATCACTGATTCCTGAATCTGAAATTGACCAAATGCAAGTTATAACTGGTGGAATTGAGGCTCAATATGGAGATGTTACAGGAGGGATTATTTCTATCACTACGAAGGGGCCTTCATCTTCGTTTTCAGGAAGTGTTGAGGTGGAGTCTTCCAGCCCTTTTGATGCCTATGATAACAATTTGGTAGGATTCAATCTCAGTGGACCTATTTTGAAAAAAAGCAATGGTAACTCCCTTATTGGTTTTAGAATTGCAGGAAGATATAGTCAGTTAGGCGATGATGATCCACCTGCCACTGATATTTTTAGAATCAGGGAAGATCGATTACTTGAACTGGAGAACAATCCTATCTTGACCAGAAGAGGAAGTCCATACGTCGCTGCTGATTTTTTAAAGGGAGAAGATGTTGATATTTTATCTTACAAGCCTTTTGAGCGTTCTGAAAGAGCTGATATTACAGCAAAAATTGATGCAAGAATTTCCGAACAAATTGACGTTTCAATTACTGGAGCATATAGAAATTCTAAAAACCAATTCACTCCTGGAGGTTGGAGGGTGTTAAATAGTCATAACAATCCTTATAGTTATAATACTTCATATCGAGCAAATTTTAGATTTAGGCATCGGTTCAATAAAACGCAAGGCAAAGGTCCTTTCAGAAATGTTTCCTATGTTTTACAAGCTGGAGCGGAGAGAACCATGGGAGAGATTTCGGATCCAAGGCATGGCTCTAATTATTTCGATTATGGTTATGTTGGGAATTTTGATATTAATTGGATTCCTACTTTTGTTCAAGTATTTAATCCTGAAACACAACTTTTAGAATTGATTCATACAGATTATCGCCAAGTGTTGCGCAGTTATACACCTGGAGACAGAAATCCTGTATTGGCTAACTATAATAAAGCCATGGAAATTAATTTTGAAGAAGGATTGAATGGCAGTGTTACAGATTATTTAATTACCAATTTAGCTGGTACAGGAAGTTTATTGTCAAGGGATAATTTTTATGCACCCAATGGAACCATTTCTGGAATTTTTACTAATTCTTGGGGATTTCATTCTAATGTGGGTACAGTTTATAATTTGTATTCGCAGACGGAAAACAATACCTATACCTTAAGTGGGGCTTTAAATTTTGATTGGGTGCCACAAAAATCTGATTTTGGAAGGCATAATATTCAGGTTGGATTTTGGTATGAGCAAAGAATAGATAGAAGCTATAATGTAGCTCCCAGATCTTTATGGGATATTGCCAGGCAGCAAGCTAACAATCACATACAGGGAATAGCAGCTAATCCTGATACTGTTGGTTTTGTAGATATTGGAACATTCGCCAATACTCCTTTATTGGGTTTAGATATTGTGACTTCTGGTGATAACAAGTTTTATAAATCTATTAGGGAGGTTACGGGCCAGTCTTTGGATCAATATGTTAATATAGATGGCTTGAGTCCAGAGGCTATGGAATTATCCATGTTTTCTGCAAAAGAATTAAACGACCAAGGAGTTTTGGGTTATTTTGGCCATGATTATTTGGGAGGCTATTTTGATGGGCAGTTTGAAGATTTTTTTTCAGCGGTGGATGCTGATGGCGTAAGAACTTTTCCTGTTGCGCCCAACAGGCCCATTTATCAAGCCTTGTATTTACAAGATAAATTTACGTTCCGGGATATCATTTTTAGGCTGGGGTTAAGGGTTGATCGTTACGATGCCAATACGAGAGTATTGAAAGATAATTATTCGTTATATCAAATCATGGGAGCTGGGGAGTTTCACGAAAGATTTGGAGGTACAAGACCTGGAAATATTGGAGATGAGTATAAAGTTTATTTAGATGAAGCTGGCAACAATGTTACAGCTTATAGAGACCAGGATCAATGGTATGCCGCTAATGGAACACCAGTTAATAGTCCAACGAATTTATTTTCCGGTGGATTAGTTTTTCCAAGATACCAAGACGATCGGGTTCAGGACAATCCTAATTTCATCAAGAGTAAAGATTTTGACCCGTCTGTATCCTTTGAAGATTATGAAGCTCAAATTAATTGGATGCCAAGATTGGCTTTTTCCTTTCCAATTTCTGATGTAGCTAATTTTTTTGCTCATTATGATATTTTGGTTCAGAGGCCAGCTTCAAATACATTGGCAACAGCGAGGGATTATTTTTATTTTACTGACGAAGCCGGTAATATTAAAAACAACCCTAACTTAAAGCCAGAGCGTACTATTGATTACGAGGTTGGTTTCCAACAAAGGTTATCCTTATCATCGGCCCTTAAAATTGCGGCATACTATAAGGAAATGAGGGACATGATTCAGGTAAGGACCTTTTTTCCAGTTCCGATAGTCAATCAATATACTACATATGATAATTTAGATTTCGGTACTGTGAAAGGTTTTTCTTTTCAATACGATTTAAGGAGAACTGGTAATGTTTCAGTACAAGCGAATTATACCTTACAATTTGCAGATGGTACGGGATCCAATGCTAATTCCCAAAGGGGGTTAACTTCTAGGGGGAATTTGAGGACTTTATTTCCGTTAAATTTTGATGAAAGGCATAGAATTGTTGCTAATGTTGATTATCGGTATGGTAGTGGCAGGAATTACTCAGGTCCAAGAATTGGAGATAAGGAGTTGTTAGCCAATTTTGGAGTAAACCTTCAAGGAATTCTAGTTTCAGGAAGGCCTTACACGGCTCAAGTTACACCTTTAGAATTAGGTGGAGCCACTACGGCAGGATCAATCAATGGCTCTAGAAAACCTTGGAATTTGACCTTAAACCTCAGGGTGGATAAGGCCATACAACTCAAAGAAGGATGGGCAGTCAATATTTATGCCAGAGTTTCCAATTTGTTGGATAGAAAAAATGTTATTAATGTATATCCAGCTTCGGGTTCTCCGACGGATGATGGGTTTTTGGTTTCGTCCAATGGTCTTGACAAATTGGAAAATATAAATAATTCGGACAGGGAAGTTGAGGCGTATTTAGCATCTTTCCAATGGTCCTTATTAAATCCAGACTTTTTTAGCTTGCCAAGAAGGATTTATGTAGGAGCTATATTTGATTTATAAAACTGCTAGGAGAATATGTTTAGAACTTTATTTGTCGTATTGGGAATGATTATTGTTTGGCCGTTGGGTTTAAAAGGTCATATAAACCCCGATATAGTCAAACGTTTGCGCAATGGCAGTAATACGGTGAGTTTTAGAGAAAATTGCGATAATGCCATTGCTCAGATTGATCAAGCTATTAACAATGTAAGGGCTAGATTATTGTCTGGAGGAGATGTTTGGTGGGATGGCACAGATGGAAGGTATATTGTACCTAAGGTTGCACCTGGTTTGCCGGAAGTTTCAGCTATTTTCACTGGAGCAGTTTGGTTGGGAGGAGTAGATCCGGCTGGAAATTTAAAACTTGCTGCACAGACCTATGGTCGATCTAGTGGCAATAGTGATTTTTGGCCGGGCCCATTGGATCCAGAAACTGGAAAAACGGAACAAGATGTATGTGCCAAGTGGGATAAATTCTTTGTGGTAAAGGGAGAAAATATTGAAGCCCATTTGAGAAATTGGGAAACTGCTAAGCAGATGGGAGTGGAATATAAGCCAGAAGACATTCCTAAAGATGTTAGAGGATGGCCAGCAAAGGGAAACAGATTTTTTTCAGACATCCATAAGTTTGATTTACCCAATACCTCTCAAGGTTTGGCGGGTTTTTGGGATCAAGATGGGAATGGCAATTACGATCCAGATCAGGGAGACTTTCCGGTTATTGAAATCAGAGGTTGCACGGACCAACCTCAATTTCCAGATGAAATGACTTTTTGGATATATAATGATGCTGGCAATATTCACTCTGAATCCAGAGGAGATCCTATCCAGATGGAAATCCAGGTTCAGGCCTTTGCTTATGCTACTAACGATGAGATCAATAATATGACTTTTCAACGCTATAAACTCATTAATAGGGCTGTTGAAAGTATAGATAGTACTTATTTTGCCATGTGGGTTGATCCTGATTTAGGTTGTTTCACAGATGATTACATTGGAAGTGACGTGAGTAGAAACCTGGCTTATGTTTATAATGAAGATGCTGCGGATGGAGAAACTGGTTGTGTATGTCAAGGAGGAGTAAATACCTATTGTGAAGAAATACCCATTTTGGGTATAGACTATTTTCGAGGACCTTTAAATGAATTTGGGGAAGAAATTGGAATGTCTTCTTTCACGTATTACAATAATGGTGGTATTGGTTCTCCACCGGTAGGTACAACAGATCCAAATACTGCCCAAGAATATTATAATTACCTTTCTGGATCTTGGAGAGATGGGAGTCCATTTACTTTTGGAGATGATGCTTATCAAGACGGTTTCCCCATAAAATATGCTTTTCCCAATCCTCCTGATGCTGTGGACGGTTGGTCCATGTGTACAGCAGGATTACCTTTCGGAGATAGAAGGATGATACAAGCTTCAGGTCCTTTCAGATTGGACCCTGGAGCGGTCAATGAATTAATAATTGGCGCAGTTTGGGTCGCTGACCAAAATTATCCATGTCCCAGTATTGCCAAGCTTCAAGAAGCGGATGATATTGCGCAAGCCTTATTCGATAATTGTTTTGAAATTACGGATGGACCAGATGCTCCTGATGTTGATTTTATTGCTTTAGATAAGGAAATTATTGCAGTTTTTACCAATGATACGATTGTTTCGAATAATGCTTTTGAAGGTTATGCCCAAAAGGGGTTACAAATTCCTGCTGGACTTGAAGATTCACTATATGAATTCGAAGGATATAAGCTGTATCAGTTAGCATCATCTGATGTATCTACAGCCGATTTTGATAACCCCGATAAAGCTAGATTGATTTTTCAAGCAGATATTTCTAATGGGGTGAGCAGAATTTTTAATTGGGTAAGTGCAGATAACCCTACTTCGGAGGAATTATTTATTCCTCAATTAATGGTTGAGGGAAGAGATCAAGGTATACAACACTCTTTTAAAATCACTGAAGACCAGTTTGCCACAGGTGATCGGAGGTTAATCAACCATAAGAAATACTATTTTGTAGCTGTAGCCTATGCGTACAACAACTATGAATTATATGACCCCCAAAGGCAAATTGGTCAAAAAAGACCTTATTTGGAGGGTAGGCGAAATATAGGAGACGGAGATAATCCTTACTACACGGTAATTCCTAGACCTGTTGTGGATAGAAAGCTTAATGCGGATTATGGTGACGGTGCCATTATTACCCGAATTGATGGCGTGGGTGCTGGAGGGAATTTTCTTAGAATGTCACAGTCAACTCGAGAAGCGATTCTTAAGGGGGAATTCAATGGAGAAATCACATATGATGAGGGAGGGGGACCGATTAAAGTGACCATTTTTAACCCGTTAGACGTAGTGGATGGCACGTATGAATTAACTATGCGGGATGAGAATATGGCAAATGATGTTTTAGATGAACAAATAACCTGGCAATTAAAAAGCCTTACTAATCCCGGTGCTCCTTTGGTCACTTCAGAGGGGACCATAGATAGACTAAACGAGCAAATTATTAAAGAATTTGGCTTTACTATTACCATAGGTCAAACTGGAGAACCTGGCGACAAGCTTAGTGCAACAAATGGAGTATTGGGAATGGAAATTCTATACAGTAATTCTGATGCTGAGGAATGGCTAACAGGCATTCCTGATGGCTTGGTACCTGGCAATTCATTTCTTGATGATGTTATTTTTGATTATATAATTAATGCACCAGGAGAGGAGGATGCCCCTTTAGACCCCAATCAATCTTTCAATAATATTGGACCGGGGTTTTTCACACCTTATATGATTGATAATTATAGAACTCGAGAGGGAGATAACTTGCCTTATATTACTCCAGCATGGACCAATGTTAGTGGTAATTCAATTGTTCGTTCTCAATCTCAGTTAAGTGATTTGAATAACGTAGATATTGTTTTAACTCCTGATAAGTCAAAATGGAGTAGATGTGTCATAGTTGAATCGGCAAATACCTATTATGAGGCTGAAGGTTTTTTTGGGCAAGGTGGACGTAAACAATTTGATTTAAGGTCTAGCCAAAATGTGACAAAAAATGATAATGATGGAGATGGCCTTCCAGATATAGACACTGAGGATCCAGGAACGGGCATGGGTTGGTTTCCTGGATACGCTATAGACGTTGAAACGGGGGAAAGATTAAATATTTTCTTTGGAGAAAATTCATCTTATGATGGTACTTTTTTCCCGGAATCATTTGACGGGGCACCGACAGGCGCGGACATGATGTTTAATCCGACTTCACAGTTGTTATTGCCTTTAGGAGGAGTAACTGGCTTGGCTTATGAATATTTAGCAGGCGGACAACATTTTATTTATGTCACTAAAACTCCTTATGATGAATGTTCTCAATTGAGATCTAGATTAAGATCAACTTTGCCAAGTTTGTTTAAAGTTGCTGCCCTTAAGGAAATTACATGGGCAGGATTTCCTATGATGGCTACTGGCACTAAAATGCTAAGTTATGCAGAAGGGTTGATTCCGGAGGAAGTAACTATTCAATTAAGAGTGGATAATAGTTATAAGACCGCAATTGGAACAGGCGAGTACAACGGCTACCCCTCTTACCAATTCAGTATTATTAATAAGGAGGCGGACGATCCTGATCAGTTATTTGTAGATAAGTCGTTAAACAAAATTAAGGCAGTACCCAATCCATATTTAGGATTTTCAGATTACGAGGTTTCGCAATTTGTTAACACGGTAAAAATTACCAATCTTCCGGCGGTTTGTACGGTAACTATTTATACGCTAGATGGCAAGTTTATTCGGCAATACAATAGAAATGAAACCGGAAGTATTCCCAGAGGGGCCAATAGGGCATTGTTGGAAAATCAAATTTTGCCAGATCTTGAATGGGATATGAAAAATAGCAGTGGTATTCCTATTGCTGCGGGGGTATATTTAATCCATATTGACGCAGGTCAAATGGGTCAAAGAACCCTTAAATGGTTTGGAATAAACAGAAAATTTGATCCTTCGGGACTGTGATAAATAATTAGGACCATGTTGGTACTTGGAAGAAAAGAAATAGGCCTATTATTACTCATCTTGGTTTGTCAAGTAAGTCAAACCTTTGCTGGTAATCCGGATCGTCAAGGGGAGGCAGGAGCCTATGAATTATTAATGAATCCTTGGGCGAGGAGTGCTGGATTACATACAATGAATACCAGTGGGGTACAAGGGGTGGAATCTTTAAGAATAAATGTGGCAGGACTTTCAAGAATCAACCAATTTGAGGTCGCCTCTAGTTATGCAAATTACCTTCAAGGCACAGAAATAACCATGAATGCTATTGGTTTTGCGGCTAGGACGAGTCTAACGGGGGTTTTGGGCATGAGTATAATGACATTGGATTTTGGAGATATTCCAATAACTACAACTAGCCAACCAGAAGGAACAGGAGGGGTGTTTTCTCCGAGGTTTGTCAACATTGGAATAAGTTATTCCAAAACTTTTGAAAACAAGGTGTCCGTTGGGATAACTTTTAGAGGTATTTCCCAGTCTATTTCTAATGTATCTGCTTTTGGGTTAGCAATTGATGCTGGCATTCAATACGTGAGCGGCCCTAAGGATAATTTTAAATTTGGAATATCATTAAGGAACGTAGGATCTCCAATGAGGTACAATGGTGAGGGTCTTTCTGTGGCACGTCCCAGTCCTAATGGAGCTGGCTATGAATTGACTTTAGACCAAAGGTCATCAGGCTTTGAACTTCCCTCTATGTTGAATATTGGTCTTTCTTATGATTTATATCTTAAAACCATTCATCGGCTAACATTAATTGGCAATTTTACTTCTAATTCTTTTTCTCAGGATCAAATTGGTGGTGGTATAGAATACAGTATCAAAGAACTTTTTACCTTGAGAGGGGGTTATAAATATGAATTTGGATCCAACGAGGTAGTTTCACAACCCATTTATACGGGTATTAGTGCTGGATTTGGGGTTGATTTACCCCTATCAAAGGATAATGATGAATTGACTGTAGGAATAGATTACGCCTACAGGCAAAGTAAAATTTGGAATGGCACCCATAATTTTGGATTGAGATTAAGTTTTTAAAAATAGACTATATTTGTATTATAAATTAATGTAATCTTTATTTAGAGTTGTCAGTTTTCAAAAATTGACAAAAGTATTTTCCAAAAAAAAAGTAATATTTCAAGCTTGAGTTTTAGTAATTCATGTTTGGAATTTTTTGTTTAATAAAACGATAAAAATGGCGGGTTTTAATTATTTAACCAAAGAGGGGTTCGAAAAAATAAAAATCGAGCTAGAGGAATTGAAAACTAAGGGAAGGTCTGATGTAGCTAAAGCAATTGCGGAAGCTAGGGAAAAAGGTGATTTATCCGAAAATGCGGAATACGATGCCGCAAAGGATGCTCAAGGGATGTTGGAATTGAAAATAAATGAGCTTGAAAAGGTTTTGTCTAATGCACGAATTTTAGATACAAGCGATTTAGACAACTCAAAGGTCACCGTTTTATCTAATGTGACTATAAAGAACTTAAAAACTAAAAAGGAGCTTACCTACAAATTAGTTAGTGAATCAGAAGCGGATTTAAAAGCCAAAAAGATTTCAGTCAACAGTCCAATGGGGTCGGGATTATTGGGAAAGAAAGTAGGGGAAATAGCTTTAGTATCCACTCCGGCTGGTTCTATTGAATTTGAAATCGTTGAAATATTTTTTTGATGCCCACTATTTTTTCTAAAATACTTAATGGTGAAATACCCTCTTATAGAATTGCTGAAGACGAGGACCACTTTGCTTTTTTAGATATTAGGCCACTTCAAAAGGGTCATACTTTAGTCATCCCCAAAAAAGAGGTTGATTATATTTTCGATTTAGAGGACTCAGCCCTATCTGGTCTGATGATTTTTTCTAAAAAAGTGGCCAAAGCTTTGGCGTTATCTATTGCATGTAAGCGAGTTGGGGTTGCGGTAATCGGGTTAGAAGTTCCCCATGTTCATATTCATTTAGTTCCACTTCAAACCGTAGGGGATATTAATTTTACTCGTCCTCCAGTCGATGTGACACCAGATGAAATGGCAAGGATGGCACGTCATATCCAAAGTAATATGGCATAAGCGATTAAAGTGCTTTTTTTCTAGATGGATTGGCATTTAAAAATGCTTCCCAAGATGTAAATTTTTGGCCGTTTCCAAATTGTGGTGTCCCTTGCTGATAAGTATGACACACTGCTGTTGCTAACGCATCTGTGGCATCGTAAAATTTTGGGTTGATGGGAATATTAAGAATCTGTTGAAGCATGGCAGCTACTTGTTCTTTGGTAGCGTTTCCATTCCCAGTAATAGATTGTTTAATTTTTTTTGGGGCATATTCCCAAACTTTTAAATTTTTAGCTACTGCTGCTGCAATGGCAACCCCTTGAGCTCTTCCTAATTTTAACAATGATTGTGGATTCTTTGCGTAAAAAGGAGCTTCTATAGCCATTTCGGTAGGTTGATGTCGATCAATAATTGATTGTAATCGCTCATAAATTTGTTTGAGTTTTTGCTGGTGATCGGGAAGTCCCTTCAATTGCAAAACACTCATTTCAATCAAACGAATGGATTTATCCTCTACCTGAATAATACAAAAACCAAGGATATTAGTCCCTGGATCTACTCCTAAAATAATGGAATTGATTTTTTTCATATTATTATAATTCTTCAAATATATCCTTTTTCCTTTTTGAAAGTGTTTACATAAAACAAAAAGTTGTTTAAATGATTTTCAAACTTATTTTAGTCTACTTCTTACCCTTATTTAACCTTAATTATTCTTCATCTAATGATTGCGGGGTAACAAATACAGCTGTTGAAAATGGGGAAACTTTAGTTTACAAAATCTATTACAATTGGAATTTTATATGGATTGGTGCAGGGGAGGTTGTTTTTAGGGTAACGGAGGAGGAAACCACTTATAAGATTTCAGCAATAGGGACAACCTACCCATCCTATGATTGGTTTTTTAAGGTTAGGGATCGATATGAGACAGTAGTCAATAAAGCAGATTTTTTACCCATTAGTTCGGTACGAGATATACAAGAAGGAAAATTTACACTATACGATAGCCTCTTATTTAACAGGGACGAAAGTACAATAACTTCTTTCAGGGGAAAAAATAAGGATAATCTCCAGGACAGTTTATTTGAGGCAGATCAATGTATTCAGGATATTCTTTCTATCATCTACTATGCTCGTAACTTAAACTACGAAGAAAGAATTCCAGCAAAAATAGCAGCTAGTATTTTTATTGATCGATCTATTTGGCCTCTTGAAATATCAGTAGGATCTTATAAAGAAAGGCATAAAATAAAAGGTCTTGGAGTATTTTCTACCCTTGAATTGAACCCCAATGTTAAAGAAGGTTTTTATTTTAGGAAAAATACAGACATGAAAATTTGGGTAACTCAAGACGAGCAAAAGATTCCATTGCTGATTGAAACGCCCATTTCCGTAGGGTCATTAAAAGTGATTCTGAAAGAAACCCGATAAATTGTTATTTTGGTTTTGAATATTAATCAAAACGAAAATGAGAAATACCACTTTTTTTGGGCACCCACGTGGGTTATCGACTTTATTTTTTACTGAAATGTGGGAGCGGTTCTCCTATTATGGATTAAGGCCTCTATTGGTTCTGTTTATGGCTGCCGCGTTACATGATGGTGGTTTTGGATTTGATCGAACTACGGCTTCTTCAATTGTTGGTATTTATGCTGCAAGTGTTTATTTAGCTTCTTTGCCAGGTGGATGGATTGCAGATCGCCTTTGGGGGCTAAGAAAATCAATTATGATAGGTGCGGTGCTTATCACCATAGGACATTTGGCCATTGCTTTATCCGCTGTGTTTTCTCAAACTACTTTCTTTATTGGTTTAGTCTTCATTGTTTTAGGTACAGGATTATTGAAACCAAATATTTCTGCAATTGTAGGAGATCTTTATCCAGAGGGGGGAGCTAGAAGGGATGGTGGATTTACTATTTTTTATATGGGAATTAATATTGGATCATTTTTGGGTCAAATAACCACAGGGCTCTTAGGTGAAAAAGTTGGTTGGCATTGGGGTTTTGGAGCTGCAGGGGTAGGCATGCTATTTGGTTTGCTTTGGTTCTATTTCAGGGCTCCCAAGACTTTGGATGATTTGGGATTAGAAGCTCCTTCCAAACATCCTGATGCTAAAATAAACCTTGAACAAGAAAAGAAAATAAAATTGGGGTTGTGGTTATTTATGGCGCTATTGGCTCTTATAGTAGGATTATCTTCTTTTGGGGTTATTGAAATAAATGCAGTTTCATTGGCACATAATATGAGTTATATCATGGCCTTTCTCGCTGCTGTTTATTTTTTCTATGTATTTGTAATGGGCGGTTTGAATAAAAACGAATTAAAGAGAGTGGGTGTAATATTAGTTTTGTTTTTATTCTCTATGATATTTTGGGCGGCATTTGAGCAAGCACCTACTTCCTTAAATTTATTTGCCTCTGATTTTACTAATAGAGTTATTTTAGGTTGGGAAGTTCCCGCTTTATGGTTTCAATCATTTAATTCATTTTTCATCATTACTTTGGCGCCTCTTTTTGCAGCCTTATGGGTCACTTTGAGCAAAAAGGGAATTAATTTATCAAGCCCAGCTAAATTTTCAATGGGCCTTGCTTTTACAGCCATAGGTTTTTTGTTAATGATTTTTGCAGCGAATATAGTAGTGGATGGCAATGGTTTGATTAAGGTATCTGCCATGTGGCTAATTGGTTCCTATTTTTTCCAAACTGTAGGAGAATTGTGTCTGAGTCCAGTTGGTCTTTCCTCAATGACTAAACTAGCACCTAAAAAGTTTGCTGGACAAATGATGGGTGTTTGGTTTTTTGGAACTGCTTTAGGTAATTTGATTGCAGGAATAGTCGGTGGAAAAGTTAACCCTGAAAACCTTGAGGAAATGCCACAATTATTTCAACAAACTACTATGTCTCTGGTAATTGCTGCTGTCATTCTCGCCTTACTTGTAAAGCCCATCCAACGAATGATGCAAGGAGACCATTAAAAATATATCATTCTTAATACAGGTTGGCTCTGAAGTATATTTGTTAATTAGGGTTTTACATATTCCTTAGTCCATTTGTACAAGGAAGTACAAGTGGAGTATGCAGGTACTATATTAACATAAGTCGCATCTACCTTTTCAGATACATAACCGTTAATATGTTCAGCCTTTTTTGAATCTATAGCCGCTTGTCGTATTTTGGAATAGTCTTGAGAAAGACTTGCTTTATGTGGGTCTGTAATGGATTGTAATTGAATAATTCTAAGTAATGGCTCTCCTCTGGGGTCTTTAAATTCTAAAGGGCCAGAAATATCACCTACTTGAAGAGTATCGATAGTGAAATATATATCTGGATCTAGATCACCAATTTCAAAAAAGGTATTTCCAGTAATTGGATTTATCATTCTACCATCGTTATTGGTAGATTGTTGGTCCTCATCAGAATAAAGCTTAACTCCTTCTGAAAAAGAAATGGAATCTGTTTCAATGAGTGTTCTGATTTCTTCTAATTTAATTTTAGTACTATCAATATCAGCTTGAGTAATTACGGGCTTTATAAGAATATGTCTGGTGTTAATTGAATTGCCTCGTCTGCCCAACATTTGAATTAAATGGAAACCAAATTGTGATTCAATTACAGGAGAAACTTCCATTACATCTAATTTATATGCAGCTGCTTCAAATTCTGGAACAAAATTTCCGCGCTTAGTCCATCCTAAATCTCCTCCCATTCTTCCAGAATTATCATCAGAGAACTTCTGAGCCAATGCAGCAAAATCTTCACCTCCATCCACAATTCGTTCACGAATAGATTCTAATAAATCTTCAGCTCGTTTTTTTTCATCCTCATTAATGACAGGTTTGACTACAATCTCCCCAACTTCGACTTCAGAATTAAAATAAGGTAGACTATCCGAGGGAATTTTATTAAAGAAATCTTTGACCTCGGAGGGAGTAACTTGTACTTCTGTTAATATTTTATTTCTCATTCTGTCAATTAGAAGTTGACTTTTTAAATCATCTCGAATTTGAGTTTTAACCTGATTAATCGATTGGCCGTAATACTCTTCAAATTGAGTGATATCGTTATTCATATAAGCTAGAATTTGATCAATTCTAGCATTTAATTGGCCTTCTACTTCTTCATCGGAAACCTCTATACTGTCGATTTTTGATTGGTTTAATAAAAGTTTATTGGCCAATAATTGATCTAATATCCCACATTTAGCATCATCTTCAATTCCAGGATTATTGGCTTTTATATATGCATATTGTTCTTCCAATTCTGATAAAAGAACCAGCTCCCCACCAACAAGAGCAATCACTCTGTCTATAATTACAGCATTGTTTTGCCCCCAAAGGAGATTTGAAAAACCCAAACATATTATCAGTAACCCCAGAAACTTTTTCATCTTTATTTATTTTTCAATAGTAAAACTGAACATTTTGCCTTCTTAAAGCCTCCAACAGTAAGGCTTCTTTTTTTTGATTTAGTATTTCAACCTTTCGATTATGAAGGATAATTTTTTTTGCCTGTCCCTCAACATAACTGAGGGGCGCTATGGTTTTAGCTTCCCTATATTCTAATATTTTCAAAAGGTAAAGGTAACCTTCAAAGCGCTTAGAAAAATATTTTTTGTAAGAAATATTAGATGGTGTTACAACTCCAGGGGGCAATAACTGAGTTACTTGATCAAAATCTTTCCAAACATGGAGTTCCAAAAAAACAGTTTCAGCTTCTTCTAAGGCAAAATTTCTTAACGATTCAATAGATTGGTCATCTGCATTTTCTAATTCCCTTCTCAGTTTTCTTTCATCCAGGATTGGTTCAGGTAATTTTAAAAATAGAAACCTAACAATGGGAGTTTCTAAAATAAATTGTTCTTTACTGGCTTCATAAAAGTCGGATAATTGTGCAGAGGTAACTGTGGAATCAAGTGTATTATTGACAAACTCCTTTTCATAAGAAGCCCGTAGTAAGGATGACCGATAGTCCTGAACTAATTTTTCAATATTTATTTGAGGATTGATATTCTGTTCAGCTTCATGCAAAAAAAGCATTTCCTTAACCCATCGATTTACAAATGACTTAATTATTAAGTTACTATCTATTGCTGTCGCAGCATAAGGAAATATTCCGACTAAGTCAGATGGGTAAAGACCTTTATCATATACCATTGCTAGAGGTTCTTCTTGAGGAAAGGACTTTTTGTCGGTAGTTTGACAACTCCATAATAGCAAAGAAAGAAAGCTTAAAATAGAATAGCGAAGCTTCATTTAATTATTGAACTACAATCGATTCTAAAACTTTTTGATTGATTTTAAAATGGTATTCCTCTCTAAGGGACAGAATCCACTCCTGGTCTAGAAAATCTTGATAATCAGCAACTACATAGCCTCTGGCATCTTTTAGAGTCTGTTGAGATGCGGGTTTTATTTCTTTGATTTTTGCGAAAGTTAAAGCAGCTCCATCATTTGCACTTTGGGGTCTAGAACAAGCATTCTCCCTCCATTGGATACTTCTATAATAATTCTCTAAATCAGGTCTTTCCATTTCTTTTACCTCTAGACCGATCACAAAATCATCCGTATTGAATTGTTTTAAAACTTCTTCAGCGGTATGCTCTTGAGCATATAGGACAATTTGGTTTAACTGACCTGCTGCTGAAGGAACAATTCGAAAAATATCTACTAATGCTCGCTCTGGTGATTGATAATTTCCACTATGGGCCTCATAAAATTGAGCCAAACCTACGCTGTCTTTCGATGCTTTATCCCACACCATCTGTTTGGTTACCTCAAACAAGAGGATTCCTTCTTCATATTCACGGATAAGGGCTTTGAATTCAGGAAAATTATTTTCTAAGTTTTTCTCTTCGAATCTCATCAATACATCTTCAACATATCTTTTGTATAAAATACCAACCGCATCTAAGTTATTGGAACTAGAACCAAGTCCGATACGCTCTCTAGATTCATTTTCTAAATAGGTTGCAAAATCCTGTTCGGTATATTTTTCACCATTTAACAATTCGAAAATTACTTTTGGTTTTTCAATCTTTTCAGCTCTCCACTTAAAGGTTAAGAATTCTTCAGGTAATTTTTTGGCAAACTCATCTAGGGCATTTGGATATTCAGTTAATTGCGCTTTTTCTCTAATTTTTTTTAATAAAGCTGCTTTAGCTACTTCTACCCTTGGATCCTTTAATAGTCGAGTCTCTAATCGGTTTCTTTCAATATCAAAAGGCTGTAATTCTCTTTTGCTTATCCTTTTCACAAGATGCCATCCCAAACTGCTTTGAAACGGTTTGGAAATATCTCCATCGTTATTTAAACTGAAGGATGCATCTTCAAATGCTAATTCGTATTTGTTGATTCCGAATACCCCCAAATATCCTCCTCTTTGGGCAGTAGCTTTATCATCAGAGTACTGACTCGCTGCAGTAGAAAAATCCATTCCAGCACCAATAGTGTCATAAATTTGTTGAATTTTTTCTTTGCTTCCTTCTCCTTCTCTTACCAAAATATGAGCAATTTCAATTTGCCCTCTTGCTGGTCTTTTGGCATTTAATTTTAATAAATGGAAACCTTGTGGAGAGCTAACAGGATTTGAAACTTCACCGACATTTAACTTGTAAGCCTCGTTTTCAAATTCATAAAAACCGGGAGGGAAAGGAGCAGTTACATACCCAATTCTTCCTTTATTGCCCGATACTGATGGATCTTGAGAATGCCTTACGGCAAAATCTTCAAACGAATCTCCCTCTTGTAAAAGGTTCCTAACTGCCTGGGCCTGCTTGAAAATCCTATCTTTATTTTCTTCTTCTACTTTAAATAATACGTGACTTATATCCAAATCGGTATGCATCCTTTCATAAGCCTCCAGTAATAGTTTCTCGGTTACTTCCTTGTCCATGAGATAAGAATCTGAAAGTTGCCTTCTATACCCTTTTAATTCCTCTGATAATTCAGGAATAGTATCCAATTGAAGGTCTTTAGCTTTGCGCACTTTGAGTTTGAAGTTGATATACAAGTCCAAATATTCTTCAAGGGAAGCTTTAGAGTAATCTGGTTCTTCTCCATTCGTTTTGTTGAAAATGTAAAGAAATTCAGAAAGGTAAACAGGTTCTTTTTCAACAGTAAACAAAACAGGATCGGATTTTTTTTGGGCCTTTACCACAACAGTGGTGCTGATACCCATCCATATCAATAAGAAAATGTAGTTTTTCATGTTATTTCATTTAATGCAAATCAACCTTCTAACTCCAAGTTGAACGTTTAAACCCTTTGTATATTGTTGGTTTTATTCTAAATCAAAACCAATATCAGTCCTATAATATTTACCTTGATATAATATTTTTTCTGCTGCTTCAATAGAAATTTTTTTGGCTTCGCTCTTGGAGCCCCCCATCCCAGTAATGGCAAGTACCCTACCGCCATTAGTTATTAATTTATTAGATTCTATTTTGGTTCCAGCGTGGAAAACTATAGCTTCATCAATTTCCTCTATGCCTTTTATTTCGTGTCCCTTTTCATATTCTTCTGGATAACCTTGGGAAACCAGGATGGTAGTTAAGGCATAATCTTCAGTTATTTCGATGGATTGGGCACCTAAATTCCCTCGGGTGGTTTGAATTAAAAGATCTAACAGGTCGTTTTTAATTCTGGGAAGGACTACTTCCGTCTCGGGATCTCCAAGTCTGCAATTATACTCTATGACATAAGGTTCTCCTTTTACAGCAATCAGTCCAAAGAATATGAAGCCAGTATAATTTATTTTTTCCTTTCCAATTCCTTTAATAGTGGGTTCTATAATTCGTTTTTTGACTTTTTCCAATAAGTCTTTATCGACGAATGATACAGGAGATACCGCACCCATTCCTCCGGTATTCAATCCAGAATCATTTTCTCCGATTCTTTTATAGTCTTTTGCTATTGGCAACAACTGATAGGTTGCTCCATCGGTTAATACAAAAACAGAAAATTCAATTCCATTCAAAAATTCTTCGATGACCACTTTACTACTGGCATCACCAAATTTCCCACCGAGCATATCAGAAAGATTTTGCGCAGCCTGGACAATATCATCTAAAATAAGAACCCCTTTGCCCGCAGCTAATCCATCTGCTTTAAGGACAATTGGAGGAGTTAATTTTTGCAAATAGGCCAATCCCTCATTTAGCTGTTCCTTTGAAAAAGATCGATAACTAGCTGTGGGGATTCCATATTTGTGCATAAATTGTTTACCAAACTCCTTACTACCCTCTAATAAAGCACCTTGTTGAGATGGGCCAATAATTGGGGTATTCTGGAGCGAAGGGTCGTTGAGAAAGAAATCTACTATTCCCCTTACTAACGGTTCTTCAGGACCTACTATTACTAAGTCAATTTCATATTTAAGGGTGGTTGTTTTAACCGCCTCAAAGTCCAATGGATTAATTGCTATGTTCTGTCCATAATCTGCCGTTCCAGCGTTACCGGGTGCTATAAAAAGCGCATTCAACAAAGGACTTCTCGATAGTTTCCAGGCAATTGCATTTTCTCTGCCACCACTACCGAGTAATAAAACATTCATATTTATTTTAATTTAATGCCAAATATAGATAATCTTTGCATTCAAATAATTAATGAGGATTCATGATTAGTTACCTTAAAGGAACCCTAGCGTTTAAAACCCCAACTTATGTATTAGTAGAAACGAGTGGAGGAGTGGCCTATAAAGTAAACATAAGTTTGAATACCTTTTCAGCAATAGAAAAGGAAGTAGAGGTTAAAATATTAACGCATTTACACGTTAAAGAAGACAGCCATACTTTATTTGGGTTTGCTGAAGAGTCTGAAAGAAGTATTTTTTTACATCTAATATCAGTCTCTGGGATTGGACCTGCAACGGCACAGGTAATGCTATCCTCCATGTCTCCAGACGAAATTACTAAGGCTGTGGTTGGTGAAGATGTTAAGACAATAAATAAAGTTAAGGGAATTGGAACGAAAACAGCTCAGCGAATTATTTTAGATCTAAAGGATAAATTAATCAAAGATTCAGGAGAAAATTTCATTTCACCGGGTCAAATGAACAATACAATAATTAATGAAGCGTTATCTGCATTACTTGCATTAGGTTTTCAAAAAAATAGCGCACAAAAGGCAATTGATGGTGTGATTAAAGGGGACCCTGCTGTTGATTCCGTTGAGGTTTTAATAAAGAGCGCCCTTAAACTAATGTCTTAACCATTAATTGAAAGACGGCACTTTTAAAGTGCCAAAGGGATTAAGCAATGAGTAAAAAAAGAATTTGGTTCACTATATCCACAATCATTTTGCTTGTGGGAATATCACACAAAGGAAAAACAACTGACTTACCCAATGAGTTTATATTGGAGCATTTCAGCTTAGATACCGTACCACCTATTAGTGAGCGGAAAGGGGATTTTTTAACGGAACCCAATACCAATCCTTTCGACTTAAAGGATCCACCAATTATTGAAAAAAAGGTGGAGTACGACCCTACCACTGGGCAGTACATAGTAAGGGAAGTCATTGGGGATTTTAATTTCAGACCCCCTACCTATTTAACCACTGCAGAGTATCTCGCCTTACGGCAAAAGGAAGATGAAAGAAGATATTTTCGACAAATAGCTGGAATTATAAGCGATGAAAATGGGATTAATACGCTTGACCCTATTGCCAAAATAGATGTTGGCAATTCTCTTTTGGATCGACTATTTGGAGGAACAGAAGTTAAAATTGAACCACAAGGCAACATTGATTTAAAGTTTGGCGCAGACTTCCAAAGGGTAGAAAACCCCATATTGACAGAAAGACAAAGGACTCAAGGTGGCTTTGATTTTGACATGGATATTCAAATGAATGTCTCGGGTAAAATTGGAGATAAACTAAATTTGACCACTAATTACAATACGAAGGCTACTTTTGATTTTGACAATACCATCAAATTAGATTACAATTCTGATTTGTTTGGAGAAGATGATATAATCAAAAAAATTGAAGCTGGTAATGTTAGTTTGCCGCTAAACGGTTCTTTGATTCAAGGTGCTCAAAGTTTATTTGGATTGAAAACGGAGATGCAATTTGGTCATTTGAGGTTAACGGCTATTGCTTCTCAACAGAAATCCCAGAGGGAATCTATACAGATAGAGGGTGGCAGTCAATTGCAGGAATTTGAAGTAAAGGCTGATGAATACGACGAAAATCGTCATTTTTTCTTGTCTCATTACAATAGAGAAATCTTTGAACCAGCCTTAAGTAACCTTCCCCAAATCAAAACTTTATTCAAACTCGAAAATATTGAGGTATGGATTACCAATGATCGCAATGAGGTAGATAATGTTAGAGATATTATAGCCTTTGCGGATTTGGGGGAAGCAGAAAGGTTAGTGAGTCCAGATAAAATAGAGGTTTACCCAGATCCTCCTTTTAGAGAGATTGGCAATGGCAAACCATTACCTGACAATAATTCAAATGGCTTATACAAAGCTTTATTATTAAACCCAGCTATCAGGGGAATTGACCAAGCGGTTTCTATTTTGCAAAATGACTTTGGATTGCAACAAGCCAAAGATTTCGAAAAGGTAAGTGCTAGAAAATTAAAACCTCAAGAGTATACGGTACATCCTGAACTGGGAATCATTTCTTTAAATGTAAATGTTCTTCCCGATCAAGTCGTGGGTATTTCCTATCAGTATGCTTATAATGGGCGGAATTATAAAGTAGGAGAATTATCTGCTAATTCTGCCACTAGCGCAATAGACTCTTCTATTAATGTCTTATTTGTCAAATTGCTTAAAAGTACTACTCAGCGAACAGATGTAGTGACTTGGGATTTGATGATGAAAAATATATATTCCATTGGCGCATTTCAGGTTAATCAAGAGGATTTTAAGTTAGATGTATTTTACGATGATCCAGGAAAGGGCTTTAAGCGGTTTTTGCCAGAGAGCAATTTAGCAGGAAAGCCGTTGTTACGGGTTTTTAATTTGGACATATTAAATGTACAAGGGGATCCCCAACCTGATGGGGTATTTGATTTTGTTCCCGGGGTTACCATTAACCCATCAAACGGCAGGATAATGTTTCCTGTTCTAGAACCCTTTGGTTCTAGTTTGGCAAACCAAATAGAGGAAGACGTATTTCGAGAAAAGTACACTTTTCAGGAGTTATATGACGAAACGAAATTTATCGCTGGAGAATTTCCAGAAAAAAATCGATTTACTATCAAGGGTTCTTACAAATCCAGTGTTGCTTCGGAAATATCTTTAGGAGCCTTCAATATTCCCAAGGGATCGGTTCAAGTGAGTGCTGGTGGTCAGCGTTTGATAGAGGGAGTAGATTATGAAATAGACTATAATATTGGGCGGTTAAAAATCTTGAATGATGCGATTTTAGCATCTGGCGTTCCAGTTAATGTTTCTTACGAGGATAATACCTTATTTGGTTTTCAGACCAAATCTATGTTTGGAGTAAGAGCAGATTATGATGTTGATGAGAATTTCACTATTGGTGCCACACTCCTTAAATTGTTTGAAAGGCCATTTACCCCTAAGGTAAATATTGGGGATGATCCTATTAACAACACTATTTATGGCTTAGATTTTACTATTAATAGAGAAGCTCCTTGGATAACATCAGCATTGGATGCTTTGCCTTTTTATTCCACTTCGAGTGCTTCTTCCATATCTTTAAGTGCTGAAGCTGCTGCATTGAAGCCTGGGCATTCCAGGGCTATCAATCAAAATAGGGAGGATAAGGGAGGAGTGGTCTATATAGATGATTTTGAAGGTGCTGCTAATAGTTTTGATTTGAGGCAACCGGTTAATCAATGGTTTTTGGCTTCTATTCCTCAAAATGATGCGGAGAATAATAATTCATTATTTCCTGAATCTGCCCTGATTAACGACACTCGATCTGGAGCCAACAGGGCCTTATTGAATTGGTATAGGATAGATCAGATATCGCGGATACAGGAGGACAATAAGAATCCATATACCAGTTTGGTTCCTCAGCAAGAAGTTTTTCCAAATTTACAATTGACGCCAGATCAATTACCTAATATTCAGACCCTTGATTTGACATTTTATCCTTCGGAAAGAGGTCCTTATAACTTTGATATTCCTGAGGGACATCCTGGTTATACCAGGGGGCTAACCTTTGTCGGGGAAGAAGCTGTTTTGAGAGACCCACAGACCAGGTGGGGTGGAATTATGCGGGCTATGACTAATAATGACTTTCAGTCTGCTAATATTGAGTTTTTAGAATTTTGGATGCTTAGTCCATTTTTAGACCCAGAGAATCCACTTAATCCGTCTCCTAATGTCAATGGGCAGCAAGGGGAATTATATATCAATTTGGGAAATGTTTCGGAGGACATTCTAAGAGACTCCAGAAAGTTTTTTGAAAATGGCCTTCCTGGACCGGCTAACCCGGATAGGAGGGTGGATCAAACCAATTGGTCGGTAGTGCCGGTTGCTCAGCAAATCACCAGGGCATTTGATAATGATCCGGAGACCAGGAGTTTGCAAGATGTAGGTTTAGACGGTATGGATAATGAGTTAGAACGACAGGCTTTTGCCGACTATTTGGAGGCGCTAAAACAAGCCAACCCAATTGTGGCACAGAAAGTAGAGCAGGATCCATCTAATGATGATTATCGCTATTATAACGATGCTGAATATGAGGCTACAGATGGCGTCTATGTGCGGTACAAACGATATAATAATTCGCAGGGTAATTCACAAGCTAATGCAGGAGGTAATCAGGTATCTTCCTCGACCAATATTCCAGATGCGGAGGATTTGAATCGAGATAATACGTTAAATGAGACGGAAGCGTATTTTCAGTATAGAATTCCATTAAGGGCTAATCCCCTAAACCCAAGGGAGTTGGATTTAAATAGAACCCCATTTATTACGGATAGGATTGAAAGTGAGGATGGAAGAAGAGTGTGGTATCGATTCAGGGTACCGTTGAATGGGCCTGAAAAAGTGGCTGTTGGGGGAATTAGGGATTTTCGGTCCATAAGATTTATGAGGATGTATCTCAATGGATTTGAAGATCAAGTTACTTTGAGGTTTGCTCGGATGGAGTTGGTAAGAAATCAGTGGAGGCGATACAATCAAGATCTGTCAGATGATACCTCTTGTAATCCAGAGGTTGATTTTGATGTAGATGCTGTCAATATAGAGGAAAACAGTTCTAGAGCTCCATTTAGTTATGTATTGCCAGAGGGTATTCAGCGCGAACAATCTTTGGGGGTTTTCAATGCCTTACAAAATGAACAATCGTTGACCCTCAATATTAAGGGATTGTGTGAGGGGGAAGAAAAATCTGTGTTTAAGACGATTAATCTGGATACTAGAATGTATGAACGATTAAAGATGTTTGTTCATGCTGAGGCCCTTAATGACTTGGTTATTGAACCTGGTGATATGAGTGTATTTGTGCGTCTGGGAAGTGATTTTAAGGAGAATTATTACGAGTATGAGATCCCTCTTTTGATGTCTGATCCAGATAATTTGCCTACGGCAACAAATACTTCGGAATACAAATTAGAGGTTTGGCGACCCGAAAATGAATTTGACGTTGCTTTAAAAGATTTGGTATCGGTTAAGCAAAGGAGAAATCAAGTAGATTTTTCTCCAACGGAGGAGTATATAGAAACGGTTGAGAATGACAATCCTAACTTAGCGCATCAGATAAAGGTGAGGGGTAATCCTAATTTGGGTTACGTCAAAATCGCAATGATTGGGGTTAGGAATAGGAAGGGGGGAGAGACTCTGCCTTTAAGCACGGAGGTTTGGCTAAATGAATTTAGATTAACTGGCCTGAATGAGAGAGGTGGGGTAGCTGCATTAGCTAGAATGGATGTTCAATTAGCAGATTTAGGAAATCTTACTTTGTCTGGCAATTATTCTAGTATTGGATTTGGTGCGATTGATCAAAAGGTACAGCAAAGGTCGAGGGAGGATATTTTTGGATATGATTTTGCTACCTCTTTAGAACTAGGAAGGTTATTGCCGTCTGATTGGGGTTTTAGGATACCTTTTTATGGGTCTTTTAGTAAAAATGTAAGTACCCCTGAGTTTGATCCTTATGATTTGGATATAGTTTTAAAAGAAAAGATTCAGAATGCGGAAGTGCCTTTCAGGGATTCTATAAGAAATCAGGCGGTGGAATTAGTGACTTTAAGGAGTTATAATTTCACGAATGTCAGAAAGGAAGGCGGTGGTGGGAACCAACAGCGGGAGAATAGTGCGCCATGGGATCCATCTAATATTAGTCTTACTTATGGTTATACCGAAAGCAATATATCAGATCCAATCATAGAATTAGACCAAAGGAAGCGCTATAATGGGGGTTTGGATTACCGTTATAGCAGATCGGTTAAATATTTGGAACCCTTCAAGAATTTGATAAAAAGTGATGAATTTTTGGGGTTGTTAAAGAATTTAAATTTGAATCCACTTCCCAATTCGTTTACTTTTTCAACCTTATTAGATAGGAGATTTAATACTACCAAGTATCGTTTTACTGGATTAGATGAGCGCTACAGTACGTTTTACAATAAGAAATTTACCTGGAACAGAGATTATAACCTGCAATGGGATTTTACGAAGTCCATAAAGTTTTCTTATAGTGCGAGTAATGCTTCTGTAATTGATGAGCCAGATGAGTTAGAGATGGCTGAAGATCCCAACATAATAGATATCAAGCAATTTCGTCGAGACAGTATTATGAATAACATAAGAAATCTCGGTAGGTCAAAAAATTATAACCACACCGTATCCTTAAGTTACACACTTCCCATTCGCTATTTACCTTATATGGATTGGGTTAATATTAGGGGGCAATACCAATCGAGTTATGGTTGGACAGCGGCTGCATTAAACGTGGATAGTTTGGGGAATTTTATTCGAAACAGCCAAGATCGACAATTAAGTGCTGATTTTAATTTTGAATCCCTTTATAATAAAATACCTTATCTCAGGGGTATTAATAGAGGGGGGAGTAATTCAGGAGGAGGAAGTAATTCGAGGATGCCTTCATCTGCTGATTCAAGAAATGGGGGAAGGTCATCGAATTCGAGCAATGAGGGAGGACCATCGGTTATAGAGCGGGTACTGATTAGGCCATTGATGCTAATAAGGAATGCAAGAGTAACCTACAGGCAAAGTTATTCAACTTCAATTCCTGGGTTTATGCCAGAGGCCAAACTTATGGGATTGAGTCCGGGATTTGATGCACCGGGATGGGACTTTGTGGCAGGGTTACAACCGAGGATTCGGGAATTGACAGAATCGGAATATGGGACTTCAAGAGATTGGTTAGGGGTAGCTGCTGGTAAAGGTTGGATCAGTAAGAGTGTCTTTCTAAACATGGAGGTCGTTCAGGATTATCAGGAGAATTTGGATATGAGAATGACCTTAGAGCCGTTCAATGATTTTAGGATTGATTTGGAGGCAACTAGGAGATTTACGGAGACCCATACGGAATATTTTAAAGATACTTTGTTGGACCAATTTGCAGAATTCACGCATAATATCCCTAAGGATGTGGGGTCATTGACTGTTTCTTATTCTGCCTTAAACACCCTATTTAACGATAGCAGATCTGAAATTATTGATTTATTTAGAACTTTTGAAAGCAATAGGGTAGTGATATCGAGGAGGATAGGAACGGGCAATCATTCAGATCCAGTTCTCTCAGAGTTAGGATATACGGAGGGATATGGAAGGACTCAACAGGATGTTTTGATACCTGCATTTTTGTCGGCTTATGAAGGAACAGATCCACAAGTAGTTGGTCTGAATATTTTCGATATTTTACCGAAGGTGAATTGGCGCTTGAGCTATAACGGGCTCAGCAAATTGCCTTTCTTTAGAGATATTTTTCAAAATTTTACGATTGACCATGCCTATAGATCTACGCTTACCGTTAATAGTTTTGGTACGGGATTAGATTATCTAAGAACTAGAAATGATGGAGGTGTTAATGAGCTAAATGGTAATTTTTATCCAAGATTAGAAATGCCACAGATTGGTATTCAAGAATCTTTTAGTCCTTTGGTGAGCATCAGTGCGACTACTCGAAGTGGGATGTCATTAAGTTTAGACTACAATAAGGATCGGAATTTGGCGATGAGTTTTGTCAGCAATCAATTGAGTGAAACGCAGACTAAAGAGTTTGTAATTAGTTTTGGGTATTTAATGCGGGATGTAGATATTCCTTTTCTGACAGGAAAAGGAGGAGGCGGTGGTGCATTTGGAGGCGGGATGTTCGGCAATGATTCTGGTAGCACACCAGCTAGGGCTGGGCAATTACAGGGTAAGGATTTGGATATCAATTTCAATTTAAGGATGCGCGATGATGTGACTTTCAATCATTTATTAGACCAGGGAATTATAGAGCCCACGAGAGGAAACTATTCATTGAGTTTATCACCGTCCGTAGAATATAAAATGAATCAAAGGTTGTCGTTGCGATTATTTTTTGATTACAATAGAAATGTTCCGAAAACATCAGCTGGATTTCCAAGGACGGAAACAGCTGGTGGGATAATAGTGAGGTTTGCTTTAAATTAGAAATTGTTAAAGTTTTCCTAATATTAAATCTTTTATCATTCTCACTACCTTTTGTTTAAGGTAAACAATCATAGGATGGACAGAAGAGTAATTTGGGGTATTGTCGGACTGATGACTGCAGCGGTTGTCGGTTTGGTATGGTTGCAAATGGATTTGATTCGGACAGCTATTAAAGAAAACGAGGATCGTTTTGATAAAAACGTATTCAACGCTTTATCAGCAGTAGCTGGAAGAATGGAATACGAGGAAATGAATCGGCAATTATATGCTTCAGTTAATGGATATGCTACTAATTACTTTAGGAGGGAGGTCATTAGCAAACACAGGAGTTTCGTGTTTTCTGACCGACCGCAAATCAACGAATTAATAAAAGAAAGTCAGTTGGTTCAACAGTTCATGGAAAATATCAATACCCCATGTGATTGCCCAGCGTGTTCGGCTAAAGCTAACGATCCTATAGAAAGGTTTTTCAATTACTTCCAACAAGACAATAAGAATCAATTACCAGTTGAGGAAAGGGTTAATTTTAATACCATTCAAAGTACTATTGCCAAGGAACTGAACAACAGAGGTATTGATATTACTTTCAATTTTGGTATTTTTTCAAGAGCAACAAATAATTTTGTAGTGACCAATGACGAAGTAGCGGTTCGCACTACTTCTTGGCCAGCTGATGAAAAACCTAATACTCGTCAATTATTCGCATCTAGATACCGAGTCAACCTGTTTCCCGGTGATGCTATCTCTCCTGGACTATTAATGGTATATTTCCCGCTTCGTACCAGTTATGTATGGAGTTCTTTATGGTTAAATTTCTTGGGTTCCATTGCATTTACGGGAATAATTCTTTTTTGTTTTGCCTATACTATTCAAGTAATTTTTAGACAGAAGAAATTATCTGAGATGAAGAATGATTTCATCAATAATATGACCCATGAATTTAAGACGCCGATAGCGACTATCTCGTTGGCCTCAGATAGCATCATCAATCCTACCATTAATGGAAATCCGGATAAGGTGTCAAGGTTTGCCAATATTATCAAACAAGAGAATAGACGAATGAATAATCAGGTGGAAAAGGTATTGCAAATGGCTCAAATGGATAGGAATACCATTTCGTTAAACTTAAATGAAATTGACCTTCATGAAATCATTAAAGCTGCCGTGGAAAATTTTTCTCTTCAAGTGGAGGAAAAAAATGGAAAGGTAACTTATGATTTAAAGGCACAAAATTCAATTTTATTAGGTGATTCTACCCACATTGCCAATGTTATCCATAATTTATTAGATAATGCCAATAAATATTCACCTTCGGAGCCCAATATTGTGGTAGCTACTCAGTCTGTCTCTGGAGGCATAGAAGTTATTTTTACCGATAATGGAATAGGGATTACCAGGGAAGATAGAAAATATATTTTCGATAAATTTTACAGAGTGCACACGGGTAATTTACATGATATTAAGGGATTTGGAATGGGATTGAGTTATGTAAAAGCTATTGTAGATGCTCACGGAGGGAAAATTGAAGTTAAAAGTGAGTTGGGTAAGGGGAGTACATTTACCGTTTTTCTTCCTTTTGGTAATAAGTAAACATTAATTTATGACAATTAAGGGAATTAAACTGTTATTGGTTGAAGATGATAAGAATTTTGGAGATGTATTAAAATCTTACTTAGAGATGCATGATTACATGGTAGAATTAGCAGAGAATGGAGAAATAGGATTCGAGATTTTTAAAAAGGGGCAATTTGATTTAGCCATTTTTGATGTGATGATGCCCAAGATGGATGGTTTCACATTGGGGCGAAAGGTTAGAGCATTAAATCAAGAAATTCCTATTATATATTTGACGGCTAAAACCATGAAGGAAGATATTCTTGAAGGTTTTAAAATTGGGGCAGATGATTATATGACTAAGCCTTTTAATTCGGAAGAGTTACTTTTAAGAATTCAAGCTATATTAAAAAGGAGCAAACAGGGGCAGCGGATTTTGGATGACAGAAAGGAATTTGAAATAGGTAAATATCATTTTAATTTTCCGCTTAGAATACTTACATTTGTCAAGGAAAACGGGGAGGAAGAAAAGATAAAACTATCTCCAAAAGAGGCTTTGTTATTGAGGATGTTTGCTTTACACATTAACGATGTGTTGGAAAGATCTGAGGCATTAACTGAAATTTGGGGAGATGATAATTATTTTACGGCGAGGAGTATGGATGTTTTTATTACCAAGCTGAGAAAATACCTTAGACAAGATCCACTAATTGAGATTGTCAATATTCATGGTAACGGTTTTCAGTTATTGGTACATGAATAATTTAGAAGTTTAATTACTAAGAATAGTTTTTGGGATTATGATTAAGGTTGGGTAGCAAGCTCTTGCACCCGACCTTTTTTTATTCAACGAAATGGAAAATATGTATAAAGCAATACTCAAGCCCTTATTTTTTTTATTTCCTCCAGAGCTAGCCCATCAAATGACTGTATTCATATTCAGTGGCTTATTAAAAATTCCCATTCTCAATAGTATTATTCAGTCAGTTTACCGAGTAGAGCATCCAGCATTGCAAAGGTCTTTTTTGGGTTTGTCCTTTTCTAATCCGGTTGGGTTAGCAGCAGGTTTTGACAAGGATGGAAAGCATTTGAAAGCGATGAGCGCGCTTGGTTTTGGGTTTTTAGAAATAGGAACTATCACCCCAGTTTCTCAAGCAGGAAATCCAAAGCCCAGGTTATTTAGATTACCCAAGGATTCAGCCCTAATTAATCGAATGGGATTTAATAATATGGGTATTGATTCTTTAGTAAATCGATTAAAGAAAAGACCTAAAAATTTGATCATTGGGGGAAATATTGGAAAAAATAAAAACACCCCTCAAGAGGAGGCACTAAAAGATTATGGCCACTGTTTTAGGCTATTATTTCCCTATGTGGATTATTTTGCGGTTAATGTAAGTTCTCCCAACACTCCAGGACTAAGGCAGTTACAGGAAAAAGAACCTTTAGAGCAAATACTATTTCATTTACAAGCGCTAAATAAAGAATTAGGAGGTAAGCCTATTTTATTAAAAATTGCTCCAGATCTGAACTTCGAGCAATTAGATGATATTCTACACATTATCAAAAAAACCCAAATAGATGGCGTAATTGCTACCAATACCACCATCTCCAGAGCGGATTTGTCAACCTCCCCCATGATTATCGAGAAAATAGGGCAAGGAGGTTTGAGCGGAAAGCCACTTGCCAAAAGGGCTACGGAGATTATTCGGTATTTAAATCAAAAATCAAATGGTCAGCTTTTTATTATTGGGGTTGGAGGAATTTTTTCAGCTAAAGATGCGCTCGAAAAAATAAATGCTGGGGCATCTTTAGTTCAAATTTACACTGGGTTGATTTATGAAGGTCCTTCTTTAGTAAAAGAGATAAATAAAGGAATATTAGATAGCTAATTTTTTCATATTCATAAAATTCTGTTGGCATCCTTTTTGAAAGGACATCATTATCTGGAAAAAGAATAATGATTAAGAACACAATTTTAAGAAAGTGATTGATAAGGAACGCAAGTTAACCCCTCCCGATGTGAGAATAGTATTAGTAGCTTTTTGTATAATCGTCTTGATTCTAAATGTGCTGTTGAGTTATCCTATCAAAAGCAGCATATAACTTGGCTAAAAGAAAATACCTAATCGAAAAATCAAGGAATTTTGATAGTCGATAGCGTTTTCTAATGGCTCCCGATCGGGATAACCTCTAGAGGGATCAAAAACTATCCCCGTATTATTGGTGACATCAGTAAAGGATTTTTGAAAATATAGGCCAAAGAATAAGGACATTTGTCTGTTAATTTGGTAGTTGCCCCCAGCGCCTAACCTGTAGGCCAAAGCGATTCCATTGACCTCTTCTTTGATAATAAAAATTTCAGTAGCACTAGGTAGTCCAGTTCCAATGATTTTCCCTTTTGCCTGGGTCCTTATATTAAAGATTAATCCAGGTTCGATAAAATAACTCAGATATCCAACTTGAGTAGTTTTAAGTTTCAATCCAAAGGGAATCTCAAGGTACTGAATGCGGTATCTTAGTTTGACTTCATTGGGCATTTCAGCATAAGCATCACCAAGATTACTTAATCGCCAGTATTTTCCTCCCAATTCATGTTGAAGAGTGCCACCTATCCCAAAGGCAAATCCAATTCCGGATGTGATGGCGTAATGTTCTTTGAAGTACCATTCACCGACTATTCCAGTGTGAAGCCCTAACCTTGAATTAACACTATTAATTTTGTTGTTCTGACTACCCATCCAGTTAATGGATGGACTTAAGTGGAATCCTATTTTTAAATGGCTATATTGATTTTGGCCAGCACTTAAAAACGGAAAAAGAGTTATAAAAAAGAAGGTGTAAACTGCAATTTTTTTCATGGATGGTGGTTTTAAAGGAAATAACGATATAATGGTAAATTTTATTAAAGCCAAGGTTTTTATATGCGGACTATGGCTCTTTTTGGTGGCATGTGAGAAAGAAAATAAGGTAGAGGTACCTGATGTCTCCCATATCGAGGTCACTATTGATATTAGGAGATTTGAAGAGGATTTATTTGCTATGGTACCCCCATTAAATGTGAAAGATTGGGATGGTTTACAAAGGAAATATCCTGTCTTTCTGCCCTTATTTGTTGATAAAGTTCTTGGAATGGAGGGTCAACTTTTGTCTAATGGGGATAAAATAAAATATCTGGAAGGCTTTATTAGTTTTCCTGAATTGATGAAATTAAAAGAAACAGTTGAGACGCAATACGGAGATTTCATGGAAATGGAGGCCTCTTTTAAGCAGGCCTTACAATACTACCAGTATTATTTCCCCGAGGCTAGAATTCCTTCTATAACTACCTACTTATCCGAGTATAATGTGGCGGCATTTATATATGGCCAAAACCAGCTGGCAGTAGGTTTAGATTTTTTTTTAGGAGCGGATTATCCCTATCGGGAAAAAAATCCCAATAATCCCTCGTTCTCTGACTATTTAACTCGAAATTTTACTAAAGATTACTTGGTTTCTAAAACCATGTCTGCGCTTATCGATGACTTGGTTGGAAATGGTCCTAGTCGTACTTTACTTGAGATGATGGTTCAAGAAGGAAAGAAGCTATTTCTTTTGGATCGCATTTTACCTACAGAAAGCGATACGATAATTATGGAGGTCAGTAGTCAAAATTGGGAATGGTTAACCGATAACGAATTCAATATATGGGCGTTCTTTTTGGAAGAAGATTTACTGTACGACTCTGAATGGAGAAAAATAAGAAAGTATGTGGAATACAGCCCTAATTCTCCAGGAATGCCAGAAGAAGCACCTGGTAGAACGGGTGCTTTTATTGGTTGGAAAATCGTCCAAAATTATATGGAAAGGCACCCGGAATTGACCATACAAGATTTGTTGGAATTAAAAGATGCGCAGGTAATCTTATCTGAGTCTAGGTATCGTCCGAAACGGCAATAAATAATAGATATTTGATTAACTTGCATTAAGTAAATAAATTATCGATGACCAAAAGAGCTATACCTCTTGTTGACCTGCAGAAATTTACCCAAGGTGACCAAGTAAGTCGGCAGGAATTTGCCACTGCTATTGGAACAGCTTTTAAAGAAATAGGATTTGTTGGGGTAATCAATCATGGAATACCCAAGGAGTTAATTGATAGATTTTATCAAGTTGCCAAGGCTTTTTTTGCACTCCCAGACGAAACAAAACGAAAATATGAGATTGAAGCCCTTGCAGGGCAAAGGGGGTATACTTCTTTTGGCAAGGAGCATGCCAAGCAGTCTGAATATGCTGATTTGAAAGAGTTTTTCCAAATTGGACAAGAAGTTGAAGGGGGAAATCTAGAGGAATATCCTACTAATATTCATGTTAAGGAGGTAGAAAATTTTACATCTACTGGGATGGAATTGTATAAAAGTTTTGAAAAGGCAGGTGGGGCACTCTTGAAAGCTATAGCTATTTTTTTGGGGTTGGATGAGCATTATTTTGAGTCTCATATTAAGGATGGCAACAGTATTCTGAGAGCTATTCACTATCCTCCAATAACTAGAGAACCAGCCTCTGCTATTCGAGCCGAACAGCATGAGGATATCAATTTAATCACTTTATTAGTAGGTGCATCTGCAGGAGGCTTAGAAATTTTAGATGCAAATCAGAAATGGTTACCCATTATCCCTGAAAATGACGAAATCGTTATTAATGTTGGAGATATGCTACAACGGCTGACTAATAATTATTTGAAATCGACTACCCACAGAGTAGTGAATCCTCCCAAAACAGAGTGGCACCTGCCTCGACTTTCCATTCCATTTTTTTTACACCCCAAAAGTAATATGGATTTAACCTGTCTGCCCCAGTGTGTAGACGAAAACAGACCAACTGCGTATCCTCCTATTGATGCAGGGACTTATTTGTGGGAAAGATTGAAAGAGATTGGATTAACTAAATAACTTTAAAATCTATTTACCAAAAACCCTAAATTTGCTAAAACACCTTATAACTATGGATATGATTGTTCTATTTAATTTTTTCGGGCCTGAAATGCTCGTTATATTCTTCGCTATTTTACTTTTATTTGGTGGCAAAAAAATTCCTGAACTCATGAAAGGGATCGGCAAGGGAATTAAAGAATTTAATACAGCTAGGTCTTCCTTGGAAGAAGAGCTTAAAGAGGGAATGAAGGAATCCGAAAAGAAGAAAATCAAAGAAGAAAATAGCGAGGCCTAATACCAATCTAATTAGTTCAGATTTAAAGAAACTTGTGTTGTAGGAAAGCTGAAAAATTCAACAACTGGGTTTCTTTAAATCGGGGCCCCATTAGTTGAAATCCTAGTGGCAATGACGATTCTTCGTGAACCCCAGAAGGAATAGATATGGCCGGAATCCCTGCTAAATTCGCTTGAACTGTAAATATATCTGCCAGAAAGTTTTCTATCGGATCACTGGTTTTCTCCCCTATTTCCCAAGCTGGAGCAGGGGTAGTTGGCATAGCTATGAAGTCATAATTAAGGAAAATATTTTCTGTAGCGGATTTAATGATTTGTCGAACCTTTTGAGCTTTGACAAAGTAAGCATCAAAATATCCAGAGCTTAAAACAAAAGTGCCCAACATAATCCTTCTTTTTACTTCTTTTCCAAAACCTTCGGTTCGGCTTTTGGTAATGGTCTCCTCTAAGGACTGTGCTTCAGGAGTTCGGTAGCCAAATCTTACCCCGTCATATCTAGATAGATTAGACGAAGCTTCTGCGGTCGTGAGAATATAATAGGTTGGAACCAATAAATCTAGATAATCGAAATCTACGGCTTCAACTGTAGCCCCTTCAGACTTTATTTTTTCTAAGAAACCAATAAAATTTTTCTTTACGAAAGGATCTAATCTAGGATGGTTGATAATGGAATTAAAGTAAGCGATTTTTGGCATTTTAGCCAAAGGACTTATTTTTCCATAGGATTCTGGTGAGGATGGAATGGCCGTACTATCAAATTCATCAGGTCCAGACATAATTTCAAGTAAAAGGGCAGCATCTTCTACATGGTGGGTAAGTGTCCCAATTTGATCAAAAGACGACCCATAAGCAATCAGGCCATGCCTTGAAATTCTCCCATAAGAAGGTTTAAAACCTGTAATACCGCAAAAGGATGCTGGTTGGCGAACAGAGCCTCCCGTATCAGATCCCAGAGATGCGAAACAGGTATTCATTTGAACGGAAACAGCTGAGCCTCCTGAAGAGCCACCAGCAACTCTGTTAGTTCCTAGTCCATTGATTACAGGTCCATACCATGGATTTTCATTGGCTGATCCCATAGCAAATTCATCGCAGTTTACCCTACCAATGATTAGCGCATCCTCTGCTAATAGTCTTTCTACGGCAGTTGCTGAAAATAAGGATTGAAAACCATCTAATATTTTAGATCCTGCAGTGACCTGGTGATCTTTATAACAAATCACGTCTTTGAGGGAGATGACCATTCCAAATAATCTGCCAATGGACTGAGGTGCCTGAGCTAGTTTGTCCTCAAGTTGTTTGGCTTTATCTAGAATTTCCTCTTGGTAAACTTCCAGATAAATATTGAGATGGCGTGTTTCCTCAATTCTTGTAAGATAAGATTGTACTAGATTAGAGAGTGAAATTTCCCCATTTACTATTTTAGATCTTAAGATATGATAGGGAACCTGGTTCATGAAAATTGTTCTATTAGGGCTGAAAGTTTAAGAGTAGTTTGGGAACCATCATCCATGTTTTTGAGGGTATAAATTTGAGTCGCCAATTCTTCACTTCCGAGAATCAAACAATATGGAATAGCTCTATCTGAGGCGAATTTCAATTGCTTTTTTAATTTAGCTGCATCTGGATACAAATCACAGTGAATTCCATTTTCCCGTAAGGTATGGGCAATATAAAATGCTTCTCCAATTCCTTCTTGATCAAGGGGGCAAATTAAGAGTTGAAGACTAGAGGCGGTAGAAGGGGGGAAGCCATCAATAGCCTCTAAAACATCGTAAATTCGCTCAGCACCAAATGATATTCCTACTCCTGAAACTCCTGAAAGACCAAAAATGCCAGTGAGATTGTCATATCTGCCTCCACCGCCTAAAGATCCCATTTGAATAGTCGTCATTACCTGAGTATCTATAGCTACTTCAAAAATACAACCGGTATAATAACTCAGCCCTCTGGCTAGGGTAAGATCAAATATTAATCGTTGGTGCAGGGGAGTCCGTTTTAAATATTTGAAAACGGTTTTTATGGCGAGCAGCCCTTCTTGTGCAGCCGAACTATCGCCAAGCAGATGTTCCACATTTTCCAAATTTGGGTGGGATAATAGTTCCCCTATCCATTCAATATGATTGGTATCCAAACCTGCAATTTGCATTTGCTCTTTTACCCCAGATAATCCAATTTTATCCATTTTATCAATAGCCACGGTAATGGCTTGGAACTGATCGACAATACCCAATTTCTCGGCTATACCAAATAAAATTTGCCGATGATTTATTTTTATAGTTACAGGTATATTTAGTAGATGAAAAACCTCATCGTAAATCTGGATCAACTCGGCTTCGTAGACTAGGGAATGGGAGCCTACAACATCAGCATCACACTGATAAAACTCTTGATATCTGCCTTTTTGAGGTCTGTCTGCACGCCAAACGGGTTGAATTTGAAATCTTTTAAAAGGAAATTGAATTTCATTTTGGTGCATAACTACAAATCTGGCAAATGGTACGGTTAGGTCATATCTCAATCCTCTTTTAGAAATATTAGGTAGAACTTTCAAACTGTCTTTAGCTTCTAATAAGGAAGGTTCCACTTTGGATAGAAAATCTCCATTATTGAGTACTTTAAATAAGAGCTGGTCTCCTTCAGCTCCATATTTTCCCGTAAGGGTATCTAAAGATTCCATTGCAGGAGTCTCAATCCTTGCAAATCCATATTTGGAGAAAACTGCTTCAATAGTGGCGAAGATAAAGTTCCTTTTTCTGACTTGCTCTGGACCGAAATCTCTGGTTCCTTTTGGGATAGATGGTTTCATTCAAAGGTTGTTTATGCTGAAACAAATTGGCTGAGAAAGCGAATATCGTTTTCGAAAAACAGGCGAATATCAGTGATTCCATGGAGCATCATTGCTTGGCGTTCTATTCCCATTCCAAAGGCATATCCATTATACTTCTGACTATCTATACCACAATTTTCTAGAACCGCTGGATCAACCATTCCGCATCCAAGTACCTCTACCCAACCGGAGTATTTGCATATATTACATCCTTCGGCGTTACAGATAAAACAGGAGACATCCATTTCTGCACTTGGTTCAGTAAATGGAAAAAAAGAAGGTCGCAACCTGATTTGGGTTTTGGCTCCGTACATTTCCTTTGCAAAGTAAAGTAGGGTTTGTTTGAGATCTGCAAAGGAGACTTTTTCATCTATGTATAGGCCTTCTACTTGGTGAAATTGGGCATGGGATCGAGCTGAAATAGTTTCGTTTCTATAGACTCTTCCTGGGGCAATAATTCTAATAGGAGGTTGATGTTGCTCCATTACCCTAGCCTGTACAGAGGAGGTATGTGTTCTTAAAAGATATTGACTACTATTCTTTAGATAGTAGGTGTCTTGCATATCCCTTGCAGGATGGTCTTCGGGGGTATTCATAGCTGTGAAATTGTGCCAATCATCCTCTATTTCTCTATCTTCTGCTACTGAAAATCCTATCCCTTCGAATATTTTAATGATTTTATTTAAGGTTATTGCCAAAGGATGTCTAGCGCCCATATTTAGGGGGAACCCCGGAGCAGTTAAATCCATATCTTCTTGGCCTTTGGCAGTTGAATGTTCCTTCAAACTATTTTGATGGGAGGCATATTTTTGCTCTGCGGCATTTTTTATGGCATTGACCAGTTGACCAAATTCCTTTTTTCTTTCATTGGGGATTTCCCTAATACTGGCTGAAATGGGTTTTAGGACATTTTTGGAACCCAAGAAGCGAATACGAAACTCTTCCAATAAATTTTGATCTGCAATGTTGAACGCTTCAATTTCTTTTTGAATATGTTGCAGTTGCTCAAATGGGTTTAATGACATGGTGATTATGAATTTTTCAGCAAGGTACGCATTAATAGGTTTTATGTATTTTAGGGGAAGCAGAAATAATAAAATGAAGGTAAAAATATACCAAGCCTTTCTTGCATTAATGGTAATTGGATTGGTTTTCTCTTCTTTTCTGACCAGTGTGAGTATGATTGGTTTGGTTGTCTTGACTGCCTTTTATTGGCAAGACTTCCGAAAGGGGCGGATTTTTGGTATGTGGTTTATTTTATTGTTTTTCAATATGTTGATTTTGGTGGGTTCAGATCCTGATATTCCTTATTGGATGAATAGGCTGAGGGTTCATTTGCCGTTTTTATTGTTACCTATTACCTTTTTGTTTTTGCCAGTATTGACAGCTAAGCAGTATCTTAATTTTCATCTTTTTTTTGCTTTTGTGCTTTTAATAGGTTGTATCCAATCTATGATTCTTTATTATGGAGGGGCATACGATTATCAAGAGCATTTGAAAATGGGGCAATCGATTCCCGTTCCAACTAGATCTCATATAAGATTTAGTATGATGTTGGTTTATATCCTATTGATTTTAATTTGGATTTGGTGGAAAGGGCAACACCTATTAGATAAATGGTGGGAAAAGGTTGCAGTAATAATATTTACTGGATTTCTTTTCATTAGTATCCATTGGTTAGCTGTTCGCAGTGGATTATTGATTTTGTACAGTATAGTAAGCTTCTATTTAATTCGTCATATTTGGATAGCCAAATCGTGGAGATTGGGTTTTTGGGGGTTGCTTTTTCTTATAGGTATGCCTGTTTTCTCTTTTTTTTGTTTTCCTAGTTTCAAAGCCAAGGTGGGGTACACCATATATGAGGTTAAAATGGTTTTGGAAGGTCAGGGTCAAGGATATTCTAATGGGGATAGGATAGCCTCGATTATAGATGGATGGCGCCTATTTAAGAATCATCCGATTTGGGGAATTGGTACAGGAAGTTTAAGAGCTGAGATGAAGGAGATGTCCAGTAAAGAATATTCCTCGGAATTAGATGTTTTGATTCCCCACAATCAATGGGTCATTGAGGCAGCAGAGGGTGGGGTAGTAGGGTTGAGTATATTTATTATTGGGTTTTTAATGCCTTTTCTAAGTAGAAATAAAAAAGTTTACCATTCCTTTTATCTGATATACGGAGTCGTTGGGATTTCTATGTTATTCGAGCCAACCCTTGAAACAGCAGAAGGAATTGGGATGTTTTTATTAGGTGTTCTTGTAGCTAGAAAAGAATAAAATAAAAGCATTATGATATTTCCTATTGGTGATGATAATATCAAGGGTGGTCATTTCCCCTTTTTTAGCTATGCATTTATCGTGATTAATGTATTGGTTTTTTACTATCAATTTACGCTTTCTGAGCAAGATATGCTTGTTTTTTTAGACACTTGGGGAGCGGTTCCATCGGATTTGGTATTGGGATTAAATTGGAGTTCGGTATTGACTAGTATGTTCTTACACGGAGGGATATTGCATTTGATAGGAAACATGCTATTTCTATGGATTTTTGCTGATAATATTGAGGCTACTATTGGAAGTAGAAGGTTTTTATTTTTTTATTTAGCTGGTGGGATTGTAGCATTTATGGTCCATTTTTTCTTTAATATGGAAAGTACTATGCCTACGGTCGGTGCAAGTGGTGCAATATCTGCGGTCATGGGAGCTTACCTGATTATGTTTCCTACCTCAAGGGTGAAAATGTTTTTTTTCTTTTTCACTTTTAGAATTTCGGCCTTTGTTTTTTTGATTGTTTGGTTTATCCAACAATGGTTGGAAAATCAAAATGATTTATCCAATATAGCTTATTGGGCTCATATTGGCGGTTTTGCCGTAGGTGTCTTATTTGGGATATATTTTAAAAATAAATTCCCAAATGCTGAACGAAATTTGGAAAATCACCTTTTAACGGATACGGATGAATTTGTATAATTAAATTGAAAAATTATGCCTGGACCCAGTAAGGTATTATTAATCGAAGATGAACCTTCTATTTCTGGTTTTATCAAAAGAGGTTTAGAGGACATTGGGTGTGAGGTGATGCAAGCGTTTGATGGGGAATTGGGGTTGAAGTTGGCTAAGAAAAATAGGCATGACATCATTATATTAGATGTAGTTTTACCAGTAATGAATGGTTTAAAAGTTTGCGAAATTTTGCGAAAAGAATTGGATATAAAAACTCCAATAATTATGTTAACTGCTTTGGATGATACAGAAGATATTGTCATCGGACTGGATGCTGGTGCAGATGACTATTTGGCAAAACCTTTTCAATTTAAGGAGTTATTAGCCAGAATGAGAGCGTTACTGAGAAGACCGGGAATAGAAGTAGTAACTAACCGAGTAATAGAAGTAGAAGATTTAGTCATAGACTTAGATAAAACATCTGTGCATCGGAAGGGAACCGAAATTAAATTAACTCCGAAGGAGTTTTTTCTATTAAAATATTTGATTCTTAATAAGAATAAGGTACTCAGTAGGTCTCAAATTTTAGAAAAGGTTTGGGAAATTCAGTTTGATTTAGGCACGAACGTAGTAGATGTGTACATTAATTATTTGAGAAAAAAAATAGATAAATCCTTCAGTAAACCTCTTATCCAGACCGTAGTGGGGATGGGTTATATGTTAAAAGTAGAGGAATGAAAATAAGAAATAGGCTTTCCTGGCTGGTTTCTTTAACGGCGGCAGGCATTTTCCTTTTGTATGGTTGGAGTATTTACGAGTTGGACAGCAAGTTTTATTACGAGGAATTTTACAAGCGATTAGAAGAGCGGATGGTCATGGTAGAAACAGAATATAAGGCTGATCCTCACGAATTTGAAAACGACGACTGGAATGACCCACTTGATGCTTATTATGAGGATAAAGAATTAGCGGTGGTTTTAGATGAAGATGGCAGTCAGTTATTAAAGGAGATTTTGAATCAAGAATGGAAGTACCCCCTCACGGAAATAGAAACTTTTAGATTTGAGGCAGACCAAAAACAAGGTGTTGGAAAAATAATAACAGATAACGGTGAAAAAGTAGCTTTATTGGTATTGGCTTCAGACAAAGATGGTGATGAAAAATTAAATTTTTTAAAAAGGAGTTTATTTTTAGAAGGAACCATTGCCGTATTTTTATTGGTACTGGTTATGCGTTTTGAGATTAGCAGGTTATTGATGCCACTGGAAAATAAGATTAAAAGAGCAAGTATAATAAGTGCTGATCGACTTAATTTAAGGCTGCAGGTCAAGAATCCGGAGGATGAAATTGGAAAAGTGGCATTAGCTTTCAATAAAATGTTAGATAGGCTGGAAACAGCTTTTGAAGCTCAAAAGCAATTTGTGCGAAATGCCAGTCATGAAATTAAAAACCCTTTAACAGCTATTAAGGGTGAAATTGAAATTTTACTACAAAAAGAAAGAAGCTTAAAAGAATATAAAGCGGCATTGTCCATTATTTCTGCTGAAGCGGATAGACTGGAGATCCTTACCCATCAACTATTGGATTTGGAGAAAGTCAATGCAATAGACGAAATTAATGATCCAGAAATTTTTTCCTTGGAGCAAACTATTTTAGAGGTAGTGGAAAAATTTCCTCCTCAATTAGTCAAGCTGTCATTAGTAGAAGCGGAAAATTCCTGTTTCGTGAAAGGTAAATCCAATTTACTCCTTATGGCACTATCTAATTTAGTTGAAAATGGATTAAAATATTCTAATAATATTCAAGTTGAAATTAGATTTAATATGATTCATCAGCAGGGTATTATTACTATAATTGACCAAGGTATTGGCATTCCTACTGATGAGATTAAAAAAATATTTCAACCGTTATATAGAGCTTCTAATGCATTGTTTGCCAAAGGACATGGGATTGGTCTCTCGTTAACAAAAAAGATTATTGAATTGCATGGTGGGACCATTAATTTGGATTCAATAGAGGGAAGGGGAACAATAGTTACGATAACTATTCCTCGTTTAGAATTCTAATCTTATTTTAATTTATTTCTAATCTATTCTTAACACTAAGTATACAATTTTGATCTCACAAAATTGTATAAAATGAAATCTAGTGTTAATATTCTGTCTAATTTAAAAAGTGATTTACCGGCTAGTGTGGTTGTTTTCTTAGTCGCTACACCACTGTGCCTTGGTATTGCACTAGCTTCAGGTGCGCCTTTATTTTCGGGAATTATTGCTGGTATCGTTGGAGGAATAGTAGTTGGGGCAATCAGTGGGTCAAGTCTTGGTGTTAGTGGACCTGCTGCTGGATTAGCGGTAATTGTATTAAATGCCATCGCTACATTAGGTAGCTGGGAAATATTTTTGATGGCAGTGGTTCTATCTGGTATTATTCAGCTGGTTTTAGGATTCCTAAAAGCGGGAATAATAGGTTATTATTTCCCCTCATCTGTAATAAAAGGTATGTTGTCTGGAATTGGTATTATTATCATTCTCAAACAAATTCCACATGCGTTGGGTTATGACGCAGTACCGGAAGGATCTTTGGCTTTTCAACAATCAGATAACCACAACACATTTTCGGAATTATTTTATATGCTTGATTTGATTAATCCTGGAGCAATTGTAGTGACCCTATTTGCCTTGGGAATATTAATTCTATGGGATCAGCCATTTATGAAAAAACACAAAGTATTTCAATTGGTACAAGGACCATTAGTTGCTGTTGTTTCCGGAATTTTATTAAATATTTTATTTAAAGCCTTTGCACCAGAATTGGCAATTGATAACACTCATTTGGTACAAATTCCTGAAGCCGAAGGATTTATTGGCTTTTTGGGTTTATTTACCCTCCCGGATTTCTCTGCGATTAGCAATCCAATTGTTTACACTACTGCATTTACTATAGCCATAGTGGCTAGTTTGGAAACGCTACTATGCGTGGAAGCTACCGACAAACTAGATCCTATGAAAAGGATTACACCAACTAATTTGGAATTAAAAGCCCAAGGAATTGGAAATATTATTTCAGGATTTATAGGAGGGTTACCTATCACTCAGGTGATTGTGAGAAGTTCAGCCAATATTCAATCAGGAGGTAAATCAAAAATGTCAGCTATTTTGCACGGCTTCCTATTATTATTTGCAGCTATGATGATTCCAGGAATATTAAATATGATTCCACTAGCCACCTTAGCAGCTATTTTATTTGTCGTAGGTTACAAATTAGCTAAACCGGTTCTTTTTAGACAAATGTATAGATTGGGATGGGTTCAGTTTATTCCTTTTATGGTAACGATACTAGGTATAGTTTTCACAGACTTATTGGTAGGTATTGCTATGGGGATGGGCGTGGCTATTTTTTACATTCTTCGACAAAATTTCAGAAATCCTTACTTCGTGCCAGAGAATATTGAGCAGCATCCAGAAGATATTATTACCATAAAGTTGTCAGAGGATGTATCTTTTCTGAACAGGGCAAGCATTATGAAAACCCTAAATGAGATTCCTCCCAAAACACAGGTGATTATAGATGCATCTAATACGACTAGTATTGATCATGATGTGTATGAAATCATTAGAGATTTCGAATCTACCGCCGAGCACAACCAAATTAGCATTAAGATGATAGGATTAAAGAGAAGTGAAAAAGGTAGGGCAACCTTTGTTCAGGTTAACGATGCAGAAAAGAAAATCCAACAAATCATAAAAGATAAAAAAAGACAAATAGAAGTAGAACCAGCACAATTGAATTAATTCATTTTGAAAACCAATTACAATCAAATGAAAACGATATTTACTAAAATCAAAAAAGTGGTTGGTGCGAATAATCAAAATTCTCGAAGTGAGAATAAAAATGGCATTAAATCTAAAGAGCATCGGGATTTGTATAATGCAGAGTTGATGCCAAGTGGTTTTTTTGATACGTATCAAAAAATCTTATTTAGACCCGGAAGAGCTATTGAAGAAATAAAAAATGAATAAAATCTATTCATCAATTCTTGATTTAAATCTAAAAATATTTTAGACTTGAACGCAGCAATTGGACTATCGGTACCGAAAATAACTTTTTATGAAGTATTGGGTATCTTTCGTTCTATTGGTCCAATCCAGTTCAATTGTTTTTACTCAGGATTTAGATTCCACTTACGGTAGGTGGTGGGTCAAAGATCAGGTCTATAAGGTATTCACAGTAGAAGCAGGAAAAACTTATCATTTCAAGGGTGCTGGATATTATGATTTTTGGCATAATGGAAGCGCTATTAAGACCATTCGAAATGATCAAGGTGATTATATTTTACATGTCTCATCACCAACAAATAATAATCGGGTTTACGCCAGGAAAGTTCAGCATCCTGTCGACGGCGTAAAACTAGACCGATTAGAAATTTCCAAAGATTCTTTTAGTAAGGTATCTGAATATACGGTGGAAAAGCATTTTATCTACCGTGAATATTATTGTAAAGAAACCATTGGTCCAGAGCAATTATTGAGAAAGAGTCCCATTTCAAAGAATGAATCTTGGGGAAAGAAACCTACTTATCACGAGCAGATATTATTAGAAATTTCTGATGATACTTCAGTCCAGCATATTGATTTAAGGATTAGAAATTTGGGATATGTCAATGATTTGGAAGTTTATTTGGACCAAAAGCTAATAAGGATAAGCAACAATATCATGCCATATGAGGATATTAAGGTTGAAATTAGCAAAAATAAAGGGCTAGGTAACTTCCCCAACATAGAAATAAAATCAAAATATGGACCTCAGCGTAAATTTTCTGTGGTAGGCCTTAAAATCACTGGAATAGTCCAAGCCATGCCTAAGGGTTCTTTCAAATTAAATTTAAATGAAAATCGATTATTCATACCCTGTGATTCTAATGAGGCTGAATTAAAAATTATGAATAGGGAGGACGGTTTATATTATACTCCTCAAGCTGGAAGGAATGGTTGGGGTTTTTATTTAAGTAATTGTAACAAGGATAAATTACTTACGACTCTATCGTATCCTATTACTACAGTTGATTTAGACACGGTAAAAGAAATAACTTTTAACGAAGAGGGATTAAGTAAAAGTGAATATTTAATTATTGTTGCTGAGGAAATTTTGAAAAACCAAAAAGCGAAGAAACAATTAGAAGATTATATAGCATTCAGAAACACAACGGCAGGAGGTAATTATTCTATTAATTGGATGAATTACGAAACTATTTATCATCATTATGGATATGGTGAAAAAAACTCTTATAAAGGCCTTTTCAACTACTTCAGAAAATTAAAATCTCGGGGCTTAAAGCCAAAGATTGTTTGGTTAATTGGCAAAGGATATGGGCAGGATTATAAAGACGAATTCGACCATTTAATTCCTTCTTATGGATATCCTGCTTCCGATTTTCTCTTAGTGAATGAAATAGATGATACTAATAACACTATGGTAGCTAGATTGGCTGCAACCAATGGTGCATCACTGGTAGATTATCTTCAGAAGGTTATGGATTATGAATTGGCAGTAGTTAATGGTCCTCAGAATTGGAGGAAGAATGTATTGCATATTGCAGGCGGAAAAAATGTTGAAGAGTTGAATACAAACAAAGACATTCTAAGAAAAGCTTGGGATCCAGAATTATCCCAAAAATTAGGAATGAAATTATCGGAGTTAAGTAAACCGATTATTGAGAGAAATCCAAGCAATTTTTATGGAGAATTTTTGGATAGACTAAATAAAGGATTAGGGATAAGGGTTTTTTTGGGTCATGGAGGAGTAACATCAACTGAACTTGGATTAGACAACCCCGATTTATTATCCTCAGTAAGAAAGTTTCCATTGATGATGGATTTGGGTTGTCAAACAGGAGATATTTTTACGCGTAAAAAAAGCCTAAGTGAACAATTTACCTTTGCTTCTTATGGGGGTGCAATAGGTTATATTGGATCTTCGGGTTATGGATATTCGAGCGGTTTTAGTTCTTATTTATCACGATTTTATTTGGAACTATCAAACAATATAGAAAACCAATCGATAGGGAAAATCTTTTTTAAAGCCATTCTACTGCTTCAAGAAAGCAATTTTTATGGATCTCAAATATTAGGGTATCAGTTAAATTTTCATGGAGATCCGTTCCTTAAATTATTTAATACTGGAAGACCTGATTACAGGTTCTCTAATATATCATCAACAATGGAACCCTCGAAAAACCAACTACTCATAGAGGGGAATATTATTAATGTTGGAAGATTACAAAAAGATACTATTGAGATCCTTTTTCAAGTGGGTGATATAGAGTTGAAAAGGGATACAGCGTACATTATGAATGAATCCACCACATTCCAAACCAATCTTTCCGTGCCAACACTATCAGATTTTATCAATAAACAATTATCGATTAATTGTAGGCAGGTTCAAAATGAAAAAAAATTATTAGAACAGGATACACTTAATAATTTACATTTAGAGAAAACAAATGGGTTAATCGGCCTTATAGAATTAAAATACCCATTCAATCATTCTATTATAAGCTCAGATGATTTATTAGGATTATTTTTTCAGGTAAATTACCCTGGTGAATTTTGGATTGAGTTGGATACAACCCCTCATTTTTTCCATCCTAAAAGATTTTTTAAATCTGTTAAAGAGGCTCCAACGCTTTCGGAAATAAAGTTGGAAAGTAACCAGTTGATCAACAATCAACGTTATTATTGGAGGGTCAATGAAAATACTGCTTCAACCTTTTTTTATTCTGAAGATAAAAAGGGCATCTTTTTTTTCAATCAACGCAATCAATTAAAGAGTTTACCGACACAACAAAAATTTGAGAGTTTTTCTGTATTGGTTCAAGCGGTAGTAAGAACAGAAGATAATCAGTTAAGATCTAGATTATTTAGAGATGGTTTAAGATTGGTTAATTCTGGAGTCCCTGTTGCTTTTTATGTGGTGGTTATAGAACCCACAACAGGTCGTTTGGTACACAACAAAAAATTCGAAGCCAATGCTGATAATTATCAAGTTTTAGAATTAGTAGCTTTTTTGGAAGAAGAGGTAGAGCGTAACTATTTAGTATCCATATTTACTTTTCATCATAAGGGGCAAAGTTTTAAAAATGGGCCGATTGGGAAAAGCGAAGATCACTTGATAAGATTAAGTGAAATTTTAAAGCAAGAGGGAGCAAGAGATATTGGCTATTTTCTGGAACATAAGGATATACCTTATCTAATAGTTTTTCAGAAGGGAAAGGGAATTATAAAAGAAGTTGTGGGAACCGAGGATAGCGAAAAAGTTGAAGTTTTAATAAATATGGGTGACTGGTTGGGTATAGACCATTATTATAGGAGTAGTTTATTTGGGCCTTCGGAAAAATGGGATAGTGTACACATGATCAGTGATTTAAAAGGATTGAAATTATCTGGGCAGGAAAAGGAGGGAGAGAATGAGGATTGGATTGCTGTTAATAGTTCTATGCGTTTGGACAAACGAATCAACCATAAGGACTATTTGTCTTTTTGGGTTGATGGTCCAATAAATGAATTAGAAATTGAGTTTTTTGGTCAGAGGTGGAAAAATATTTATACTTCTGTTTTTTTAGAACAAGATTCTATAATAGAAGGCCAACCGATTCATTTTTCTCTAAATGAATGGAGAAACGCTCTAACGCATAGTACACCTACTAGTTTATGTTTAACCTTGCTAGGAGAGAATATAAAAAGGGATACCTGTATAGCGTTAACATTCTCTAACGGAATTTTCTTTCAACAGCATCAAATTCAATTATGGAGTGACATTCCTGTTGGAAATTATCAATTATTGAGTGATTGGAATGAAAATCGGGATTCTTTATCATTATTCGTTAAACCTTTTATTCATTTTCCAGAACTATCTCTTCTAATAAATGGGCAAGTGCAGGTTCCCATGCAGTCTTTCAAATCTGGAAAAAGAATGCGGATTCAGATTAAAAGTATTTACAATCATTTTCTTTATAGAAACAATCCTAAAGCAGCAATGGAGGTTAGATTAAAAGATGCAAGTGGAAACCTACAAGAGGTTGATAAGGACCAGTGGAAAGTGGAGGTAGATTTAGGTGAGAGCGGATTAAATATTCAATTAGATGGAACGATTAAGGTAAATAGAAACGGAATATATACCCTAGAGGTTATTCCTAAAACTATAAATGGAGTGCTATTAGAAAGCCTCAAAGAAACTGCGGTGATAGATGTTTTTTTATCTACTGAGATTGAAAAAATTAATTTTTTTCCAAACCCGTTTAGCGAGCAGCTAGGTTTGAGCTTTTATTATTGGGGGGATCAAATTCCAGCATCATTTACCGTGGCTATTTTAAATATGAGTGGAAACGTAGTTAAAGAAGTGGATTTAGTTCAGACTAGGCAAATCCAGATGGGTAGGAATGTGATTAATGATTTATTTAAGGAAGGGGAAGATTGGGGCGGGGTAGCAAATTCAGCCTATTCTTATTTGGTTAAGGTGAATAACAAACATGTCTTTTCTGGGAGGCTAATAAATATTAAGTAGATGCTCTTATTGTATCTATTAATGCTGCAGCGTTGTTAGTCCACAGGAATTTTGAAATTTTTTGGATATCGATCCTTAAAGAGGTATTTGAAATTTTTCGAAGTTTATTTTGGAGTTGATTTAGGGAACAAGCATGCGCATAGCAAATAATACAATTTGGAAATAATCTACCTATGGATTCCCACTCTGGATCCTCATCTCCTTGAATGAGTACTAAAACTAATTTATTGGTATTTAAATATTCAAAAAATTTGGTGGTTAAAACACCTTTGATATCAAAGTTAGACCAAGTAAATACAAGAAGAATATCCGATTTTTTTTGCGCCTTTTTGGCAATGTTATGAGATTTAGGAGCATGAAGTACGGAATGTTGCTTTTCGTAAGGAAGCCATTTTCTCCATGAATCGGCATCCTTACCTAAGTAAAGAAATCTAGCATGGGGAAAGAGGGTTAATAGATTATTTAAAAATGGTTGAGGATTAGTTAGTTGGGGGTAAATAGATCCGGTATAGGTAATTAAACCATTGAATGTATAGTCCAGGATAGGAATCTTTATTTTTTTAGGATTACTGTCTAGTCCGTTATAGAGGACAAAAATGTTTTGGGCAAATGGTTCAAAGTGTTTTTTAAGACCTTGCGAAACTACTGTTATTAAGTCGCAATGATTTTTTATCCATTTAAGTACTATTCTTTGGAGTCCAGGAAATATATTATGGGCCTTAATTTCCTCTGGATAAGGGTCTCTGAAATCAGCAATCCAAAAAATATGGGGATTCCTTTTTTTTAATAGTAACCCAATCAGTAAATCAGAAAGTGGTTGATAACTGGTAAAAAGATAAATAATTCCTTTTTTCTTGAGTAACTGGTTCGCTTTTAAAAAAGTGGAAATCAGATAAAACAAATGATCTTTTCCTAACAATAAATTAGTTGGAAAACTATACCTAAGGTGGATAAGTAACCTAGCTATCCATAAGTTTTTGATTTTTTGAGAATAGGTTACCGTTTTCTTTGTATGAGGTAAAGTATAGACTTTGGTAAAGTAGGGTTGTAGGTGAATTTTTATTTTATGCAATCTGATTCCTCCGGTGGTATGTTGAGGGGGATAACCATAGTGTAAAAGCAATATTTTAGCTTTCAGCTTCAAATGAAGTCAGATATTGATTAGCAACCAAAGGGGGGTATAAAATTTTTACTAAAAAAAGCAATTGAATTAGAAGATATCGGCGTCAGGGAATATATTTTTAGCCTTCTCTACCATGTTTTTGATATTTTGTTCTTCGCTTTTAGGCCAAATTAATAGTACATCGTCCGAATCAATTACCAAAAAGTCATTTAATCCTTTGACTACAGCATATTTATTAGAGGGTAATCTAAATAAAGAATGATGCACATTTTCCAGGATTATTTTTTCTGACTGTACCACATTATTTTCTTCAGACTTAGGCATTTCAGAATATAAAGAAGCCCAGGTTCCAAGATCACTCCAGCCAAATGAACCAGGAATGGTAAAAACATTCTTGGCTTTTTCCATAATAGCAAAGTCTATGGAAATATTAGGAGTTAAAGGATAGTTTTTTTGAATAAAGGACTTTTCAGCTGGTGTATTATAGACGGAAGGGTTAGCCCCTAAAATATCAGTAATCTCAGATGCATATTGTTTGAATGCCTTTAGAATACTTTTTACACTCCAAACGAAAATTCCTGCATTCCAAAGGTAGTTTCCTGCCTCAATGAATGTTTGAGCAAGTTCTAGTGGGGGTTTTTCGGTAAACTTTACTACTGGGTTAATAGATTGATTTCCATCGAATTGAATATAACCATACCCAGTATCTGGTCTAGTAGGTTGAATACCCAAGGTAAGAAGTGCATCATTTTGGTGAGAATAATCAAGGGCCAATTTTATTAAATCTAAAAATTTAGATTCTTGTAAAATAATATGATCTGAGGGAGCCACAATTAGATTGGCATTTGGATTTATATTTTCTATTTTTAAGGCGGTGTAAGCTACACAGGGTGCTGTATTATTGCGTGATGGCTCGCATATAATTTGATCGTCATTTATTTCTGGTAAGTGTTCTTTTACCAATTCAAAGTAGGTTGAATTGGTAACAATATAAATTTGACTCTTATCGGTAATTCCCAAAAACCTTTCATAGGTCAGTCTAATCAAGGATTTTCCAACCCCAAGGATATCTAAAAATTGTTTGGGATTAGCGGCTCTACTTGCAGGCCAAAATCTAGATCCAATTCCACCTGCCATAATGGCTACAAAGGTATTTGACATCCTATTTTATTTTCCTCAAATATATTACTTATCCAGAGTGCAACAAAAGGCAATTAATAGCCATTGGAATAAACCTAAACCACCAAATGAAAAGAAAACAAATTCTCCAAGATTGATGCTCAGGGTTGCGAAATACAACCAGGCATAATTACTAGAATTGGAAAATGGAATTTTTAATGAAATAAAAATCAGGTACCCAAGGGTTAGAACCGCCCCCAAAATTCCTAATTCTTCTAAAATGGCAGAGGGCATGAATCCTTTTTCTGTGGGTGCAGACAAAGGAATATCCAATGTATTTGATAGCTGGGCACTGTTAAAATTAAAGTCACTATTAACCCCTAAGCCTATTCCGGTAAGTGGATTTTGGAAAAAATTGTCCAAGGATTTTTGAATAAGATGTCCTCTAGATTCCCCAAATGATTCCATTAAACCTGATTGAGGCGTCCTTTTTAAAAAAAAATGCCTCATTAATTCTGTACTATCTTCCAGAAGTAAGAAAGTTGGAATTCCAATAATAAATAGAAATATCATTAAGGTTTTCACTCCTGAATTCAATCGAATTCTCTTATCAAAGATGGTTTCTAAAACTATTAAAAGCAAGGTACTTGCTACTATGAGGATAAAACCTATTCTTGCTTTTGAAAAAAAGACTAAAATCAACGAAAGCCCACCTAAAGTATATTTTAGTAATGATTTTTGTTGAGAGAAAAACCAAATGGAGCTAAGACCGGCTATTACCCCAAGCACTTGAGGATGGTTAAAAATTCCTTGGAACCCCCTTCCATTTCTAAAGTAACCATATGGTGTCAAAAGCATACAAAGGCTTCCAAAAAGTATGAAAGTAAATAAGGTGTTGAACCAGTTTTGCCAATAATTTAGAGTGGAATCAGATAATTCAAATGACTTTAGAATAGTGAATCCAGCAGCCATAAAAGCTAAAAGTTTTAGAGTAGAAATGGTTGGATGATAACTACTGATTAAGCAAAGAGGGAGTAAAAAAAAGCCGAAAGTCAGATGAGTATTGGCCAAGGAAAACTTATTTAAATTTTTATATGGCGAATTGAAAAAGTGTACTATAATCCAAAGAAATGGTAATGTAATAACCATCCACTTCAAACTATTATTTGAAATTATGGCAATTCCAGGGTTAATTAATTGTAGTAATGAAATTATGCTGAAAGCTTGAATAATCTGGGTGGAACCTTTCAATGAATATAGGCCTAAGATAATAAAGGTAAGAGTTACTAATTCAGACCAATAAAAAGACCCTAACCATAATAAAATTAAAACTCCTAAAAGTTTCCAATGCATTATAGTTGGATAATATCCTTATACATCTTTTTCCATGTATATGAATTATTTATTAAATGGCTATTTGGTTTGGGTGGAGAGGAGTGCAAGATGAATTCAATAGCTTTACAGTACTTTGATAAGCATATTGGAAGAGAATAACCTGAGTTATTTTTAATTTCGTTAGCCCAGGGTTGATTTGCTCCAGCAATGACTATGGTATTGCTCATTAAGGCTTCTAAAATGGATAGGCCAAAGTTTTCAGATTTACTGGCACTTAAAAAAATAGAGGCAGCGTTTAGTAAAGTAAATTTTTCTGAATTATTTATTTCTCCTGCAAACCATACATTAGCGGAAAGAGTTTTAGAAATTTTTCTTTTTAAGTTTTTCCCGAAGGGGGTATTACACGGTCCTGCAATGATCCAGCAAAAATTTGGGTGAGTGAGTTTTACTTTTTGAAGGACATGAGATAAAAATTCTAAATTCTTGATAGGAGAAAGGGAACCAATTGATAAAAGAATCTTTTTATTTAGGATTTCTTTAGGTAATATAGTATCTAACTCCAATAATGAATAAGAGGGTTTAGGTATATAAGGCAGGCTAACAACAATGTGCCGGTTTGGAAAGGTTTTAATTAGTGCATTTTTTTCTAAAAGGGATAGGGCATGAATAGCAATAGCTTGAGAGAGTATTTTTTTTTCGACTAATTGGAAATAGACTTTTTTTAACCATTTGTGATTACTATTAATAGCTTGATCTAATAAAGCACCTGCTGGTCTTAAAATATAAGGTATGGAATATTTTTTTGATAGCTTGTACACCAAATAATTGGGATAAATCCAACAACCGTGAAGGTGTAGAATATCAAATTGAGGAAAGTGAGTTTCCAAAAAAAACTTAAATCTAGGGGACCATTTCCATCTGTGAACTATTAGAGTAGGAAAGGCATATACCTTAAATTTTTTTAATTCGGCAGGAATGGTACCTTTTTTGTTAAAAAGGGCAATACAGTGTTGGCTTTCAGAATGGTTTTCGCTGTTTAACAAGTGTAATAGAATCTGACTGGGTCCAGTTGAAAGAGACCAAACAGGTATGATATGCAAGATTTTAATCAAAATAAAGAGGGATAAAATTGAGATAACTTCCGTAAAGGTTTGAATATTCTCAAAAGAGTAGGGCAAGGAAGGTTGTTTAATTTCCATGCTTTTAAATCTTCTTTATTGGCCAACCAACGATTTTTTATAGTTTGATTAGATAGCCCCCCATTACGCATGATAACTAAAGGGTACCTCAAATATTTAATAGATATTTTGTGGCAGTATAAGAATCGAACGATTAATTCGTAATCACTGGAGATGGAAAAATTAGTTTTATAAAGCCCATATTTCTGAAAAATGGATTTTCTTATAAATAAAGTAGGATGAGGAGGCATCCATCCTAATCTGAGGGAGTCATAGCGGAATTCCCCAGCTTTCCATCTTCGAATAACTTTTGATTTATTTCCCCTTTCCACTACTACTAAATCGCCATAAACTGCATCAATAGATTGGTCCTTAAAACACTGAATCACTGTATTTAAAGTATGTCTAGAGGTAAAAATATCATCGCAGTGTAGCATTCCAATTACTTCTCCATTGGCCCTTTTTATTCCCATATTTAAAGCTTCGTACAGTGAAATTTTATCTTTGATAACTACTGTTTGAATATGAGGGTAATGGTTAACTATGGTAAGGGAATAATCTGTAGATCCGCCATCAACTATGATGTGTTGAACTTTTATATCCTTTTGCTGGGAAATACAGGTCAAACAATCACTTAGGGTTTTCTCCCCATTCAGAACGGCGGTAATAATTGAAATTTCAACCATTTGAAGATGAATTCCTTGATTTATAAAATTTTGCCGGATGTCCGCGGTATATGGTATATGGAGTCATTTTTTTTAACAAGACACTACCCATTAATAGAACACTTCCTTTTTCACATATAACCCCTGGAGCAATTAAGGCCCTGGCCCCGATCCAAACTTGGTCTTTGATGACAATTGGCTTGATTATTAGGTCAAAAGAACTTTTATTAAAAGCATGATTACCAGTGATAATTTGCGTGTTTTGTGAAATACAAACATGATTTCCAATGTCTACAGATGCTAAATTATCTATCCATACCCCCTCTCCTATCCAAGAATATGCTCCAATAGTTAGCCGCCATGGAAATTTTATTTTGACGTTGGGTTTGATGACCACACTTTGACCGATGGAAGCTCCAAATAATCTTAAAATGAATGGTTTAACACCTGTTATGACAAAGTAATTAGATTCAAAAATTAGGGTGCTGATTATTATCCAAATCATCACTACCCAAAGAGGTTTACCTGGGCTATAGTGATGTTTGTTATAGCGATTTAATTGTTGCAAATGTATTTAACCAATATTGAATATGAAGGTGTAAACTTAACTCGTGGCTTTTTTTACCATAGCGTTCTAATTTTGATTTGGAGGTAAAATGGACTTTTATCATAAGAGCACCGAGACTTTTAAAATCCTTATTTTCCCAAATCCAACCATTGACATTTGGTTGGAGAAACAGCTCTTTGGCACCGCAATTTTTGGATAGAATTAATGGCAAGCCTGATGCCGCTGCTTCATGAATCACTACTCCCCATGGTTCATGTAAAGAAGGCAAAATAAAACAAGCTGATTGGTGATATATATTAGCTAGTTTAGAATTATCCAAATGCCCCATGTATTGAATACCTTCTAAGTGGGGTAGATTTTTTTGTAAGGAGCCCGTACCAGCTATTTTTAGCGTCCAAGGTTTTTGAACGATAGAACGATACCATTGATAAGCTGCAATTAGGATTTCCACACCTTTTATTTTTTCTAACCTTCCCACAAATAAAAATGAAGGTGTTTTAATTTGGTTAGATAATGGGTAAAACTTCAAATGGTCAATCGTATAAAATCCATGAAATACAGGTTGATTTTCCCACCCCAAATATCTTATCAAATCCTCTGCTTTTTTTCCAGATACCCAGAATGCCGTAAATATATTTTTGAGATACCATCTCGAATACCATTTTCCCAAGTATTGTCGGACGTTTCTTTTAATTAATGTATCAGAAAGGCCGATTATAGTAATCCCCTTCTTTTTATATAATCTGCCAATTTGAAGATATTCTTTATCTATCCAACCACTTATAAAAATAATGTTGGGCCTAAAACTTACACAAAGACTTAGTAATTCTTGAAAAGTTTGGGGTTTGCATACACCATGAACCCCGTGATTAATGAATGGAACTTTGAATAATAGATGGGTAGTATTTTTAAATACGACTTGAACTTCAACTTTTGGTAATGTCGCTAAATACTTTAGGCAGCTTGAAAAGTAAGGAGACGGAGTAGTATATAAAAAAAGAACTTTGGTTCTAGATGGCACTATTTAATTGGTTTATAAAGTTACTTACCACTTTATCCCAGGTAAATTGATTCTTGACTATTTGATAACTTTTTTCTCCTTTATTAAGTAGCGTTTGTGGGTCGCTTTTAAGTGCCTTTTCCATGGCATTTTTCAAGGCAAATTTTTGGTTGGGCACAATTAACCAACCATTAGATTCATCTACTAAAAGGGCGTTTTCTCCAACATTGGTGGCAATTATTGTAGTTTTTTCACTCATAGCTTCTAAAATACAAGTGGGCATGCCTTCGGCAAAACTAGGTAAAACTAAAACCGAAGCTTTTTTTAATAATATTCGGATCTTTTGCTCTTGATTAATTATTCCATGATAAGTTATTTTGGGATGAATAAACTGGGCTTTGGGAGGAATGGGGCCAATAAAATGAAATTCAAATTGAAAATTATCTGCTAATTCTCTTAAAACTTTTATAAGAAGAGGTATACCTTTTCTGAATTCATATCTGCCGAGATAAACAAATGAAAGGGGTTGATTTTTTGGATATAATTCCCTAGTTATATTAACCAATGATTTATTTTGGATTAATCGAACTGCATTTGGAAATAGAATCAATTTTTTGGCCTTTAAGCTCTGTAGAATGGATGCTGAATATGGACCATAAAAGCATTGATAATCAGAGTGTTTTACTATGGACTTTGCAATGAATTGAAAAGCTTTTTTGAATATTTTTTCTTTAAATGAAAAGCTTTTTTGAAACATTTCTAACCCGTGTAAATGACTGATGGTTTTTAAAGAGGTATTTTTGAATGCCCATCCTATTAAGCCTTGAATAAAAACAAAATCAGGATTGAAGTGAGAATTTATCAATTCTCGTCTAACCTTGTGAGATTTAAAGTAAAGGTTAAATAGGTAATGGCCAGGAAAAAAGGAAGGTATAGCATTAATTTGGACTGGGAATAAATAGACATGTTTAAAGAAAAGTCTTTTAAACTGATCGGGATTTTTAGAAATATAAAAAACCCCTGTTTCTATCCCCAGCGCTGACAAACTACCAATCAACTCGTAGGTGTGTTTTTGAATACCTCCTATTTTTTCTGGCCAAATACCATCTGAAATTATTGCAATTTTCAATCCTTTATGATTTGCATATAGATGTATTTCAACTGATTGAGATGTGTGGTTATAGAATTTTTATTTCGTTGTTTTTCAAAAATACTTTGACACAATTCAATATACTTTTCAGGATTCTCTGCTAGATAAAATACGGTACGTTCCATAATTAAAATGTTTTTTTTATTAAATAAAAAGCCGTTTACGCCATTTTTTAGCCAGTCTTTTACCCCACCAACATCAAATGCTAAAACGGGTACCCCTTGAGAAAGGGCTTCTATACCTACTAAGCCATAAGCTTCTGGATAGATAGAGGTAAAAACTAATAAAAAACTTTCACGTAAGTGTTGTAATAATTGAGCTTTGGATTGCCAACCATGATAGATCACATTTGAAAAATCAAGAGATTTTCTATCAATACCATCTCCTATTATTTCAAATGAAAATCGTCCAGGAGATTTATTTTGTACGGATTTTGCTAAATCTAGAAAATAGGTTAACCCCTTGGTCTTACTGATTCGACCAACCCAAAGAATTTTATACGGCGGATCTTTGGTTTTAAAAGGATAAACTGGATTAAATCGAGAAAAATATCTTACAACAATTATTTTGGAATCTGGAATATTCAATTTTTGAAGTTGCTGTTTAACAAATCCAGACATCACCATTATTTTACTATAACGATTAATCATAAGTCTGTGCTCTTGTCTTATTCTCCGAATATTTTGCGAAATAGTCCATGGATTTCTGGAGCCACATTTTTCTTTATAAACATTAAAGAAGCAGGGAATCCCAAAATTCGAATTACAAGGTTTTTCGCTGGTGTACCAATACTTACCATAGCCTGGGCAAGTGAACCTCAAATCGTGCAAAGTCCTTAGGATAGGAATGGAATCAGGTAATCGTTTTAAAATTTCTACATCAAAAACCCCATGTAATTGGATAATTTTAATTTTTCGATGTCGTATGAATTGGGTTAATGTACTAGAGAATTGGTGCAGTCTAATTTTTTGTTTCCAATCATTTTCATAGGCTGACAGGTACAGGAATGGATATTTTAATCGAACACCAATCCAATAGTGATGGGGAATTAATACGATTAATTCCTTAAGATATACCTCAATACCGCCGCCATTTTTGAGACCGATATTGTCGTGTATATGCAAGACTTTTGGTATACTACAAATGATCTGCAATATGGTAGGAAATGGTTGAAAAAGTCTTTTCCCATAAAAACCTTTTTCCTATTAATTCATAAAACAGGTTGGCTTTGGCTCTAGATATATCTGGTGAATGATAAACCTTCATCAGTGCTTTTGCGCAACTATGGTAGTTATCTGGTTGATAAAAAAATATATTTCTTTCCTCCAACCAATGATTTAGATTAGTAGTTCTAGGAGCAACTACAGGACATTTTGCACTGCCATATTCAAACAATTTCATGAATGAGGCATAAGGGCTACCACCTGAAATAAAACCACAATCCATCATCTTGAGAAGTCTAATGCGCTTTTTTTTGGATTGGCCGCCGTGTAATACAATAGAAATGGGGCAAGATTGAGCAATTTGAAGTACCCTTTGATTGACAGGTCCGATAAAATGCAGCCGAATTCGCCGCTGAATACTTAATGGCATCAATATAATAGACTCGCAAATTATTGCTAGGCGATGATGATTCATAAGCGACCCTAGAAAACAAATATTAAAATTAGATTTTCGTTTTTTGCTATGGTTTTTGAATGCTTTCCAAAAATTTTGGGAGACGCCATTCTCTATATTGAGATGTTGAATTTGAGGAATTAAATGGCCTCTTAAACCTAAACAAAAACAAAAATGAGATAGGTGTAGAAACCTATTTTCCAACCAACTCAAGAATCGATTTCGATGATCTTCTTTCCACAACCCATTTATTTCAAAAAAATGAGGAATTCTTAAAAACTTACAAATTAATAGAGTATTGAAGTTTAATATATGATATCGTTCGTAAATAAACGTTGGTTTTATTAAATATAATTGAATAAACTGCCAGGGTAATACTAATATTAGCTCAGTGAAATATACCAGGAAAAACAGTAATGAAATTCTATTTCGACCCATAAGGGACCTTTGAGTTATAAAGGAAGTAAATAGGGAAATTTTAAAATGATGATTTAAACAATTAACACCTGCATGAATATGGTTATGGGCTCCAGAATACCTAGAAAAACAACCTCCTTCGGTAACGACATAAAGAGCAGGACTATTGGTTATAATAGTAGTAGTTTTTTGATTTTTTTAATGGAACTCCATTGAGCACAATAGAAGGAGCCGGAACTTTCTTTTGCAAGTCCAATCCATTTAAAAACTCTAAATGCTCAAATTTGGTCTTTTTAAATTTCAAGACAAAAATGGTATGGGTAGCTAAGGAAGAAATTTGTAGGGCATCAGCCACTAACCCAATTGGAGGAGAATCTAATATGATGCATTCATACCTTTGACGCAGTTTCTTAATTAATTTTTCTAATTGACCATTAGCAATTAATTCAGTTGGATTGGGAGGAATTGGACCGCTTTGTATACCATCTAAGTAATCATTCATATAACTTGATTGGATGATTTCATTTTCAGAGGCTGTCTGAATTAAATAATTACTTAAACCGGGTTGTAGATGTTGATTTTCAAAGTATTTTTGAAGTGTTGGCTTCCTCAAATCGGCACCTACAATTACAGTTTTTATTTTTTCAAGAGCAAAAGCATATCCTAAATGTGCAGATAAATAAGTTTTCCCCTCCCCGGACCAATAGGAGGAGATTAAGAAAACCGGAGATTGGGTATTTGCGCAAAGGAAAGCTAAATGGGCCTTCATCAATCTCACTTGTTCTATTATAGAGGCATTGGACTTTTTATAAAAATGTTGGGTTGTTATATTTTTTCTGCCTTGTGGTATTTCACTCAAAAAAGGCATAGAAGTCTTATGGGCAAAATCCTTATAATGAAAAAGACGCCTATCGATATTTTTTTTACCAATGATATATAGTATTGGAAAGAATAGACCAGCCATAATTACTATAGCACTTGTCTGATAAGGATTGGGCCTTATTTTTCTATTCACAAATGGAGGGTCAATTACCTTAATATTAGATGTTTGAGAGGCTAGTGCTAGAGAGGTTTCTTCTTTTTTTTCCAAAAGAAGCAAATAAATGGATTCTACCATTTTTTGGTTTCTCAAAAGATTAATGGCTATTCGTTCATTTCCAGGAATACTTTTTAAGGTACTATCCAAAGCAAAGCTGGAAGTAAGTAAATTAATTTTTTCGGCGTTCAATTTAGATTCAAGTGGAATCAAACGCTCTTTGATATTTCCTTTTTTTTGCGTGGAATAGTTTTTTTCTCCTTCGGAAAAGGGATGTTTTTCTGTAATTTCATATCGGTTCCCAGTAGCTTTATTTTCTTCGAAAAGGAAAGAGATAAAATTTCTGAGGTGAGGAAACCTTTGAATTAAAAATACGGGGTATATTTTAATGGAATCGGCATACAGCAAATGATTAAGCTCTTCTAATTCTAGGGTCAAATACGTCAATCTATTTTGAATATCATCAGTCTTGGCTCTGTAGAAATTCAAATAATCTTCAATTAAAAGGGTTTCAGGGGCATTAATTTTTAGTTTTTCTAACTTCAATTCAATTTCCCGCAATTGATCTAGAACAAGCAATAAACGCTCGTCCAAAAATTTCAGACTTTTAATTTCAGACAGTTTGGCTTCTTCCCTATTTTTGTTTTCGTAAAGTTTAAGCAAATGTTTTAAAACTTCTTTTCCTAAATCGATTTGTTCCGTTCTATAGCTCAGCTCCAAAATTTCTGTATTTTTAATGTTGTTAATGGAGAGGTTATTTAATATTTGATGAGAAGTAAGCTGCTCCGATTCTCCTAAACTTTTCCCTACTTGAGATAGAATTTGAATAGATTTGAGGATTTCCAATTCATTACTGATATTATGGACCGTTTCCAATCCTGATAATTCAAATAACCAATCTGGGGCATTATTTTGGCTATTTTGACGAGGGAATACCATTATTCGGGCTTTAATTTCAAATATTTTAGGCGCCCATTGATGATAGAAAACTGCCAAAACAATAGAAATTAATAACACTTGGAAAATTTTCCATTTATTTTCTACAATTAACCAAAAGGCTTCTTGAATCGTTAAGGTATCTCCTGGGGTCACCAATTTAATTGTTGACAGCTATCCAAAAGGAAATGATCGATAATGAAGCAGATAAATAACTAATAATTTTTTGAAATGGATCTTGCGACAAAATTGCTTTTTGCTTCAAAGGGGGAACATAAACCACATCGTTTTGAAATAAATAAACCTGATCCTTTTGTCGCAAAGAAAAGGGTAAATGATAAATACTATCTTGTATTTCACGCTTGATAATGATTTGGCGCCTGTCGGCAAAAGATGATAAATCACCAGCTTTCGCCAGAGCATCTAAGACCGTAACTCTTGGACTATTAAAGTAGAACTTGCCCGGTTGGTTTACTTCACCCATAACTGTTATTTGGAAGTTCATCAAGCTCAAGACTAAATTAGGTTGATTGATAAATTCCTCTAATTTTGTCTCCATTTTTTTGGTAGCTTCTTTTAATGTCATGCCCTCTACATAGGTTTTAGAGATGCCAGGGTAGGCAATATATCCTTCTTCATCAACAGGGTACCCCATTTGTATAAATTGAGTCAATTTATCTGAACCGAGGTTAGTAGTAGATGCTTTTTCAAATCTATTGGGGGTAGGTAATTGATTATTTAAGAGATCAATATACAGTACATCGTACTTTTGAAGCAAGTGTGGGGAACTATTCCGGTAAACTGAAACTGAGGTGTCAGGAGGTATCAACAATAATTCAGAGTATTGGATACAACCACAAAGGGTACCAGATAGTACCAAATAAATAAGTAAACGGATTAAAATAAAATTTTAGATTTCAATAGCTGTATTGTTCGGCATGGTTTGTTGAAACACGCTATGATAAAGCCCTTCTTCCGATCCTTTAGTAATTAAATCTAATTGCCGTTGATGGTGAAGATCACTGGAAAAATAGTCAATCAAGTCGGTTGCTATTAATTGATGAGCTAAATCGTTCATTTCCTGACCGTAGTAACCTGTTAAAGAACTGAGGTTCATTTGAAAGCTAGCCCCCCAATCTTTTAACTGCTGGAAATACTCTAATGAATCAGCGTAATAAAGATATCTTTCTGGGTGGGCAATAATCGGCACATAGCCCTTAATTTGAATTTCAAATAAAATTTCATGAAGATTGGGCGGAGGTACCTTATAGCCTAGTTCAATGAGTAAATGATTATTAAATACAGGTAAAACTTTATTTTCCCGAAGGATTTTTAAAAAATTATCATCTAATAAATGCTCAGCACCCAAACTTATATTTAGATCTGGTATTTCTTTAATTATAGCTTCGTAAAATGTTTCAAATGTTTTTTGAAGCGAATCACTGGTGTTTTGTGGATAGGAATAAAAATGTATGTGCGGAGTGGTGATGATTTGTTCAATACCCAACGAAAGAAGCCCTTTGATCAGTTGAAGACTATCTTCAAAAGTCTTGGCTCCATCATCTACTGCGGGTAAAAGATGAGAATGAAAATCAGTTTTCAAAATAGACAAATCACGATTTTCCATAAAACGCTTTATACCAATTTACAAAAGTTCGAAGACCTTGTTCAATAGAGGTACTAGGCTGGTAATTAAAATCTTTTTGGAGACCTGAAATATCAGCATAAGTTACTTCCACATCTCCGGGTTGAATGGGCAACCATTCCTTTTGTGCTTCTCTTCCCAAAAGTCTTTCTAGTGTCTCTATAAAGGTGATTAATTCAACTGGTTGGTTGTTACCTATATTGTATAATTTGTAAGGAGCAGCACTGTTGGCTGGATTAGGTATATTCGAATCCCATTCCGGATTAGGCAGGGGAGGAACAAGCATGATTTTAGAAATTCCGTCAACGATATCGCCTACATAGGTGAAATCGCGTTTCATTTTTCCGTGGTTAAAAATTTGTATGGGTCGATTTTCATAAATGGCATTAGCAAATAACATATAGGCCATATCGGGTCGACCCCAAGGCCCATATACTGTAAAGAATCTCAATCCGGTAGTCGGCAAATTAAAAAGATGGCTGTAAGTATGGGCTAGTAATTCATTGCTTTTTTTAGTTGCTGCATAAAGAGAAATGGGATGATCAACATTTTGTCCTGTATTAAACGGTATAGACGAATTCATCCCATAGACACTAGAGCTACTTGCAAAGACCAAATGTTGTATGTGATGATACCTACAACATTCCAACAAGTTGGTGAAACCTACGATATTGGATTGAATATAGGCATTTGGATTTTCCAAAGAGTATCGCACTCCTGGTTGAGCAGCCAAGTTGATAACCACTTCGAAATTTTCCTTTGTAAAAAGCTGTTTCAAAGCTGTTAGGTCAGTTAAATCCACTTTGAAAAATTGAAAATTAGCATATGGTTTTAATAACTCTAATCTTCCTTTTTTCAGGGATATATCGTAATAGGAGTTTAAGTTATCTATACCCACGACATGATGGTTGTCCTCTAGCAACTTTTTAGCTAGATGAAATCCTATGAAACCCGCACTACCAGTTATTAAAACTTTCAAAATAATTGATTTTTGGTGCAAAGCTTCGCCTTAAAAAGTCGCGTGTACTTCTCCGATAAGACGACAAAGCTGTCGAGCATGCTTGGCATTCCTGATTTTTTCCATAATGTACCTTAGACCAATCCAGGTCTATATTTTAATACTCCAATTAGTGGTTTTTTGACCCACCTCTTTTTCTTTAGGGGTGGATTTATCTCCTGTCTCAATTACTTTTAAGTATTTAGGGTCAATTTCCATAAAAATGGAATATCCCATACGCTCTAATTCAATAGAAAAATTCTTTTCGTTTTTAATTTCGTGCAACTTTCCTTTGAGACCTGTAAGTTGGCCTCCAATAACTTCTACGCTCGCTCCTTTTTGAACTAGTCCTGGTTGTACCTCAATGTCTATTTGTTCTCCCACTACTTTTTTCATAATATTGATTTCCTGTTCAGGTATGGAAATCAAATTCTTACCAATTTTCAAAAAACTAACCACCTCTTCTGTTTCCAAAACTCTTAAGTATTCTTCTTTGACAATCTTAACGAACAAATAACAATTAATGAGAGGTAATTCAACTTTTTTAACCTTTCTAGTATAGTGTCTGGTTAGTTTTAAGAGCGGTAAATAAGCATCAATACCTTTTTGTTGTAGCGCAGCAAGAACTCGCTTTTCCCTTTTGTAGAGGGTATAAACAGCGAACCATTTTTTTTCGCTATCGTGTAATTGATTGATGTGTTCAGTTGCCACTATATATTATTTCTTTTAAAGTTTCCAATAGTGCAGCTTATTGCTAGCCGATGAGAAATTATAAAGTCCCTTAATGTCCATGAGGATAGGTTCGTCGGCGGAAATAGATAAGAAATAATCTTCATCCAAATCTTTATATGCGTCATGTGCAACGGCAACAATTATCGCATCGTATTCATTGCCAATTTTATCAATCATAGATAAATGGTACTCTTTGGCTACTTCATTTGGTGAGGCAAAAGGATCCATTAAATGTACATTGATGGAGTATTGCATCAATTCTTTAATTAACTCAGCCACTTTTGAGTTTCGAATATCTGCCACATTTTCCTTGAATGTTATTCCTTTGACCAGTACTTTTGATTTAGAAGGGTTTTTGCCTCGTTGTATTAATAATTGCGTAAGTCTGCTGGCGATGTGCTTTGGCATCCCATCATTAACCCTTCTTCCACTCAAAATAACTTGAGGGTCATATCCAATTTCTTTGCTCTTGTGTAAAAGGTAATAGGGATCTACACTGATACAATGTCCTCCAACTAAACCAGGACTGAATTTGAGAAAATTCCATTTGGTTCCCGCCGCATCTAAAACGGCTTGGGTATCAATGTTCATTTTGTCAAAAATGATAGATAATTCATTCATCAATGAAATATTCAGATCTCTTTGGGTATTTTCGATCACTTTGGCTGCTTCTGCTACTTTAATCGTAGGGGCTTTATGAATGCCTGCTTCAATTATCGAACCGTAAATCCCAGCAATTACTTCCAAGGATTCCTCATCTGAACCCGATACTATTTTTAGTATTTTTTCTAAGGTTCTCACTTTATCGCCTGGATTGATTCGCTCGGGGGAATAACCTAATTTGAAATCCTTATTAAGTTTTAGACCAGAATGCGCTTCTAATATAGGAAGACAATCCTCTTCTGTACACCCGGGATAAACAGTAGATTCGAAAACTACATAATCACCCTTTTTTAAAACTTTTCCCACGGTGGTAGAGGCAGCCTTTAAATAGGATAAATCGGGAACCTTGTGGTCATCTACGGGAGTTGGAACCGCTATAATGTAAAATTTTGCTCCTTTTAAGTCTTTCGGTTGAGCAGTAAAAGTAACGTCCTTATTATCAAAAGCTTCTTTAGATAATTCTTCCGAAGGATCTATCCCTTTTTTCATCATAGCTACCCTGTTTTCCGACACATCAAAACCTATGACTTTGAATTTTTTGGCCAAAGAAAGGGCTAAGGGTAATCCAACGTATCCCAAACCAATTACAGCGATGGGATCTTTTTTTTCGGTAAAATTATTGATGTTCATTATTTTTTATTTTCATCTAGAGAAATTACTTTTCCCGCTTCAAACAAGTATTTATCTAAGTTTTCTGGGCATACCCCTATCCCATTTTCATCAAATTCTAGCCGATGACCCGCTTTGCTAACCCAACCTATTTGGTGGCCTGGATTGCCAACTACTAGAGCGAAATCTGGAATATTTTTGGTAACAACAGTTCC